>NZ_JANAVI010000028.1:0-21902 GCF_024213325.1 Paenibacillus sp. MZ03-122A | reverse complement strand
AACCGCACGCGCTCCGCCGGGTAATCCGGGTCGAGCGGCACATACGCCCCGCCCGCTTTCCAGACGGCCAGCACGGCTACCAGCAAGTCCACCGAACGCTCGGCGAGAATGCCGACGATCGTCTCCCGGCCGATGCCGCTTGCGCGCAGCGTGGCCGCCAAGCGATTCGCCCGCTCGTTCAGCTCCGCATACGTCAGCCGGTCATTCTCGTACACGACAGCTGCCGCTTCCGGCGTGCGTTCCGCCTGTTCCTCGAACAGCCGGTGAAACGCGGCCACAGGAGCCGCTTCCGGCTGCGCCGGGTTAAACGCGCCAAGAATTTGCTCTTTTTCCGCCGCCGTCAAAAGCTCCAACTGATTCACGCGGATGTTCGGATTAGTCGCAACCTTCTCCAGTGCCCGGGCAAAATGACCGTGGATCAGCCTGATGTCTTCCTCTCTGAACGTCAGCCCATTGTACGTAAACCGCAGCAAAATATGCTCTTCCGGAATGACGGTAATGTCCAGGTCGTAGTTCGTTTGCTCCGGCGACTGGATATTAGCGATTTTCAGCGCTTCTTTGTCTCCGCCGACGACCTGCTCAATCTGTTCTTCCATCGGATAATTTTCAAAGACCATGATATGGTTGATCAAGTCGCGCTTTTGCTCGCTCAGCGACTGAATTTCGAACAGCGGGAACGTTTCGTAAGCTCCCGATGCCAGCGCTTGATCCTGGGTTTTTCTCAAGATATCGGCTACCGTCTCCTCGGCTTTGCCTTGAATACGGACCGGGATCGTATTAATAAACAGGCCGATCATGCTTTCGATGCCCGGAATTTCCGCCGGACGCCCGGATACGACGGAGCCGAATACGACATCCTCGCTGTTGTTGTATACCTGCAGAACCAGTCCCCATACGGTCTGCATGAACGTATTGAGCGTCACCTGCTGCTGGCGCGCCACCCGCTCGATTTGCCCGGTCAGTTCCTTGCTGAGTTCCACATCGATTTCAGCTGCTTCAAAAGCGCCCTGCTTCAGCTGCGTTTTCTCCTGGGGCAGCTTGGTCTGCTGATCGTAACCCGCCAAATACTCGGACCAGTAACGCGAAGCTTTCGCGGCATCTTGAGCTTCCAGCCATTCGATATACCGGGAGTACGAGGTAACCGGAGGAAGCTCCAGCGTCCGCTTCTCTTGGAACGCGAAGTAGGTGTCGAACACTTCCTTGATCATGAAGGACATGCACCAGCCGTCCATCAAAATGTGATGGTGACTCCAGATCACATGGTAGGACTCGTCGCCCGTGCGCAAAACTGTCACGCGCATAAGAGAGCCTCGGGCCAAATCGAACTTGTTCGCTTTATCCGCGCTGACGAAATCGGCTATCGTCTTCTCCGGGTCTTCATCGCTTACCGAGCGAATATCTTCGAAGTACACTTCACACTTCCGCTCGCGGAATACCACTTGAATCGGCTCGTCTCTCCAGCCGGTAATAAAGTTGGTCCGCAGCGCCTCATTCCGCTGCACCAGCGTATCCAATCCTTGGGTGAAGGCTTCGACATTCAGGCTTCCGTACAGATCGAAGGTCACCTGTTCGAAGTAAGCTTCCGAATCGGTATCCAGCAGGCTGTGGAACAACATCCCTTTTTGCAGCGGAGTCAGGGTATATACATTCTCCAGTTCGCCGAGCGCCGCCGTATGTTCGGCCAGCCGCTCCAGTTCCTCCAACGTCACATCTTGAAGCAGTACGTCGCTAGGCGTAAGCTCCGGTCGCTCTTTCGATACACAATGGCTGATGACTTCACGCAAGCTCGAATGAAGCAGGGTGCCCAGGCGCTCTACCGTTTCCCGTTTATACTGGGTTTCCCCATAACGGATCGTGAGTTCCTGCACTCCTTCCGACACCATACCGTTGATATCGAGGACATAATCCATCACTGCATTCGGGCTTGAATCGGAGCCCGGGCTGAACGGAGACGGCCTCGAGCCGCTGCTTTCGTAATCCTGGTCGAACTGACCCAAATAGTTAAAGCTGATCTCCGGCTCCAAAGCGAAGCGCTCGCCGTCACGCGGCGCCGACAAATAACGCAGGATGCCGTAGCCGATTCCTTTGTTAGGAATGCGGCGCAAGCTTTCTTTAACCTGTTTCACCTGATGACCGAGCGCCTGGGCGTGACCCGGCTCCAGAACGACAGGGAATTGGCTTGTAAACCAACCTACCGTGCGCGTAATGTCCACATCCGGCAAAATCTCTTCCCGGCCGTGGCCTTCGAGATTCACCAGCACACGTTCCCGACCGCTCCAAGCTTGTACCGCGAGGCCAAGCGCGGCAAGCAGCAAATCGTTCATTTCCGTATGGTAAGCACGGTGTGCATGCTTCAGCAGCTGTTCGGTTTCCTCCGCCGTCCAGCGAACGGTCACGAGCCCGCTGTCCTTCAGCTTGGATCTGCCTTGTTCAAAATCTTTCGGAAGCGGCTCATAGGTCAATTGCTCGATATGCTGCCAATACTCTCTCTCGCTTTCCATCGCCGGACCGTTCGCATAATCAGCGAGCTGTTTCGCCCACGTTTGGAATGAATCCGTTTTGAGCGGCAGACGGATCGGTTGCCCTTGCAGCGCCTGCTCATAGCCGGCAGCAAAATCCTCAAGCAGAATCCGCCAGGATACGCCGTCTACGACCAAGTGATGGATCGCGATGAGCAGGTGGTCGCCGTCGTCGCAGCGGAACAAGCTGAGCTTCACCAGCGGCCCGTTTTCCAGATCGATGCTCGCTTGAATGTCATTCGCCTTAGCCTCTACCGCTTCCTTCACGTCGCCGACTCCCTTGAAATTGACAACTTCCAGATCGAACAGCGCTTCGTTCTCCCCGGCGCCGCGGTTCCAGGCGGTATAGCCGTTCTCGGTTTGGCGGTAAACCGTACGGAGAGCATCGTGATGCACGACAAGCTGACGCACCGCTTGGCGTAAAGCTTCTTCGTCAAAGCCTTGCTTAGAGAACTGCATGAACGCCTGGTTGCTGTGATGCACGTCGGCCTGATTTTGTTCAAAGAACCAGCGCTGAATCGGGGTCAAGATGACCTCTCCCGTCACTTCGGCCTGGCTTGCCGTTCTCTCCGCCGTTTGCAGCTGCAAACTAAGGGCGGAAATCGTCGGGTAATGGAACAAATCTTTCATGACCAGCTTGTACCCCGTTTGCAAAAGACGGGACGATACCTGCAAGGCCTTGATCGAATCGCCGCCGAGCGCAAAGAAATTGTCCATCGTGCCGACCTGATCCACGCCCAGCACCGACTGCCAGACCGACGCAAGTGCTTGCTCGGCAGGAGTACGAGGCGCCGTGTATGCAGCCTCGGCACGAATGCTTCCTTCCGGTACAGGCAGCGCTTTACGGTCGATCTTCCCGTTCGGCGTAAGCGGCATTTGATCCAGGCACATGATGCGCGAAGGCACCATATGGGAAGGCAGCGCGGCGTCCAGATGGGCCACAAGCCCTTCCAGATCGAAGCTGGAATCCGCTACGACATACCCGCACAAATATTTCTGCCCCCGCTCGTCCGTCCGGTCGATGACAAGCGCTTGACGCACGCCGGCAAAATTTTTCATGGCCGCTTCAATTTCACCAAGCTCGATCCGATAGCCGCGAATTTTCACCTGGTTGTCGATCCGGCCGATGAAGTCCACGTTGCCGTCCGGCATCCAGCGCGCCAGGTCGCCCGTCCGGTACAGCCGCTCCCCAGCGGCGAACGGGCTGTCTACGAATTTCTCCGCCGTCAAATCCGGGCGGTTCAAGTAACCGCGGGCCACACCCGCTCCGCCGATAACCAGCTCGCCCAACACCCCGATCGGCACCGGCTTCAGATTCGCATCCACGATGTAGAACTTGGCGTTCAGCCACGCTTTCCCGATCGGCACGCTGCCCGTCTTCGGCAGCTTCTCCAGCGGCTCGTCATAGAAGCTGGAGTCAATCGCCGCTTCCGTTACACCGTAGCTGTTAATAATACGGAACTGCGAGCCGAAGCGCTCCTGCAAGGTGCGGTAATCCGCTACGCTGCACGCATCCGAGCTTGTGATCAGCAGCTGCATCGAGCTGAGGTCCAGACCCTCGGCATGCACATGCTCCATGAACGGCACGATCAGCGCCGGAGTCGATTCGAACACCGTCACGGCGTAGTCGCGAATCCAGCCGTAGAGGCGGGTTGGATCAATCCGGTCGTCCTTCGGCACGATGACCATGGTGCCGCCGTTGTACAGCGTCCGCGCAATGTCGCCGACGAACACGTCGAACGAGAAGCTGGCGAGCTGCAGCAGCCGGATCGGGAACTGATCCAGGCGGTATTCCCGCCGGTAGCCCGCCGCCGTGTTCACCAGGCTGCGGTGCTCGATCATCACGCCCTTCGGCTTGCCCGTCGTACCGGAGGTGTAGATGACGTAAGCCAAATCGCGCGGCTTGTTCACATTCGCCGGATTCGATGCGAGATCCGCCGCTAGTACGTTCTTCTCGGCTTCTGCCGTGGCGGACGTTTCGGCAGAAGCCGTTTCCGCTTGCGCCAAAGCCTCCGCCTCTGCGCCTGCTTCGCCCACAGCCGCTCCGAGGCTGTACGTCGCGGCGTCGTCAAGCGCAAGCACCGTTTGCAGCACTAGAGCTCCGTCGCTGCGCCAAGCTTCCGCCTGCTCCAGCAGGCGGGTCTGCGTGAGAAGCACCGACGCCCCGCTGTCCGCGAGCATATACTCGATCCGCTCCGCCGGATAGTCCGGGTCGAGCGGCACATAAGCGCCGCCCGCTTTCCATACGGCGAGCACCCCGATCAACAGCTCCGCCGAACGGCCGGCCAGAATGCCGACCACCTGCTCCGGCTTCACCCCGCGCGCCCGCAGTGCATACGCCAGACGATTCGCTTTGGCGTTCAGCTCCGCATACGTCAGCTTGCTGTCTTCGTAGACAACCGCCAGCGCTCCCGGAGTGCGCTCCGCCTGCTCCTCGAACAGCTCGTGGAACGTTCTCTCTCTCCACGACTCATCCGCTTCCAAACCTGTACCCTCTGCGGCGGGTTGCTTCGCAAGAGCCGAAGACGACACGTCAAACCCGACCAGCAAATCATGCTTTTCGCTGTCCGTCAAGATATCCAAATCCGAAATCCGCGCACCCGGCTGAGCCAGGATCGACGCCAAAAGCTGCTCGTAATGACCCGCCAGCCGTACCATCGTTTCCTGTCTAAACAACGAGGTAGCATACTCGATCTTGCAAACCAACACGTTATCGACTTCCACGATATCAAGGCTAAGATCAAACTTTGCCGTCTTTTCCTCGATGTCGAACAGCGACCATTGCAAGTCTTCCAGGGTTAAATCCAAGCTTTCGTGCTTTTGCAAAGAAAACATGGTGTCAAACAGAGGATTCCGGCTTAAATCCCGGCTCACCTGAAGAGCTTCCACCAGCTCCTCGAACGGATAGTCCTGGTGCTCGTAGGCTCCAAGCATCGTTTCCTTCACTTCCTGCAAGTAATCCAGGAACGTCCGCTCCGCCGCCGGACCCAAGCGAAGGGCCAGCGTATTGACGAACATGCCGATAATCGGCTGCAGGTCGGTGTGAGAACGGGCGGCAATCGGAGTGCCGACCACTATATCTTCCTGTCCCGCGTATTTATGAAGCAATACGGAGTACGCAGCCAGCAGAAGCATGTACAGCGTCGCCCCCGAATCGCCGGCAAGCCGTTTGAGAGCTTCGCTTTTCTCCGCATCCAGCGTAAACGTGAGCGTTTGACCGTCAAACTGCTGGACGGCCGGGCGGGAGAAGTCAAGAGGTAGCTCAAGAACCGGAAGCTCGGAGCTGAATACCCCGCGCCAGTATCCCTCCTGCCGTTTGATGCGCTGGCGCTGCTCCTCGGATTGCTGCCAAACGGCATAATCCTTGTATTGAATCCGCAGCTCCGGCAATTCTTCCCCATTGTAAAGCCGCACGAATTCGCGCAGCAGCACGTCCATGGAAAGGCCGTCGGAACCAATATGATGAATATCCAGCGCGAGCAGGAATTTCTCTTTCTCCAGTTCGATCAGCAGGGCGCGCAGCAAAGGCGGCTGGGTCAAGTCAAAAGGCTGAATGAAGCCTTCAAGAATGGCCGCAACCTGATCTTCGCTTGCTTGAAGCTTCTCGACCTTGAAAGCTACGAGCGGATAAATACGCTGAACCGGCTCCCCATTCACGATTTCAAAACCGGTACGCAGCATATCATGCCGGGCCACCAAAGTTGTCAGCGCCTTTTCCACTTTGGCCTCGTTCAAAGCCCCTTCCAACTGCAAGGCACTTGGGAGGTTGTAATTCAGCTCCGAGCCATCCAGCTGGTGCAGGACGTACAGTCTTTTTTGCGCGGAGGAAACCGGATAGTACGCTTTCTCTTCCGCTTTCGGAATCGAGCTGTGCCGCGTTTCTTCCAAGCTGGCAATAGCCCCGGCCATCGACTCTATCGTCGTATAGCGGAACACATCGCGCAGCGGAAGTTCGACGTTCATTTCCTTCTGAATCTTGCTGACAAGTTTCGTCGCCCGCAAGGAGTGGCCTCCGAGCTCGAAGAAATTGTCCAGGACTCCAATGCCGGAGTAGCCCAGCACTTCCTCCCAGATCTTCACAAGCTGGGACTCCGTCCGGTTACGCGGCGCTACGTATTCGACGCCCGTTTGCAAGCCGCCTTGCGGCTCCGGCAGCGCTTTGCGGTCCACTTTTCCGTTGGACGTCAGCGGGATGCGCTCCAGCTGCACGAAGTACGACGGGATCATGTACCCCGGCATTTCCTGGGCCAGCGAGGTTCTCATTTCGCTGACCGTCAGCGTCCGGTCCGCCACAAAGTAGGCGACAAGCGCCTTCTCGCCCCCGCCGTCCTGACGGGCGAGCACCACCGCTTCTTCCACGCCCTCGACGTTCAGTAGCTGCGTCTCGATTTCGTCCAGCTCGATCCGGTACCCGCGGATTTTCACCTGATGATCGATCCGGCCCAGGTATTCGATGTTGCCGTCCGGCAGCCAAGCCGCCAAGTCGCCCGAGCGGTACAGTTTCTCCCCCTCCGCAAACGGGGAATCGACGAACTTCTCCGCCGTCAGATCCGGACGGTTCAGGTATCCTCTCGCAAGGCCTTCCCCGGCCACGTACATTTCGCCCGCTACGCCGATCGGCACAGGGCGGCGGTTTTCATCAAGGACGTATACGCTCAGCGTCGGGATCGGCTTGCCGATATTGCTCTTCGCCGCCTCAATCTCGACCCACGTAATTTCCTTATACGTAACGTGAACCGTCGTCTCGGTAATGCCGTACATATTAATCAGCTTCGTCTCCGGGTACTTCGTCTTGAAGCCCTTGAGCAGCAGCGGACTGAGCGCTTCGCCCCCGAAGATGACGTTGCGAATCCGCAGATCGTACGGATGGTCCGCCAAGACCTCACGTAGCAGCTGGTAGAAGTACGTTGGCGTCTGGTTCAAAATCGTGACCTGTTCGCGGCCCAGCAGCGTCAGGAAATCGGCCGGATTTTTCGCCGTGAGTGGCGGTACGATGACCAGCTTGCCTCCATACAGCAGCGCTCCGTACATTTCCCAGACGGAGAAATCGAAGCAGAACGAGTGGAACAGCGTCCACGTGTCGGATGGCCCGAAGTCAAACAGGTTCTTGTCGTTGAACAGGAGGCGCACGACGTTCTTATGCTCGATCAGCGTTCCTTTCGGTCTGCCGGTCGTTCCCGACGTGTAGATGACATAAGCCAGGTTGCCCGGCCCGGAAATCGGCTCCAGGTTCGAAGCGTCCAGCGCATCGGCGGAGTCCGCCCCTCTGTCGCCCCAAACGAAATCGTCCAATTCAAGGCGCGTTCCTGCAAAGTCGGTCTTCTCGTGCAGATGCTTTTGAATCAGCAATAACGGCGCGCCCGAATCCTCGATCATGAAGCGGATGCGCTCCTCCGGGTAGTCAGGATCGACAGGCACGTATGCTCCGCCCGCTTTGAGAATCGCCAGAATGCCGACAACCATATCGAGCGAGCGTTCGGCCAGAATCGCTACCAGCTGGTCCGCTTCTACTCCCGTCTCCCGCAGCTTCCGCGCAAGGCGGTTGGATCGCTCGTTCAGCTCGCAGTAGGTCAGCTGCCGCTCGTTCATGACGGCGGCCACGTTGTCCGGGTAAAGCTCCGCCTGCTCTTCGAACAAGCCGTGAATCGTCTGCTGCCGCGGGTAGTCCGCCTCCGAATCGTTGAAACCGCGCACCAACTCGCGGATTTCCTCCTCCGTGAGCATTTCCAGCGAGGCAATATCCCCGTCCGGCGCTGCTGCGATGGTTTCGAGCAGCTTGTCATAATGTCTGGCGAACCGTTCCGCGGTCTCTTGTTTATACAGAGCCGTAGCGTACTCCAACCGGCATTCGAGCTGACCGTCCAGCTCCGAAATATCCAGGAGCAGCTCGAACTTGGATGTTTGGTTTTCCAGTGGATAAAACGATTGCTCCAGCCCCTCGATGACAATTTGCTCGTTCTCCGTATTTTGTAGGGAGAAGAACGTGTCAAAGAGCGGATTCCGGCCGGTCGCGCGCGGAATGTGAAGACTTTCTACCAAGTCTTCGAACAAATAATTTTGGTGTTCGAAAGCCCCGAGCGTGATGTCCTTGATTTCTTCCAGGTACGTAAGGTACGGCTTGGAACGCTCCGGACGGCTGCGAATGGTCAGCGTGTTGATAAACATCCCTACGATCGACTGCACTTCTTCCTGCGTTCTTCCGGCAATCGGCGTGCCTACGATCAGATCTTCCTGACCCGAATATTTATGCATAAGGATGGTGTAAGCCGACAGCAGCACCATGTACAGGGTCGTCCCTGTCCGTGCCGCCAGCTCTTTCAGCTTCTCCGTCCGATCTTTCTCGATATAAAACTTCACGGTTCGGCCGTCAAAGCTTTGCACCGCAGGCCGCGGGAAGTCCGTCGGTAGCTCCAAGACCGGCAGCTCGCCCGACAGCTGTTCCAGCCAATACTCCTTCTGCGGCTGGAGCATCTGCCCGTAAGCTTCGGAATGCTGCCAAACGGCATAATCTTTGTATTGAATGCGCAGCGGGGCCAGCTCCTCGCCCCGATACAGGCGGCTGAACTCGTCGAAGAGCAGCGCTGTCGAAATGCCGTCCGAGACGATATGGTGCATATCGAACAGTAGAATGTGGCGATCCTCGGCGACTTCGATCAGGCCGATGCGGAGAAGTGGCGGCTTGGTCAGATCAAACGGGTGATAGTAAGCTTCCACCACTTGCTCCACTTCCCGCTCGCTCGCTTGGAAATAATCTACAGCAAACTCCACCTCGTCATAGATGCGCTGGACAAGCTCGCCTTGAACCTGCTCGATCCCGGTACGCAGCGTCTCATGGCGCTGAATCAGCGCCCGGAACGCGTGCTCGACGCGCGTGCGGTCCAGCTTGCCTTCGAGAAGAAGCGCCGCCGACATATTGTAGCTGCGCTCGGCCCCGTCAAGCTGGCGCAGGACGTACAGACGCTTTTGCTCGGATGAAACCGGATAGTACTCGGCCTCAGCCGCCTTTGTAATCTCATACGTCTCCTGCTGCCTTAAACCGCCGATTCTTTGGGCTAGCTGTTCGATCGTGGTGTAACGGAAAACTTCCCGCAACGAAACCTCGACTTGCAGCTCTTTCCTAATCTTGGAAACAAGCGTAGAGGCCCGCAAGGAATGACCACCCAAGTCAAAGAAATCGTCTTGGACTCCAACTCGCGCAATACCCAGCACCTGCTGCCAAATGAGAGCAAGTCTTGTTTCCAGCGTTGTGCGAGGAGCCACATACTCACGGCCTGCTTCTACCTCTCCGGTCGGTTCAGGCAGCGCTTTACGGTCAATTTTGCCGTTCGGCGTGAGCGGAAGCTTATCAAGAGACACCAGCCGGGCCGGGACCATATGGGCCGGCAGCTCTTGCTTCAATTGGGACAGCAGATCGCTCAGCTGCAAAGAAACATCCGCCGCCACGTAGCCGCACAAATACTTTTGCCCCTGCTCATCCGTACGGTCGGTCACCACAGCCTGCTTGACGCCCGGGAAACGCAGCAGGGCCGTTTCAATTTCGCCGAGTTCGATCCGGAACCCGCGAATTTTCACTTGATAGTCGATCCGGCCGATGAAGTCGACGTTGCCGTCTTCCAGCCAGCGGGCCAAATCGCCTGTCCGGTACAGACGTTCGCCCGGCACAAACGGGCTGTCCGCAAACTTCTCGGCGGTTAGGTCCGGACGGTTCCAGTACCCGCGCGCCACCCCGGCGCCGCCGATGACAAGCTCGCCCGGAACCCCTACAGGAACCGGCTTTAACGCGGTATCGACAATGTAAAACCGGGCGTTCAGCCAAGCTTTGCCGATCGGCACATGACCCGACGGCGGCAGCTTATCCAGCGGCTCACCGTAAAAGCTGCTGTCAATGGCTGCTTCGGTAACGCCATAGCTGTTGATGATGCGGAATTGTCCGCCGAATCTTTCCTGCAGCAATCGGTAATCGGTGACACTGCAAGCATCCGAGCTGGTAATCAGCAACTGCATGGAGCTAACGTTCAGCCCTTCTTCATAAATATACTGCATGAACGGCAGGATGAGCGCAGGCGTCGATTCGAATACCGTAATGTTTTGGTCCCGAATCCAGCCGTATAAGAGGTTCGGATCAATCCGGTCATCCTTCGGCACAATCACCATCGTGCCTCCGTTATACAGCGTCCGCGCGATGTCTCCGACGAACACGTCAAATGAGAAGCTGGCCAGCTGCAGCAGCCGTACCGGAAACTGATCCAACCGGTACTCGCGACGGTACGCATCCGCCGTATTCACGAGACTACCGTGCTCGATCATGACGCCTTTCGGGCGTCCCGTCGTACCCGAGGTGTAAATCACATAAGCCAAGTCTTGTGGGGCGCTGCCGGCAGATTCAAATTCCACGGCTAAGACATCCCCGTTATAAATCTGTTCATCGTCCATGGCATAGACAGCTTGAAGCTTCAGCCGGTCATCGGCCAACCAACCCCCGGCCCGCTCCAACAGATGACGCTGCGTAAGCAGCACCGATGCATCGCTATCGCTGAGCATGTACTCAATCCGCTCCGCCGGATAATCGGGGTCCAGCGGTACATAGCCTCCTCCGGCTTTCCAAACGGCGAGCACCCCGACCAGCAGTTCCACTGAACGCTCCGCCCAGATCCCCGTAATCGTCTCCCTTCCCACGCCCTGTTCGCGAAGGAGAGAAGCCAGCCGCTCGGCGCGTTCGTTCAATTCGCCGTAGGTCAGCTGTTTGTCCATGTA
This sequence comes from Paenibacillus sp. MZ03-122A, assembly GCF_024213325.1. NCBI lineage: Bacteria > Bacillati > Bacillota > Bacilli > Caryophanales > Paenibacillaceae > Paenibacillus > Paenibacillus sp. MZ03-122A. The sequence continues at coordinate 10,629 of NZ_JANAVI010000028.1, read as the reverse complement.
GACGACTGCCGGATGATCCGGAATTTCCCGGGCAAACTTTTCAACATACCGATGAAACGCTTCTCCCTTGCTCAGCCCTGACACCGGCGGGTTAAAAACGTTGAGAATGCGGTGTCTCTCCTCATCGCTCAGCAGAGAAATCTCGCGTACCGGTAGTTCGGGAGTCTGAAGAAACTGGTCCAGAACGGTTACATACTGTTCCATAATCCGATCAATCTCGGCCGTCTCGAACAGGCCGGTACGATAGGAAGCATGGAGAATTACATGGCCTTCATTCAGCATATGGTCGAAGCGCAGCAGCAAATCGTCCATCTCGTGTCTAGCGAAGTGAGCCTCCAGGCGTACCTTGATTTCTTCGTACTCCACGATTTTCAAAGGCAGATATTCCAGAGACGTGCGGAACAGCCCCGAAAGATCGTTGCGGCCGTGTTGTTCGCGTAAATCCTGGATCAATTGATTATAAGGGTATTTCTGATACCGCAGATCCGCCGTATTTTCCTTGGAAACCGTTTGGATCAAGGAAAGCACGTGCCCGTCTGGATTCAGACGAATCCGCGTAGCCACGGTGCTGACGAACATGCCGATCGTTTCTTTTTCCTTCTTGCTGGTGCGATTGGCGAAAACCGTGCCGACCGGAACATCGGTGCTGTCGGTCAGCTTGTACAATAAGGCGTACATGGCGGACAGAAATAACGTATATAAGCTGACCTGATATTGTTCGCTGAAGGCCAGAATGCGTTCATACCGAGAACCGTCCAAAGTGATGGCCAGTTTATTGGATTCGCTGCCGATCGAGAATGGCGGATACGATTTAATGCCGGTCGTTTCAGGCAAAGTGTTGTACTTCGTCAGCCAGTATTCCTTGCCTTTTTGATAACGCTGCGATTGCTCATATTCACGCTCCGCGGAAATATAATCCAGATAGGTAGGGGCCTGGTAACTGCTGGAGATGCCTTTGCGCAGTTCCAGGTATTTTTCCATCACCGCATGCAGCAAAGCATTGACGGACAAGCCGTCGGCGATAATATGATTTACCGTCAAATTGAGCCATACTTGGCCGTTCGCAAAATGGATAATCGTAAATTGGTAGAGGTGTTCGTCGAACACGCTGGCCGGTTTTTCGCTTACTTCTTTCACCCAAGCATAGAATTGTTCGGTTGTGCCTATTTCGAGGCGGCTTATCCTAGCTTGGACATTCTCCGGCTCTTCGAACCACTGCGTTGGATTTTGCAAATCCCCGCTAATGCGGATTCGGAAAACGTCATAGGTTTTGACGATCTCTGCCGCCGCTTGCTCCAGAAGCTGTGTGTTGATCTCGCCCGTAATCTGGTAGGTCGCGGAAAGCATCGTGATGGACGTTCCCGGATTCATAATTTCCATGAACCATATTCGGCGCTGGGCTTGCGTTAATCCATATTGCTCGTTGGTATTCTCTCTCACATCGACACACTCCCGGTTTAGAGATTCTTTATAGATAGGCTTTGTACCTAGATGTCACTTAGTCACTCTTAGAAGAACCGCGCAGCCATTCCCGGAACGGCTCCTTCGGACTCTGTCCCCTTTTTCGTGTTCTGGTAACTACCGGTTATAAAGTCATACCTTGGATTACTAAAAGACTCTGTCGCATTCGCAAGCAGGAAGCCGCCCGCCGTAAAGCGGGTCTAGCCGTACAGCCGGGCGTAATAACCCTCGAGCGCCAGCAGGTCCTGATGGCGGCCCCGCTCAACGACCGTCCCTTGGTTCATGACGGTAATCAAATCCGCATGTTCCACGGTGCTGAGACGGTGGGCGATCAGAATGGTGGTGCGCCCCTTCATCAATACGTTCAGGGCCTGCTGTACCCAATGCTGGGATTCGTTATCCAGCGCGGAAGTCGCTTCGTCCAGCAGCAGAATCGGGGCGTTTTTGAGAATCGCCCGGGCGATCGCAATTCGCTGCCTTTGTCCGCCCGACAACGACGCTCCTCTCTCTCCCACCGGCGTTTTATACTGTTCAGGAAGTTCCTGAATGAAATGGTGAGCGTACGCCGCTTTGGCCGCTTCGATCACTTCTTCATCCGTTGCATCCGGGTTGCCGTAGCGGATGTTTTCCTCAATCGTGCCGGTAAACAAGAACGGCTCCTGCGGAACGTATGCAATCTGCCCGCGGATTTCGTCCAGCGTGTAATGGCCGAACGGTTTGCCTTGGAGCAGGATTTCTCCGCTGTCCACAGGATAAAAGCCGAGCAGCAGCTTGATCAGCGTACTTTTGCCGCTGCCGCTGGCCCCCACGATAGCGGCGACCTGGCCGGGAAACACCTGCATGGAGATGTCGACAAGCACCTTTTTATCCGCCTGATAGGAAAATTCCACATCGCGAAACTCCACCGCAGCCTCCGACACGAGCTCGCTGTGAGGAGATCCCAAACGCTCCGGTTCCTCTTCCTCTCTTAGTACCTCTTGAATCCGGTGAGCGCCCGCGATCGAATTTTGGGTCATCGACAGAACCATCCCCAAGTTCAACAAGGCGTGCGTCAGATTTACTTGCAGAACCGCCAGGGCAGCGACGCTTCCCATTCCCATCAGTCCGTAGGCATAAAGAAGACTGCCGATGACGATGATGCCGCAGAACGTGACGTAGCTGATAAAATGATTCACCGCAGCCTGCATGCCGTTCTTCTGCGCGGTTTGCCGAAGCGTCTGCGTCATTTGTTCGTTCAACGCCTCGTACTGGCCGTAAATCGTGCGGATGCGGAACAGTTTCACAATTTGAATGCCGCCCATAAAATCTTTGAATTTTTCGGTCATTTTACCGAGCGTTTGCAAGCCTTGTTCGGACAAGGCGCGAATATCCCGCGCAAATTTCAGGCTGACCACGGAGGACAGCAGCAGAATGACGAAGGATACGCCGGCAAACCGCCAATCGATCAACACCATGGAGACAATGGAGCCGATGCAAAAGACAACTTGAAGCAGCAAAACGAAGTAAACCTGCGAGAATGTAAACTCAACGGTCGTTACGTCGTTGTTCACCCGCGACAGCAAATCCCCATGGTGCGTCTGCTCCAGGAATCTCGGCCGCACCCGGCACAGCTTGTCATAAAGACGTTCGCGGATATTCAGCACAGTCAGCTCGACACTGCGCTGGTATAAGTAAATGAACCAGGGAGAAATCACATTTTCCAGGAACAAGGCCGCGCCCAAAATAATAAAGGCTTCCACCATCAGGGACGTATCTCGGGACACGGCGAAATCAACCAAGTTATGTACGACCAAGCTGAAGGCGATCAGGAACAATGTCTGGGTGAGCGCCGTCACGGCCAGGCCAATGGCGTACTGGGTTTTGCGCTTGCGGTTCATAAACATCAGCAAGTAGCCGAGTTCTTTCACTTGCGAGAGCCATCCGCCCTTTTTCATGTGTACGCCACCTCCCTGCGTTCGGCAGACTCGGTAAATTCCTGATAGTACGACTGGGCGTACAGTCCCTTCATCTTCAGCAATTGTTCATGAGTGCCCTTTTCAACAATACTCCCCTGTTCCATGACCCAAATTTCGTCGGCGTTTTGTACTGTAGAAAGCCGGTGGGCAATAACCATCGTCGTTCTCTGCTTCATCAATACGCCCAGCGCTTCCTGAACCGCGCTTTCCGACTCCGGATCAAGAGCTGACGTTGGCTCGTCCAGCAGCAGAACGGGAGCATTCTTTAGAAAAGCCCGGGCCATTGCAATGCGCTGGCGCTGCCCGCCGGACAAAAAGCCTCCGCGCTCTCCGACATACGTCTGGTAGCCGTCGGGAAGCTGCATAATGAAGGAATGCGCCTGAGCGGCTTTGGCGGTTTCGATAATCTCGTCCATCGACGCTACTTCCCGCCCGTAGCCGATATTTTCAGCGATCGTGCCGCTAAACAAATATGAATCCTGGGTTACCACGGAAAAATGCGACCGAAGCTGCTCCGGATCGGCGCCGTGGATCAGGCTGCCGAACACGCGGATTTCACCCTGGTCCTCCGGAAGCGGATAAAAGCCGCATACAAGCTTAAACACCGTGCTCTTCCCTCCGCCGCTCGCTCCGACAAGCGCGATCGTCTTCCCTTCCGGCACCGAGAAGCTAACATTCCGCAGGATCGGGGAGCTCTCCTCATACCCGAAGGTTACGTTCTGAAACTCGATGGGGACGGCGCTCGCTTTCGGAAGCGAACGGCCATTTTCTGTTTCGGTCGGCTGCTCGACGATTTCGGAGACCCTTCTCAGGGCACCGGCCATTTCGAACGTCCGCGTGATAAGCTCGGGAATATGCTCCAGCGGCTCCAGACACAGATTCAGCAAGTACAGGAAGGCGATCAGCTCTCCCGCGCCTAGCTGCTCTTTGTAGATCAAATAGCTTCCGTAACTGACGGCGAAAATGATCGGGCTGATCATCAGCGTGGAAAGCAGCGGGTTGACCCAGGCTTCCCGCTTTTTCACCGCCAGCTTTTTTTGGGCCGTCAATTGCAGCAGCACTTGGTAGGAGCGAGATAACATGCCGGATAGCAGGTAGCTTTTTACAATAGGCATACCCCCAAGCGTATCCTGGAGGTTGACGTTCATTCGGCCCATGTTCGCCTGGGCTTCCTCCGTCAACCGCTCCAACTGCTTGCCGATCCATTGGGAAACCAGCAGCGCTACGGGAAATAACAGCAGGCTGTACAGCATCAGCTCCCATTGGAGGTAGATCAAATAAGCGAAACAGCCGATGAACACCAGCGGATGATAAAACCACTGGGCGAGGTCCCGAATCATAAACTGCTGGATCAGCTGCAGGTCGTTGTTGATCCGCGACAATACGTCGCCGGAGTGCTGCTTTTCCAAGTAGGAGACCGGGAGTTTGCCGACATGACGCATGACATGGTTGCGGATATCCTGCACCGCAGAGGCGCTGCTTCGCTCCACGCCGAAGCTCATGAAAAACTTCGCCGGCACACCGATCAAGATGACCACAAAGACCGTGTACACGATTTGCAGAACGATTGGCCCTGCCCCCTTCTCAGCCTGGGTGGTCAGCTGCTCGATCAAACTTCCCATCCATATCTCAATAACAGCGGCGGCAATCGCGGACAAGATACCGACGATCATCCAGCCTTTGTGACGGCTTACATAGGACATCAGCCAGCGGAACGCTTTCCAGGCGGCGTAAGCGGTTTGGCGCTTGGAAGGCGCCGCTGTGCCTTGTTCTAGAACAGACGGCTGGCGGTCAGCTTCCATGCAGTACCCCGGCCTCCGCTTCGATCTGCCGCTTGACTTGCTCTAAGATGTCCCGGATGACGACGGCCGTTTCTTCCACGCGCGCGAGTTCCAGCAATTCCTCGTGCGCGCCCTCCAGCCGGTAATCGGCGTAAGCTTGCGTCGTTGCCCCCCGCCAGGAAGGCAATTGGTGCTCCAGGCGGAACGCTTCGCTGTCCTTCGCAATCATTTCGTAAATCCGGGCCGGGATCGTGCCGGAATTAATAAGCTGCGCTTCGTACGCCAAGGTCGCTTTGACCTTCCGATGAACCCGCTCCCGCACGAGCGGGTTGCTCATTAATTCCTTCTCTTCTTCGTCGAAATCGGCAAGCGTTTCTTCAAGCTCTTTCTCCGACGTTTCGGAAGGCGTCAGCGTGTCCTTAATCCACGAGTCCACCATGAGCACGTCCGTTACGGAATACCCTCTTTTCTCCATCGTTTTGGCTACCTCGAACGTCAGGTTGCCTCCGAAGCAGTAGCCGAGCAGCACGTAAGGTCCTTCCGGCTGGATGCGGACGATCTCGTCCACATAACGGTTCAGCATGGCCTCGTAATCGACGGCATCGTCGATAAAATCAATGCCGTAGAGCACGAACCAGCCGTCGAGCCTGCTTGCGAGCTCTCGGTAACCGATGCCGAAGCCGCTGCCCGGAGGGAAGCAGAACACGTTCAGATCTCCTACTTTATTCAGCTTAATGAAGGAGTCTCCCCCTTTATCCAGGCCCAGATCCCCCTCTCCCAAAGCCATGGCTCCAACTGTTAAATTGTGGAATTGGCGGTTCAGCGGTATCTCGAGGCCCGTTTCATCGTAAACGGCTTGAACGAGCCTCATCAGACTTAACGAATTGCCACCCAACTCAAAAAAGTTATCCTTTACGCCGACCTGCGGAACGCCAAGCGTATCCTGCCAGACGCGGGCGATCTTCATTTCGAGCAGCGTTCTCGGCGCGACATATTCCGCTCCTCCGGCCGCGACTTCCTCCGGCGCGGGCAGCGCTTTGCGGTCGATTTTCCCGTTCGGGGTCAGCGGCATCCGCGAAAGCTGCACGAGGTGCGAAGGAATCATATACCCCGGAAGCTGCTTGGCGAGCTCCTCCTTGAGTTCATGCGCCGCCAGCCTCGTTTCCGCGACGTAATAAGCGACAAGCTGCTTATGGCCGTTCGCGTCGTCGCGGTCGAGCACTTTGGCTTCTTGCACGGCGGCGATCTTCAGCAGCTGCGTCTCGATTTCGTCCAGCTCGATCCGGTACCCGCGGATTTTCACCTGATGATCGATCCGGCCTAGGTATTCGATGTTGCCGTCCGGCAGCCAAGCCGCCAAGTCGCCCGAGCGGTACAGTTTCTCTCCCTCCGCAAACGGGGAATCGACGAACTTCTCCGCCGTCAGATCCGGACGGTTCAGGTATCCTCTCGCAAGGCCTTCCCCGGCCACGTACATTTCGCCCGCTACGCCGATCGGCACAGGGCGGCGGTTTTCATCAAGGACGTATACGCTCAGCGTCGGGATCGGCTTGCCGATATTGCTCTTCGCCGCCTCAATCTCGACCCACGTAATTTCCTTATACGTAACGTGAACCGTCGTCTCGGTAATGCCGTACATATTGATCAGCTTCGTCTCCGGGTACTTCGTCTTGAAGCCCTTGAGCAGCAGCGGACTCAGCGCTTCGCCCCCGAAGATGACGTTGCGAATCCGCAGATCGTACGGGTGGTCCGCCAAGACCTTACGCAGCAGCTGGTAGAAGTACGTTGGCGTCTGGTTCAAAATCGTGACCTGTTCGCGGCCCAGCAGCGCCAGGAAATCGGCCGGATTTTTCGCCGTGAGTGGCGGTACGATGACCAGCTTGCCTCCATACAGCAGCGCTCCGTACATTTCCCAGACGGAGAAATCGAAGCAGAACGAGTGGAACAGCGTCCACGTGTCGGACGGCCCGAAGTCGAACAGGTTCTTGTCGTTGAACAGGAGGCGCACGACGTTCTTATGCTCGATCAGCGTTCCTTTCGGTCTGCCGGTCGTTCCCGACGTGTAGATGACATAAGCCAGGTTGACTGGCCCGGAAATCGGCTCCAGGTTCGAAGCGTCCAGCGCATCGGCGGAGTCCGCCCCTCTGTCGCCCCAAACGAAATCGTCCAATTCGAGGCGTGTTCCTGCGAAGTCGGTCTTCTCGTGCAGATGATTTTGAATCAGCAATAACGGCGCGCCCGAATCCTCGATCATGAAGCGGATGCGCTCCTCCGGGTAGTCGGGATCGACAGGCACGTATGCTCCGCCCGCTTTGAGAATCGCCAGAATGCCGACAACCATATCGAGCGAGCGTTCGGCCAGAATCGCTACCAGCTGGTCCGCTTCTACTCCCGTCTCCCGCAGCTTCCGCGCAAGGCGGTTGGATCGCTCGTTCAGCTCGCGGTAGGTCAGCTGCCGCTCGTTCATGACGGCGGCCACGTTGTCCGGGTAAAGCTCCGCCTGTTCTTCGAACAAGCCGTAAATCGTTTTCCCCCGCTCGAACCCGGTTTCGGTGTCATTAAATCGCTTCAGCAGCGTCTCCCTCTCGTCTGGGGACAGCACATCGGCTTGTCCGAGCTCCAGATCCGGCTGAAATAAAAGCACGGACAGCAGCCGAACAAGATGGTCGGCCGCCTGTTCCACAAATGCCCGCTCGTACCGCTGCCCATCAAAGCTTATTTCCAGCTCGATGGAGTGGTTTTGGCGGTCGAAGCGAAAAACCGTATCGGCCGCCACCCGGTTAACCAGCGGTTCCGGATGAATCGGGACGAAGGATGCGACGGTGTTGACGACCGGGAGGCCGTCCCCCGTATAGTCCAGATGGAGCGGCTCCACCATTTTCCGAAAAGGCAGGTGCTGATGCTCCAGCGCCTCGCCGATGGAGGATTTGATGCCCCCGAGCAGCGTTTTGAGCGTAGTCTGGCGGCTTACGGACGTCTTGATCACCAAGATGTCATGCGGCGGCGGAGTCCCGTCGGGGTCTGCGCTATAAGAAGGCATACCGACCAGTACTTGGTCCCGCCCGGTATATTTGAACAGCAGGCTTTTTACTCCTGCCAAAACAATCATGTACAAAGCCAAATCCGAACCGTTGGCGAGGTAAATGATTCTCTCCGAGAGTTCGCTCGGCAGAGTACGGTGAAGCAAGCCCGGCTCGGCCGCAGCTTCCCCGTCGGCGGATAATTTGGAGGATTGACTGTAGGGAAGGAAGCTCAGGCTGTCATCGGCGTCAAACTTGCCGCTCCAGTACTGTTCTTCCTTTTCAAACAAAGATTTCATTTGTACCTCCCCTAAAAATGAAGTGACCGCATGCCCCGGCGCAGGTCCGAAAAAGCTTGCTTTCGGCCTGCGCGTTTACGGGCTTGGACGTTGTTCGCCGTCTTCCTTGGGATGCGCGCCGCTTTCGCTTGACGGCGGAGGCGCGCTTGTAGGATTAGAACGCGAATTCGATTGTATCGACGGCACTCTTTGCGCCTGCCGCCCGTTTATGACATTCAATCCGGCTTAGCTCGAGTTGCGGATTTTCCGCAATTTGAGACAGTACCCGCAGGTAATCCTCGGTCAAGGTGCGGATCATCGCTTCTTTGAACAGCTTGGTAGCGTAGAAGAAGCCCCCGCTCAGCGCCCCGTTGTTTTCATACATAAACAGCGTCAGATCGAACTTCGCTTCTTCCAAATGGTCAAGCTCGTAAGTCTTCAGGCTGACCCCTTCCAGCTCTGCGTCTCGTTCTTCGATATTTTGCAAGTCGAAAACGGCATCGAACAGCGGGAAGCGGCCCGGCTCCCGCTTCACATTCAAACGCTCCACGAGCTCCTCGAATGGATAATCCTGGTTCTCGAAAGCACCCAAAGCCGTTTCCTTCACTTCTTCCAGGTAGGACAAGAACGTTTTGTCGCCCGACGGACGATTGCGGATCGCCAGCGTATTGACAAACATCCCGATGACCGGTTCCAAATCGGCGTTCGTTCTTCCCGCCACCGGGGTACCCACGACCAAGTCCTCCTGCCCGCTGTACTTGGACAGCAGCACGGTATAAGCCGCAAGCAGCACCATGAACAGCGTGCTTTCACGCTCGGCCGCCAATTCGCGCAGCTGCGCAGAGAGAGAAGCTTCGACGTCGAACTCCAGATGCGCGCCTTCGTAGCTGCGAGCCGCAGACCGTTCGTAGTCCATCGGCAGATCCGCCGTCGGCAGCTCGCCTTCGAAGGTTTGCAGCCAGTACGCTTCCTGCCGCCCGATCCGCTCTCGGTGGGCCTTCGACTGCTGCCAAACGGCATAATCCTTGTATTGAATGCGCAGTGGCGGCAGTTCTTCCCCGGCGTAGAAACTCGAGAACTCATCGATCACAATCGCCATCGATACGCCGTCGGACACCATATGATGCATGTCAAAAAGGAGAATATGCAGGTTCGGCTCCAGCTCGATGACCCCGGCGCGCAGCAGCGGCGGCTTGCCGAGATCAAACGGACGAACGAAGCTACGGACGATCTGCTCGATTTGAGCCGCATCCTCTTTATCCGCTTGATGATGCTCGATAGCAAAATCGACCTGCGGGTAAATCCGCTGAACCGCTTCGGCCTTCACGATTTCAAAACCGGTGCGCAGCGATTCATGCCGTGTTATCAATTTCCGCAAGGCGGCTTCCAACCGGTCTAAATCAAACTCGCCTTCCACCTGCACCAGCTCCGGCATGTTGTAAAGCTGATCCGCTCCATCCAGCGTGTGCTGAATGAACAGCCGTTTCTGCGCGGAGGACAGAGGGTAGTACTCTCTCTCCTCCGCTTGAGGAATGGCCTCATGCTCCCGCCGTTCCATCCGGGCGATCGCCTCGGCCATCGCCGCAATCGTCGAGTGACGGAATACGTCGCGCAGTGGCAGGTTGACGTTTAATTCCTTAAATACCTTGCCCGCCAGCGTCGTCGCTCGCAGGGAGTGGCCGCCGATGTCGAAGAAGTTGTCGTGAACGCCAACCTCCTTCGCAAGCCCCAGCACCTCCTGCCAAATCGCCGCCAGCTTCGTTTCCAGCTCATTGCGCGGTGCGACGTACTCCGTTCCACTTCCCGCTTTCCCTTCCGGCGCCGGCAGCGCCTTCCGGTCAATCTTTCCGTTCGGCGTCAGAGGCAGGTGCTCCAGCTCCACGAAGTACGACGGGATCATGTACCCCGGCAGCTCCTGCGCCAGCGCGCTGCGCAAATCGTTCACCGCCAGTTCCGCTCCGGTATCCGGCGTGTAATACGCGCATAGCGCCTTCTGCCCGTTCGCGTCACTTCGAACCAGCACCACCACTTCGCGCACGCCTTCCACCCGCAGCAGCTGCGACTCGATCTCGCCCGTCTCGATCCGGTACCCCCGGATTTTCGCCTGGTTGTCGATCCGGCCGATGAAGTCCAC
>NZ_JANAVI010000027.1:0-22552 GCF_024213325.1 Paenibacillus sp. MZ03-122A | reverse complement strand
TTTCTCATCTAAACTGAATTTAGGCAAAAAACTGCACCTCCATTGTTAGTCGTGTCTAACAAATGGGGTGCAGTTCAGTTGCTCCCATGGCTGCTTTTTTGGGCTTTATTAACGCTTGGAACTGCTGCGAACAGGACGCTTGCCATGGCTGCGAGTATGACAGCAAGGTTCTCCAGGATCCTTTATACTCACCGGAAATACGTGATGAGGCACAGGTACAATGTGCGTCTGATTTACAATTTCAATCGGATGAACCACAGGCACGACTTGTGGGAAAAATTGATGATTTACAAATTGGATCGGTGGGCACACGATCGGGTCGTAAGGGCAATGACTCATAATGTGCAACTCCTTTCGGTGAATTAGTACAGCATATTAAGAAGGCAGGTGCTGTGCTTGGATGTTTACCCCCTAATACAAATATCCCTTATAAAATAGGCTTCCGTTCAACAATGACCGAACGATCAAGCAGTTCACCCAACAAACGGCACAGTTTGTGAAGACCTGTTTTAAGTGCTTCCTTGTCCGCATACGAAAAAGAAATACGGATATGATTACTGTTCATACCACCTGCATAGCATACTGCCCCAGGTAAAAAGGAAACGCCTTCTCGGTCAGCCAGCCGCTCCAATTCTGGAATATCAACATTAGGAGGAAGCTTAATCCACACATTTAAGCCGCCTTCGGGAGCATACCAGCTGACCTCTGGCGGAGCATAGCGCTGGAGCGTGTGCAATGCGACTGTCAACCGATCCCGCATTTGTTCCCGCAACCAAACAAGGTGCTGATCAAGTCGGTTCTTGATAAAGGGCAGTAGCGCTTTTTGCGTTAATAGAGGGCTCCCCAAATCCGTAGTAGACTTGGCAGCCACTAAACGATCCATTACACTGCCCGTGGCCGCTACACAAGCTATACGGCAGCCGGGAGCAACGGTTTTGCTAAAGCTTTTGATATATATCACATGTCCGGACTGATCATGCGCCTTGATAGAGAGTGGCGGCTTTGTTTTATAATAAAGGTCGGAAAATGGATCATCTTCAACAATGAGACAATGATAACTTTGAGCTAGATCCAGTAATTGTGTGCGTCTGGCCATCGTTAAAGTTACTCCGGTAGGATTATGAAAAGTGGGTATCGTGTAGATCAGTTTTGGGGGATGAGTGTCGCAAAGACGTGTGAGGATATCGATCCGCATGCCCTGCTCATCCATCGGAATCATAATTACTTTGGCACCACGACTGGTAAACACATCAATGGCCCCGGTATATGTAGGAGCCTCCATGTAGACAACATCTCCAGAACCAACAAAAGTACGTGCCACCAAGTCAATCCCCTGTTGGGCACCACTGGTTACGAGTAGCTGTTCTGCCACTGTGCATATACTGCGTTCGTTCAAGTGATCTACAAACACTTCCCTCAGCGCTAAATCACCTTCAAAAGTCCCATATGCTGCCATTGCATCGGGATTTCCAGAGGATAGACGTTGAGTATCAGCAATGATTTCGCGTGTAGGAAGAAGCTCCGGTTGAATTGCTGCTATATGAAAAGAATAGGGAACCTGTCTGCTATGGTTAAAGTTTCTCCATAGCTGTGCGCGCGGCAAATAATCGATCAGCGACATTTGCCATGACAAATCCTGCGCTCCCTCACCTTGAACAGCTACCGAAGGCTCCGCTACATAGCAACCTTTTCCCTGTGTACAGGTTACCAAATTAATAGACTCCAGCTCAGCATACGCCTTGCTTACAGTTACGGGACTTACCGCAAGTAGGCTGGACAGATGACGGACAGACGGAAGCTTTGTGCCCTGAGGCAGCAATCCAGACTGGATGCGATCTGCTAATGTTTTGGCAATCTGTAAATATAATTTGACACTGCTATTGCGGCTGAGATCAATATGCATCGGAACTGTCCCCCCAAAAAATCAACTGTTACATTTAGACGTTTACTGTTATACTTCATTATCGATATAATACAACAAATTTCATAGTACAGTATAGAACACAGGAGATGATTGGATTGGAACACAAATTTTCGGGTATGGCTCGTACTCAGGGCTCGTCCATGGTAAGGGACATTTTAAAGCTGACACAGGGAACAGATGTGTTATCTCTGGCAGGCGGCCTTCCTGCCGATGCCTTTTTCCCCATCGAAGCTGTTGCTAAAGCCTATGAGCGGGTATTTCGCCTCGGCGGTACTACCGCTCTTCAATACGGCCTAACCGAGGGCTACATTCCTCTACGGGAACGTCTTGCAGCAATCATGTCATCCCAAGGCATCTCCGTCACCAGAGATAATATCATTATGACGACGGGCTCACAGCAGACCATTGATCTGGTTTCGCGTGTGTTGCTCGATCCGCAGGATACTGTATTGGTGGAGTCCCCTACTTATTTGGCCGCTCTTCAGGTATTTAATTCCTATGGTGCCAACATTGTAAGTGTAGATACAGACTCTAACGGTATGCAATTAGATGATCTTGAAGCCAAGATCAAAAAACATCAGCCTAAATTCGTGTATGTCATTCCCACCTTCTCCAACCCGGCAGGAAGTGTTTGGAGTATGGAACGCAGAACAGGCGTTGTTGAACTATGCCGTAAATACGGCACTTTGATTTTTGAAGATGATCCTTACGGACGTCTTAAATTTGACGAAAACCTTAACTTTCCATCCCTTTTCTCAATTGATCAACAGTTAGGTGGAGACAGTCATGTAATGTACACTTCTACATTCTCTAAAACTGTCGCTCCAGGTGTTCGCTCTGGATGGTTGGTGACCGATCAAGCTATCGTCGTTAAAGTCGCGAATGCCAAACAATCTGCCGATCTGCACTCCAGCAGTATTGATCAACGTGCTTTGAATGAGTTACTGGACTTTTTTGACTTGGACGGACATATTCGTACCGTGTCCGCCGAGTACCACACTCGTATGCTACGTCTCACATCGCTGATGAAAGAACGCCAATGGGAAGGAATCACATGGAATGATGCACTTGGCGGTATGTTTATGTGGGTTACCCTCCCTGAGGGCTTCCGTTCTGACCGGTTGCTGCAACTCGCAATTCAGGAAGGAGTCGCATTTGTGCCTGGACAAGTCTTCTATGCTGACCTGAGCGGCAGCAACCATATGCGAATCAACTTCACGCATACCGATCCTTCCCTGCTTCCAAAAGCAGTTGACCGATTGGATCGAGCACTGAAGATGTACACAGAGGAAAGTGTGGTAAAAAGCGTACGCTGATGGAGTTGGCAGAACACGTACGTGAGGCCCGCTTCACGTTGTTTTTACGATCGCTGTTATCCCTGATCCGTTTGGATTTTGAATAGTGGTGGAATCTGGGACAAAAGCCGCACGCCTCGCTTCTATAGACTCAAATGCGTTGCTACGCTGACTACGTGCCTCTTCCTCGCACGTTTTTACGATAGAGGGAGTAAAAATTAAAATGAAAGCCTCCAGTAATTATGCTTGGGGGCTTCATTCTAAAAATTAAAATGCACTATTTCTGCGCAAATACGGTATGTTAAAAAGGGTGTGTCATGATTCCCACAGGAATATGACACACCCTTTTTAATTCAATAAATACATTTGGATTAACAGCTTTCATGCAAACAGGTCATTTACAAAAGTTAAATTCATACATTTTAAGGTGTTGCAGTGGGGAAAGTTTTCCGTAAGCCGGGTTCTGTGCTATTCGTGGTACAGACGGGAACTACCCTCCCACTACAAGCGACAATCATCTATCTAGGCCGAACATTGCTATCCAGCTCCAGCGACCAACCTAGACACGCCTCGGGCTAAGGCTGCTTCGCGAAGAAGCTGTGTCCCATTAGGTCTTGCTCCAGATGGGGTTTACCAGGAACGAAGTCACCAGCGTTCCTCGGGGTCTCTTACACCTCGGTTCCATCCTTGCCTGTGCCGCAAGCGGCCATCGGCGGTCCATTTCTGTGGCACTATCCTTCAACTCGCGCTGACTGGACGTTATCCAGCATCCTGCCCTATGGAGCCCGGACTTTCCTCTCGCGGCTTACGCCGCCAGCGATTGTCTGTCAAACTTTCCGAACAACATTACATAGTATACAGGGAACGCGCGCACGTTACAACCCTGAAAATATTGTAAAAAGTAGAAAGCACCTTTATTTTCTCATAGACGTTGAGGTTTTACAAAAATTGAAAAGGTTCGGTTTCCACCTGAGATACATGTACTTCCGTTGAGTATCGACCTTCTGCCAAGCGTTTACGCATCCACTCTGCAGTTTTAGGCTTCATAATCTTTTCAGCGTTATGTCCAGGGTCAATAATAGCAATCCCCGCCATAAGGGCATCCTGAGCCGTGTGATAGTCAATATCCCCCGTCACTAATACATCAGCCCCCTTAAAAAGCGACTTGTTCACATAACGGCTGCCGGAGCCCCCAAGCACGGCTGCCTTTTTGATCGTACGATCTAAGTCGCCCACCACACGTACATGCTCGACGTTGAGACCGTTTTTCACAACATCGACAAACTCGCGTAACGTGCAGGCTTCCTTAAGCTTGCCGACCCGACCCAAACCAAAGCTACGGCCTTGCAAATCCATATGGTACAGGTCATAAGCCACCTCTTCATAAGGATGAGCCTTCAGCATCGCTTGAACAACTTTATTGCGTACACCCTGCGGTACAATGGTCTCAATACGAACCTCTTCACTACGTTCCATTTTACCCGGCTCACCCAAAAACGGCTGTGTGCCTTCACCCGGCACAAAAGTTCCGTAGCCATCAATGTTAAAGCTGCAATGGCTGTAGTTGCCAATATGTCCAGCTCCCGCTCCCAGTACGGCATCCAGTACCCGTTGATGATGTGTTTTGGGTACGAAAACGACAAGCTTGAACAATTGCTCGGTGTGAACATCCTCCAGCGTACCTTCACTTTGAATACCCAGTGCTTCCGCCATCCAGTCATTCATGCCGTCCTCAGCCGTATCCAGATTCGTATGACTGATGTAGACAGCAATATCATTCTTGATCAGCTTTTCATACAATCTGCCCGCAGGCTGATCCGTGTTCAAAGCTTTAAGTGGGCGGAATATAATCGCATGATGCGCAATAATGAGGTCAGCTTTTATGCGGATTGCCTCTTCGACAACCTCATCATTAACATCCAGGGCTACTAATATGCTTTTGATTTCCTTTTGCAGACTACCCAGCTGAAGCCCGATTCTATCGTCTGGAACTGCCAAGTATTTTGGAGCCAGCTGCTCCATGTAGCTAATTACTGTCTGTCCTTTGGCAAACATGCAAGTACCTCCTCTAGCTGTTCAATTTGCTTGCGCAATTGTTCCCGCTTATGCTGTGCGGATTCCTGATCTGACCGTGCCACTTGTGCCAGCACATCCTGAAGCTTGCGAATCTCCAATTTCCATTTATAAAAAAAGATTTCATTCGGTGCTTTAACCAATAGCGGCCCGAGTTGCATTAACAAATCCTGTGTCAGTACCAGCGAACTATCGGGAAGTTTCCATGGTTGATACAGCTCATCCTGTTTCAGTGGGCTTACCGAATCAGGTACTGCCGTCAGAATCTCATATATTTTTCCGTCTTCTTCCATAATATGTTCACTTGTTAGTACCCATTGATGTTCAATGAGCCATCGGCGTAAAATATCCTCGCCTACGTTAGGCTGTAGAACAAGTTGTTTTACGGAAACAAGCTTGTCTTTCCCTTGCTCTAGAATGGAAGCGATCAAGGCACCACCCATGCCGGCTATTGTAATAACATCAACTTCATTGGCCTTAATTACAGCCAAGCCGTCTCCCTTTCTAACCGCAATGCGATCAGTAAGACCTGCTTCGGCCACCTGCTTTTGAGCCGCACGCAACGGCCCATCGTTGACTTCACCCGCCACGGCTTGCGGTACTCTGCCACTACGCACTGCAGCCACAGGGAGTAGTCCATGATCCGAGCCAATATCCGCAAGTCTGCTCCCGGCAGGAATTTGTTCCATAATATATTGTAATCGTTGAGAAAGTTTCATGACGTCACCCACGTAATCCATTTTTTTCGAGTCCAAAATAAAATCCCTACAACAAATGCCAACTTCAGTATGCTGTAAAACACCACATCTCCCGCTGCTTGATGGCGCAGGATAATCATGTCTGCTTCAGCCATGAATGCTAGTGTCATGCCTAAAGCGAAATAAACCAAAGCGAGACGCGGAAAGCGGCGATGTACCCACCAGCTTAACCAGATCAACAATACTGCGTGCAAAATCCAAAATGCCTCAAGCATCACTAAAGTTGCTGTAGGCCAGTAGCGGCCTATAAGGACCGCGTACACTAAAAGCAGCCCAGCAAGACCACAGTAATGAAGTAAGCTGATCCGCAAAGTTAATCCCACAAGACACCATACTACACCGCATAGGCCTACGAGAAAAAGAAACCAAACCTTAGCTTCACCTTGATGGAGCTGAATGATCCACACACCCGAACCCAGCATAATCGCACTGCCTAAAGTGCTCAACATCGCACTCATACTCTTTTCGGAAGACCGCCAAAATGCGGCCACTCCATAGCAAATCGTAGTAACTGCACTTGCCGAGAATATTTGCATTGCCAACGGAAAAGCGGTAAAATAAAAACCGATCAAACAAATGCAGGAAATAATGACAAAACCAAGAAGCCAGGCGATCCCATGCCCGTGTCTAAGATATGTAAGCAGCCCGGTGTTGTTACGGTTCTGGCTCTGCGACGGCTCTTCGTCCTCCCGATACAGGTTAGACAAAAAATCGCAATATTGCTCAGGGAGCAGCCGACTTCGCCGCCAATGCTCAATTTCATGTAACAGTATTGCCCGTTTTTTCTCCTGGTCCAAGCTTCTTCCCCTCCACCAAGGCTGCCATGAGATAAAAAAAGACCCCCTGCGCGCTTCAAGCCGCAGAAGGTCCGCAATGTTACGCTTCTATTCGAGGAAATCCTTCAGTCGCTTACTGCGGCTTGGATGGCGCAACTTACGCAGCGCTTTGGCCTCAATCTGACGAATACGTTCACGTGTAACACCGAACACTTTACCCACTTCTTCAAGAGTTCTGGTTCTTCCGTCGTCCAAACCAAAGCGGAGACGCAAAACATTCTCTTCCCGTTCGGTCAACGTATCCAGTACATCCTCAAGCTGTTCCTTCAGAAGTTCATAGGCAGCCGCATCTGCAGGCGCCAATGCTTCCTGATCCTCAATGAAATCCCCCAGATGTGAGTCATCCTCTTCACCAATTGGTGTTTCCAATGAAACCGGTTCTTGGGCAATTTTCATAATCTCCCGTACTTTTTCCACGCTCAGCTCCATCTCGGCAGCCACTTCTTCCGGCGTAGGTTCGCGCCCCAGCTCTTGCAAAAGTTGACGCGATACGCGAATCAGCTTGTTGATCGTTTCCACCATATGCACCGGAATACGGATCGTTCTCGCCTGATCGGCTATTGCGCGCGTAATGGCCTGACGAATCCACCAGGTTGCATACGTACTGAATTTAAAGCCTTTTTCGTAATCAAATTTTTCTACTGCTTTAATCAAACCCATATTACCTTCCTGAATCAGATCCAGGAAAAGCATTCCGCGACCAACATAACGTTTGGCAATACTTACAACCAGACGCAAGTTCGCTTCTGCCAACCGACGCTTAGCTTCTTCATCGCCGTTATTGATCCGTTTGGCAAGCTCCACCTCATCATCAGCAGAAAGCAACGGTACACGACCGATTTCCTTCAAGTACATCCGGACCGGGTCATTAATTTTAATACCGGGAGGCAGGCTCAGATCGTCATCGAAATTAAAATCATCCCCATCATTGTTTTCCGGGTCGTCATTTTGACGCAATCTGGTAACTTCTTCGTCGTTGTCATTCACAACCTCAATCCCCAAGTCACCCAGCTGCTCATAAAACTCATCCATTTGCTCGGGGTCCTGATCAAACGGCGACAGTTTTTCCATGATATCTTTGTAGTTCAGAGAGGAACTTTTTTTACCCAACTCAATCAGTTGATCTTTAACCTGATCCAGTGTTAGTTCCGTCTCCAGTTCAGTATGCTGATCATTCGCCATCTTTCGACTCCCTCCTCCCTAGAAACATCCGACCTCTGTGTGTTCATTGTCTCTCTAGGGCTATAATCTCACTTGCAATTTGTGCTGCGCGCAAAAAGTCACCTAAGCGCTCAGCGGCTCTCATTTCTTCCCTTTTCAAATCCAGTTGCTCCTGCAATGGAAATTTTCGCACTTGATGAATATAATCATCCAAAATGTGCGGTGCCCATACGCCTGGAGCATCCATCATCATGATCGAACTTACGTTCTTCTCCAGTCGGTCGTCTTGCAAAGATGAAATAAAACGGCTTGTATCCGGTAACTTCCCTTGCGCGTAATAGGCATATAGATAAGCAGCAATTGCTGCATGATCCTCAATATTAAAGGCGTCGCCCAGATGCTTTTCTACATACTCTGCAGCTTCCAAATCCTGCATCATCCAGTGAAGCAGCCTGCGTTCAGCCACATGGTAAGCTGGCAACAGATTAGGTGTGGAGACCTGCCCTTTTTTATGCCTACCATTATTCCACCCATTTTCGTTATTATCCCCAAAGTTCTGTTTTTTTTGCAGGGATTGACGGAGTAAATTGCATTCTTGCTTCAAGGTTTCAAAATCCACCTTGACTTCGGATGATACTTCGCGCAGATACACTTCCCGCTCGGTCGGGGATGACAGAGGTGCAATGACATTTAATGCTTCGCGGGAATACGCGATTCTTCCTTCTTCCTCTTGCAGTATATGGTTTTTTTTCAGATATATAAGCTTAAATTTCACCGTTGAAACAGCACTTTCGATAATTTGGCGCTGGAATCGTTCGCCGCCGTATTGCCGGATAAAATCATCCGGGTCCATACCGTCACTGACCAGCGCTACTTTCACGTGAAGCCCCGCATTTTCCAACAGCGGAAAATTTTTAAGCGCAGCAGCTTGTCCTGCCCGGTCACCATCATAACAAATAATAACCTCGTCGCACAGTCCTTTTAACATCGTAGCATGGTGCTCCGTTAGAGCAGTGCCCATGGCGGCCACCCCATTTTGTACGCCAGCTTCCCACGCTGAGATAACATCACCATAGCCTTCAAAAAGAACACTTTGGCGTAGCTTGCGAATTGAGGTTTTAGCATGATGGAGATTGTACAGCGTTCGGCTCTTGTTGAATAGCTTGGTCTCCGGTGAATTCAAATACTTCGGCTGTCCCTCACCAAGTATACGGCCTGCAAAGGCAATAACTTTTCCGTTGCGATTCCGAATGGGAAACATGATACGATCTCTAAATCGATCCACATATCCATCACCCTCGTGCCGGGGAGAAATGAGCCCTCCCTTTTCCATCTCCACGGGATCAAAAGAACGCTTCTCCAGAAACTGAACGATCGTATCCCATCGGTTGGGTGCATAGCCAATTTGAAATTGATCAATGATCTTGTCACTGAATCCCCGTGAGCGCAAGTATTCCATGGCTGGTTTGCCGTGCTCCGTATTTTTAAGCAAAAAATGGTACATCTTAGAAGTTAACTCATACGCTTGCAACAGCCTGTCCAACTCAGGATGCTGATGCGATGAATCACGTCCCTGCCATTCGCCGAGCGGGATATGACTTTCTTCTGCCATTGTCCTGACAGCTTCGGGAAAGGATAGTCCTTCGATTTCCATCATAAATTTGATGGCATTGCCTCCCGCGCCGCAGCCGTAGCAGTAAAAAATCTGACGATCCGGTGTCACGGTGAATGAAGGGGTTTTTTCGGAATGAAAAGGACAGAGGCCTTTCATATATTTCCCCTGCTTGGTCAAATGCACGTACTTGCTTACCGTATCTACAATATCATGATGTTGTAAAACCGACTCAATGATATCGTCCGGTATGTTGCCTTGTCCGGCACTCATATTAACCACCTTCATCTCTTTAGCACGTAAATATAATTCGATACCGTTACTCATTCTCCTGCAAGCGAAGTAAAAGTTTTGTCAGTTTATGTTGAAAAACTTCACGATCCTCTAATGTAAACGGTTTAGGACCTTTTCCATAACGTCCTTTTTTCCGTTCTTTGGCAGAAGTATGGCGTCGGTCAAGCATGAAATCTATCGAATCGTTTCGATACATAGCTCCGCGAAAAGACATCACTTCACAACCTTTTGCCAAGGCAAGTGCAGCAAGACCATAATCATTGGTGGTTACAATATCTCCGCGGCGGATATGATTGGCAATATAGAGATCGGCACTTTGGTCGCTTCGGTCTACTTTAACGACGCTTACGCCTTTGCTGCCCTGAATGAGATGATCATATGAAGATACCATAATAACCTCAATATGAAAACGGGAAGCTATCTCCGCAATTTCACTTTTAACAGGACAAGCGTCCCCGTCAACAACGATCCGCACATCCAGTAAAGTTCCGGTTCCCTCCATGAGCATCCCCCATCTCCATCCGCATTCGAGTAAAATACGGAACGGCTGCAAGATTACTCTTACACCGTTCCGTATATTTATACCCATTTTTTCAAGTTGTTCATACTACCACAACTGACGTTTAAACTACAAGCTTGGAAAAATCGGCAAAACGCTTCAGTTCTGAGTCAATAGCAGCCAGCAATGCCAAACGATTATTACGAACAGCATCATCCTCAGCCATAACCATAACGGAATCAAAGAATGCCGTCACCGCAGGGGTAATAGATGAAGCAAGCGCTAACGCTCGTGTCGCATCACCTTCCTGTAAAGCTACGCTATAAGATTCATAAGCGCTATACCATGCTTCGTAAAGCGTTTTTTCTCCTTGCTCCGTAAACTCACTCGTATTAACTGACTTATGAACTGCTTTAGCAGCCAAATTACCTACACGATTAAAGGACTCAACTGTTGCTTTGAATACCTCACCTGTTTGTACGGCAGTCATTAATGCAGTTCCGCGGTTAACAACGGAAGCAACGTCGTCATATCCAGCTGCAAGCACAGCATCCACAACGTCATATCGAAGGGTCTCAGACAATAGTTTCTTGACGCGTAATCCGAAAAACTCATGTAATTCTTTACGTATTTCATCCGCGGAACGTTTCATATTTCCAAGGTTGCCGTGCACATCGAGCGCGATATTGAACACATCAGACAACGTAGCCGAAAGCTTACGATCCAACAAGATCTGCACAATACCTGCTGCCTGGCGACGAAGCGCGTAAGGATCCTGTGAACCTGTTGGAATAATACCGATGGAGAAGCAGCCTGTAATGGTATCTATCTTGTCTGCGATACTTACAATCGCTCCAGCATTCGTTGAAGGAACCGTTTCTCCTGCATAACGCGGTTGGTAATGCTCAAACACCGCTCTCGCCACTTCTTCCTTCTCTCCAGCCTTACGAGCATAATCCTCACCCATCACACCTTGCAGTTCAGGGAACTCATATACCATTTGTGTTACCAGGTCAAATTTACAAATATCCGCTGCTCGACTAACCGATTCCTGTGTATCTGGGGAAACGCGAAGCTTCTCTGCCAGAGCATCAGCAATACGGCGAATCCGGCGCACTTTGTCTCCAACCGTTCCCAGCTCTTCGTGGAAAACGATACTTTCCAGTTTGGAAAGTGCATCTTTAATTTCCAGCTTCTGATCTTCTTCATAAAAGAATTTGGCATCAGACAGCCGCGCACGCAATACTTTTTCATTCCCTTTAGCAATGACTTCCAGCGATTGACTTCCTCCGTTACGTACCGTAACAAAGTATGGCAGTAGCTCTCCTGTGCGATCCAGCACTGGGAAATAGCGTTGATGTTCACGCATGGAAGTAATGAGTACATCCTTCGGAATGTTCAGGAACGCAGGATCAAAACCTCCGAACAGTACTGTTGGGGTTTCCACCAAATACAGCACTTCTTCCAGCAAATCATCCTTGACCGCAATCGTCCAATCTTTTTCGGCTGCTAACGCTTCAATCTGCTTTACAATAAGCGTTTGACGTTCCTCAATGTCCACAATGACATGCTGCTTGCGAAGTACTTCAACATAGTCAGCTGGACTTTCTACAACGGCATCCTGTCCCAGGAAACGATGCCCTCTTGTCACATTTCCTGACTGTACGCCGGCAATCTCCAAATTAACAATATCGTTACCAAACAAGGCAATCAACCAGCGGATCGGACGAACAAATTTAAAGTCATAACTTGCCCAGCGCATGAATTTAGGGAATGTCATCGCATGTAAAATGTGCAATAAACCTTCGGACAGCACTTCCGCTGTTGGTACACCTATGCTGCTCTTAGTTGCGTAAATATATTCCACGCCTCCAAGCTCCTTGAACGTGAACTGTTCAGGATCAACACCTTGGCTACGAGCAAAGCCTAGTGCAGCCTTACTCCAGTTACCAGCTTCGTCGAGTGCGATTTTGCGGGAAGGACCTTTAACTTCTTCGTTAATATCTTCTTGCTTCTCCGCTACTTCCTTGACAAGTACCGCCAAACGGCGAGGTGTAGCATAAGCCTCTACAGCACCATAAGCAATACGCGAGCTGTCAAGCCACGCCGTCATACGCTGCTTCAACTGCTGAATCGCATTCGGGATAAAACGTGCAGGGACTTCTTCCAGCCCGATCTCAAACAATAAATCCTTAGACATTTGCCGCACCTCCTTTCTTCACCAGCGGGAAGCCCAGCTTCTCGCGCTCCTCCAGATAGGTCGCAGCCACCTGACGCGCCAAATTACGCACTCGTATAATAAACCCAGTCCGTTCCGTCACACTGATCGCTCCGCGAGCGTCCAGCAAGTTGAACGCATGAGAACATTTCAGCACATAATCATAGGCTGGAAATACAAGATGCTGCGCCATCGCTTTATTTGCCTCTTCTTCGTACATATTGAAAAGAGTAAAGAGCATTTTGACGTCAGATACTTCGAACGTATACTTGGAATGCTCAAATTCAGGCTGGTGGAAGACATCACCGTACGTGATTCCATTGACCCACTCCAAATCGAACACATTCTCCTTGTCCTGGATGTAGGAAGCAAGACGCTCCATACCATACGTGATTTCTACCGCAACCGGACTGGCATCAATACCGCCCACTTGCTGGAAATAGGTGAATTGAGTAATTTCCATACCGTCCAGCCATACTTCCCAACCTAAGCCCCACGCTCCCAACGTCGGTGCTTCCCAGTTGTCTTCAACGAAACGAATATCATGCTCTAGAGGGTCAATGCCCAAACGGCTCAAACTTTCCAAATACAATTCCTGAATGTTATCCGGTGAAGGCTTCAAAACTACTTGGAACTGATGATGCTGATACAGGCGATTCGGGTTCTCACCATAACGTCCGTCTGACGGACGACGAGAAGGCTCAACATAAGCTACATTCCACGGCTCAGGTCCGATCGAACGTAAATACGTCATTGGGTTCATCGTGCCTGCCCCTTTTTCCGTGTCATACGGCTGTACAATAATACAGTTGTGTTCAGCCCAAAATTGTTGCAGCGTTAAAATCATCTGCTGAAAATTCATTGGTACACGCTCCCTTTCCACTTCCTCAAATGTTGGTGATTTCTTCTCATTAAGTTCGTATGTACAGGGCTATTTTATCCCAAAAGCCTTGCTAGAGACAGCAAAAAGCCCCCGCCTCTACGCCTGTACAGACGTAGGGACGAGAGCTGACTCCCGCGGTTCCACCCTACTTGATTGCGATCCTACATCACCAATCAGATCGTAATCCTCTTTTCCGTGTCCATTCAGACGCTCCCGAGTGCCTTGTTCACGAAGAATTCCCGCTGGGCTTACACCGTCCCCAACTCGCTAATTACAGAGAATACATCCCGCTACTTTCTCGTTCAATGCATCTGCTCCCGAAGGAGATATATAGTAGGATATTACACGTTTTCAGCAATACAGTCAAGAGAATAGGGCGTTTCACATATCGTACTTGTCGAGCTGATCCAAGAAATTGCGGGATTTCAGCTTGACCTCCAACTGCATATCCATGAACTGACGCATGACATGTTTGATCTCCAGCTTGGTGGAGTCCTTCACGTCAATGTTGCCGAGCCGATTCAAATCCATTCTGGCGAACAAGCGCAGCAACTTCAATGTACGTGGAGTCACGCTCAATGCCGCTGGATCAAAATGCTTGTAGCTCCGACACAAAACTCCGCCCAGCCTCGGACTGACAAACATATCTTCATCAGCACATTGTTGACCACTTGAAATACATGCATCAAGCTGAGGAGCATATCCGGCCGCCTGCAATATTTTAAATTCATAAATACTCATGACGATCAGCGGATCTTTGCCACTCTCCAGCGCCTCCAAACATGCTTTTAGCTGCTTAAACCAGAACGCACCTGTTTCCTCATCCTGTAACACCCGATCGAGTAATTCACAAGCATAAGAAGCGTAAGCAGCCTTAGTAATATCCTCGCGCAATGTATGGTGGGATTGGATGATTTCACCGGCATTCAACGTGCCTAAGCCTGTGTTTCGAAAAAAAACAAATTCACCGTACGTAAACGGCTGCGTTAAAGCAGCGTGACGGCTTTTGGACTTTTTTGCACCTCTGACCAGCACGCCTGCTTTGCCTCCGCTTTCGGTGCAAAGCGTAATAATTTTGTTCCCCTCACCGTAATCCATGCTGCGGATGACGATTCCTTCCACCCTGTAAAGCATGCCTCTTCCCCCAAACATTCGCGAAGAAGCCAGTGGCTTGTACTATTCACGGGCTTCTTCATGCTCGTCCGACTCTCCCTCATCCGTGTCTTGCTCCCTTGTCACGGCGCTCTCCCGATATAACAGATACGCACCGACATCTCCAGTCATCGCAAAATACTTCCACGAAAAATCTCGCAATTGTATTCATCCTTTCTTCGGAAATGACGTTTGCATCTCAAAAATAGGATGATGCGAGGAGGGGAGAAGTATGCGATGAAATAAATGGATTGCGTTAAAAAAGGCTGCTGTATGTAGATTGGAATGCCGCTTCGCAAATGATTTGATCTTACGATCGCTGTTACCCCCGAATTTATTTGAATGTACAAACATACAAGGGTTAAATTCGGGGGTAAAGGCGAACGCTATCGCTTCTTCAGATTCAAATCCTTCGCTCCGCTACAACGTGCATACAGATAACTTTTTTTAAAACGTTCGTTATTTCATCACTGGACGAAAAGGGTGAAGATAGCAAGAGTTAAGCGCCGCATATGCGCGGCGCTTTGAATGACCAGAAGACTGTTACTTATCTCAGTCATAGAGATCGGACGGCTTTTTTATGATGCTTACAACAACTATACATATTTATTTAATATCAATTTTTTAGCCTCAATAAACCCTTGAACTAAAGTAACGTAGAATCGAATTCTGTTTTTAAGCGTCGCGATGGAAGCCGAGGTCACGAAGGACGCGGTCCTGGTTGCGCCAGTCTTTTTTTACCTTAACCCAAAGTTCCAGGAAAATCTTGGAACCTAGCAGGTTTTGGATATCCTGGCGGGCCTGTTTACCCACCTCTTTGAGCATGGCTCCCTGTTTGCCGATAATGATCCCCTTCTGGGAGTCACGCTCTACAAAAATAACAGCCATAATATGCACTACACCATTATCCTGCACTTTCATGTCTTCAATCATAACGGCAATAGAATGGGGTACTTCCTCACGTGTCATATGCAGAATTTTTTCCCGTACCAACTCGGCAATAACAAACTGTTCAGGATGGTCGGTAATTTGATCATCCGGATAATATTGCGGACCTTCTGGCAAGTATTTTTGCACCTGCTCCAGCAGGGTGTTTACATTGTTGCCCATTTTGGCCGAGATCGGTACGATTTCAGCAAAGTCGTACAACTTGCGATACTGCTCAATCAGGGGTAACAACGCTTCCGGCTCAATGCGATCAATTTTATTCAGCACCAAGATAACTGGCGTTTTTACTTGTTTAAGCTGTTCCGCAATAAAACGGTCGCCACCACCTAGACCTTCAGCAGCGTCAATAAGAAAAAGCACCGCTTCCACTTCACCTAACGTATTAAAGGCAGTCTGATTCATGTAATCGCCTAATTTTGACTGGCGCTTATGAATCCCGGGTGTATCCAAAAATACAATTTGCGTGTCCTCTGTAGTAAATACGCCGTGAATTTTGTTACGTGTAGTTTGTGGCTTGTCTGACATTATGGCGATCTTCTGCCCAATGACGTGGTTCATCAGAGTTGATTTTCCGACATTGGGTCTGCCAACAATTGCGACAAAGCCTGATTTAAAGTGTTTCTTAGCCATTTCATTTCCTCCAGCGCGATTAAGCACCTATTTTATTTTGGTTTTTCCATTAAAACAGCGAACTAATTAACGTCAACATAGGCCTATAAAACACAAATATACCAATAATTACAGCAAAAACCGCTGCCAGGAGCACGGCTCCGGCGGCGGTGTCTTTAGCCGCTTTGGCCAGCGGATGAATATCAGGTGAGATGAGATCCACCGCTGCTTCAACAGCGGTGTTGAACAGTTCGGCTACAATGACTATAGCGATAGCCACGCAGACGAATAACCAGTCGAGCCGGGAGATGTGCAGAGTTAAGCCTGCTACAATGACAAGGAACGCCACGGCCACATGTATCCGCATATTGACTTGCGTACGCAGAGCATACATCACGCCTTCTGCAGCATAGCGAAAGGTCATTCTCCAAGGCTGACGTCTCATTACCTTGTCAACCCCGCTTGAGCCAGTACAGCTTCCTGTTTGCCCATCATTTCAGCTTCACTCACATCATCCTGATGATCATAGCCTAACAGATGCAGAAAGCCGTGAACAAACAAAAAACCGATTTCACGCTCAATGGAATGTCCGTATTCTTCGCTCTGAGCTTGCGCTGTCTGTACAGAGATTATAATATCCCCCAGAACATCCGGTACATCATTCAATGAATTTTCTTCATTCGGTTCGTAAATAATTTCAAGCTCTTCATCCAGTGTCTCCTTCATAGCAAAAGACAACACATCGGTGGGACGATCAATTCCCCGATAGTCCCTGTTCAACTCATGAATTTGCTCATCATTAACGAAGGTAAGGGCGACCTCACCGTCTGTGACTCCCTCCACTCTGCCTGCCTCCTCTAATAAGGTGTTCAGCAGCGTAATTAAAGATTCGTTAATTACCATATCGTTTTGTTCATTATTCCAAGCTAATTGAAGGCCCATGCCAACCGCTCCTCTTAATTCTAGTGCTCTACCCGTGCTTCATGCACAAGTTATATTAAGCTTTTCCGTTTTCAGACTTGGGCCTTTCCTCTGGATACTCAATACGGGAATGGAAAATCCCCATTACTGTTTCCTTGAGGGTTTGAGCCACGATATCAAGCTCCCGCATGGTCAGCTCGCAGTCGTTAAATTGGTGATCATCAAGACGGCTCTTAATAATTTTCTCAATCATGGATTCAACCTGTTCCACCGTCGGCTTCCGTAAGGAACGAACTGCTGCCTCCACACTATCAGCAATTCCCACCACAGCAGACTCTTTAGACTGAGCCTTCGGTCCCGGATAACGGAAATCATCCTCCGTGAAGTCAGGCTCCACCCCCCGCTCTTCAGCCTCACGCAACGCCTTGTGATAAAAATAGTGTAAGAATGTCGTTCCGTGGTGCTGCTCGGCAATATCGCGAATTGGCTTGGGTAGCTTGTAATCCAATTGCATTTCCACGCCGTCACGAGCATGGGCGATAATGATGGATTTGCTAAGCTTGGGCTCTATTGAATCATGTGGATTTTCCAACCCATTTTGATTTTCAATGAAGTACGAAGGCCTCTTGGTTTTACCAATATCATGATAATACGAACCAACCCGGCACAACAAGCCGTTTGCTCCTATAGCCTCCGCTGCGGCCTCTGACAGATTACCCACCATTACACTATGATGATACGTTCCAGGTGTTTCCGTAAGCAGCTTACGGAGCAATGGATGGTTGGGATTCGACAGCTCAACAAGCTTCAGTGCCGACAAGATACCAAAAGTAGACTCAAAAAATGGCATTAGCCCAATAACAAGTATTGCTGTTATCAGACCGCCTGCAAAAGCAAAAGCTACCCCATAGAGCGTCGTCGTTTGAGTCCAATTTCCTTGGTCAATCAGTGCCAAAGAAAAAACAGACAGGGCACCGAACAGGCATACCATAATCGCCCCTTTGAACAGTGTTGAACGCTGGCTGGCTCGATGGGTAGAGAAAATCGCTGCCAGACAGACCACAATAGCAAAAAACCCAAAATTAAAGTCAAAAATTTGTCCCTGACGGACATTCAAAATAACACTTGCCAATATACTGAATATAACGGCACATACGAAAGCCAACGACATATCAAGCAACAGCGTTACGAGCATAGCTCCAAGCGCGATAGGCGCCAGATAGCCGAGATAGGAACGTTCACTGTTCTGCAGTATGGAAATTAACATCATTGCTCCCACTGTAATCACAAAGATTAATACTAGCATGAGCAACTGCGCATTATTATACTTGAAGTTTCGTGTTCGTGATTGAAATTGACGAATATACATAAACAGACCCAATGCCAGCATCATAGACAACATCAGCAGCCCAAATTGTGGCCAATAATTGATTTTATCCTTGAGCAATTCATTTTCATCAAGCAGTGTATAGATTTCCTGGGTAATAATCTCACCCTTCTTGACGAGTACTTCACCCTGTTTAATGTAAACTGTCGGTGTATCTTCACGAGCCTGTACCTTGGCGTCCTTCGTAGCTGTATCATCATAAAACTTGTTGGCGGTAATCACAAGCCTTGCAAGTTCCTGAACAACCTCCCGTGAAGTACGCTTAGTAAGCGAGCTTGTACTAACCCGCTCAGCTACTTTCGCTCGGGCTGTCTGAGCATCCGTAATTTGATCATTCATCAACCCTGTCACAATCTCACGGGCAACAGGCCGCATTTCAGCAATATCCTCAGATGTAAGGCGCGGAATTTTAATGAATGTCTCCTCTGGAATTCGGTACGTTTGCTCTTTCGTTTTTTCCAGCACTTCATCCAGCAGCTTATCTGGGTAGGCATCCGCATTACGGCTGTTATTCACAAAATTTTGCACAAATTCCCGTGCACGTTGCGGAATCTCATCCTTATAAATCGAAATCTTATCTGCTCTGGAAACCTGATCATCCTGATTGAGCCGTTCAATTCGATCCAAAATACCAGTAATCAGGTTATCGTTGCGAACGGGCACAATGGTATACATGGGCTGCACACGTTCAGCTGATTCCTCTTGAGCCTTCAAAGTCGCCTTACTGTTAGGAAGCTGCATCGGGGCGACAATTTCCTTTTCACTCGGTTGATTTACCCGAATATCATAACGCTCGGGAAGCAGCTTGGACGCAAAGCCTACATAAAAAAGAACCACCAAAAATAAAAACAGAAGATAGCGTGTCGCCACGCTATACTTCCATCCATTCATTCTATGCTGGAACGTTTTCCCTTTAGATAATTCCTTCGAGGTCATCTAAAACAATCCCTCTCCATCATCTTTTTCAAGGCAGCTACACTGCTCATTTTATACTTTTTCTGATCGTACACACCATACTTGTACTTGAATGGCTATCCTTGATTCTCGGCAACACGGTCATAAGCAACAATGATTTTTTGAACGAGGGAATGACGGACAACATCCTCTTCTGCAAACTGGACAAAGCCTATTTCCTCAATCCCTTGTAAAATCGCATTCGCTTCAATCAGACCGGATTTTTTGCCACGAGGCAAATCAATTTGCGTGACATCGCCGGTAATGACCATTTTGGAGCCGAAGCCAAGTCGAGTCAAAAACATTTTCATTTGCTCGGGTGTGGTGTTTTGCGCTTCGTCCAAAATAATAAATGAATCATCCAGCGTACGTCCCCGCATATAAGCCAAAGGAGCAATTTCTATTAACCCGCGCTCCAGTGCCTTTGCAGTCTGCTCTGGGCCCATCACGTCGTATAGTGCATCATACAATGGGCGTAAATACGGATCAACCTTTTCCTGTAAATCCCCTGGTAAAAAACCTAAATTTTCACCTGCTTCCACCGCAGGACGAGTCAGTACAATGCGCTTAACTGAACCTTCCTTCAGAGCAGCTACGGCCAGCACTACAGCCAGATAGGTTTTACCAGTACCTGCCGGGCCAATTCCAAATACAATATCGCGTTTCTTAATCGTGGTTACATAGTGCTTTTGTCCAATCGTTTTGACGCGAATCGGTTTACCCCGAAACGTCGTCGTAATTTCACCCTTGAACAAATCGAGCAGCTGATCAGCGCGCAAATCTTTGGCCAATTCAATCGCATAATGGACATCCCTTTCGGTCAGTATATACCCATTGCGAATTAACTGGAGTAATACATCGAACAATTGTTCGAGCACTTCCACCTCGTGTGCATTACCAAAAACATTAACTTCTGCCTCACGAGATGCTATTTTTGCTGGAATAGCGGCTTCGATTAATTTTAAAAAGGAATCCTGCGGGCCAAATAACGCCTGTCCTTCTCCCGCATTGTTCAATGCAATTTGTATGCTGCGTTGTTGTTCTGCCAAATAGCCTCATTCTCCTTGGTTATGAACTAACGGAAGTTCTTCCGCAATATCCTGCTCCACTTCAAAAAGCACTTTCATATAAACTTTACCATTCTCTCTCTTCTCATGCAAAATTTTTTGGCTCATTATTTTCGTTCCTTTGCCGTATTTAGCTAAAATATCAGCTCGCGCGCCTTCTATTCCTGACATTTTCGCTTCTGCTTCCGTAAGCTTCTGCTCTTGTATCTTTGTCTCCCTCACACTTTCGGTCATCCAACCCATTGGAAGTTTGTAGGAACGCCAGGTTAGCGGATCATGTTCAACTGTTGTTTTATGTGTAGAATAAGGTATTTTCCCATATCCCCACAATTGTATCGCACGGTTGCCTAACACCAGATACAAGCGGTCGTGACTTGTACCTGTATACGTGCTGCTGCGTTGCACCGTGGGACTGCTAATTTCGTATTCATGCCATACAAGACCCTTAACCTCTCCTTTGGCTACGACCTGCTGCTGATTCTCCTCATCTCCAAGCGTTCCCGAGATGAGAATGGCTCCTTTTTTGACACGCGTATTTTTATGCACGACAGGACGACCCTGCTCGGCAAAAATTTCAGTGACTACCGCGTCTGCCTTACTGATGATATGACGTGGGCTGTAGAGCGGCGCAGGGGTAGGCTGTGAAGCTTCAACAACCTGAATCGTCACCAAAGTACCCTGTTTTTCCACACCGATCCAGGATGCCTCTGGAAGCTTCTGCATGAGCGCACGGGAAAGCTTGTCTTGACTGGAAAGCCGAAAGCTCCATTGAAACGGATACAGCCCCTCCTGTCGGGCGGCTTTGAGAACGGATTCCGTCGAGAGCTTATCATTCCCCTTCACTTCAATGTCCCAGATAAGCGAAGACATCAGCAGGAGACCTACCCAGAACAAAGCCAATCCAGCCAGAAAAAATTTACGTTTGGCAAGTCGTATAACAGTAAAGGGAAGCCCTTGCCGCTTCAGAACATGCATTTTACAGCCTGTCCTTCTCAAAAGCGGGCGTAGGAGGAAGACGTGCGGCAGCAGAAGGTTCATTTCTGCATGTCTAGTACTCATCGGCCGCACGTTCCAAACAGGTATATGTTGATCGGTGAGTAAATTAACGAAATCTTCCACACTTTCGCCCTTGACAGCAAGGGTAACCGTGCCATGCAGCTTTGCTAAAGCAGGATGTTTCACGAGCCTTCCTCCGTTCCTTCCATTTGGATATCCGTTATATGTCCCTCCACACTTACCTGCTCTGGCAGAATAGACGTAATGACTAGATCATGGCCGGACACCCTCAGCCTGCCTTGCGCAAGTGCAAGTACGAGCTGATCCGGCGTGAAATCCACCACGCCCCGGTGATTCTCCACATAAAGCTGGCGGCTGCCGATGAGGGTTAACCGCGGCAAGTCAAATAGAATGTCCTGCGGAAGCTCCAGCGTCTCGCTGGCCCACTTTCGCAGTTTGCGGCTCATCCTGCTCATACGGCGAAATCTCCTTTCCCGTCATCAAAACATCTGTTATCCAATGGCTCATAGTTGTTTTGATGACAGCACGCTGCTATTTTTTCATCTTCTGTTATTGCCATTCGGACCCATAGATGTTTCATGGCAGCTACGCTGCTGGCTTTTCATCGTATATTCTTATTATCAGTGAACACCATTACAGCAGCGCCACAGATATCTGTTCTGTACATTTTATGATCCAGTCCCCGCATTTATGAGGCTAAACTTACAATTCGTAGCTGCTACTATATTGCAGAGGCAAAAGATGGGTTCTTTCAAAATTCACACCAAAAAAGCCAACCTCGTTTTCATATCGAAAGGAACTGACCCCATAACGTGAGACAAATCAAAACACCTTCAAGAGAATCAAGCCATGTCGTAAGATATGGAGATAGGAACTGACCCCATAACGTGAGACAAATCAAAACACCTTCAAGAGAATCAAGCCATGTCGTAAGATATGGAGAT
>NZ_JANAVI010000026.1:0-24376 GCF_024213325.1 Paenibacillus sp. MZ03-122A | reverse complement strand
CTCATCTAAACTGAATTTAGGCAAAAAAACTGCACCTCCATTGTTAGTCGTGTCTAACAAATGGGGTGCAGTTCAGATGTGGCTGCTTTTTTACAATATTATTACTGCGTTAACTCTGGGCCTACCCTTCCAGCGCCTGCTTCAATTCCTCAGGCGAAGCGTCCCACCATTCCTCGTTATGAGAAATCAGCAGACTTTTAAGTGCTGCCTTATCCTCACTTCCGAGATCATCCAGCATGAAACGACGCTTGAGCGCGTAATCCATACGGTTGACGTGATCGGCGAGGATTTTCCAGCCGCGTTTGGCTTCGTCGTCAATCAGCATCTCGCAGGCGGTGGCACCGCCGTACATACGTCCTTCGGGCGTACGATCCACGGCTACCCATACGAGCCATACTTGGCGTCCGTTCGATACATCCTCTTTATTCGTAGAGAACTTGATACCACGTTCTACTTTACTTTTGGCATGCATGGCACCGATATCAATTTTCGCCTCTCCTCGGTCAATGATGACCGGGGACATGCTGTTCAGGTCGATTGAGCCTGCGCCGAAACCCTTATGTTTACTCTTGCCACTGACAATGTTCAGTGCAATCTGTTTTTTGCCGTCCGGCTGATTTTCACTCATGTGTCACTAGACCTCCATTTTCCGTCTTCACACTCATTCTACACTATAAATATTTTAACTAATAATCTCCTGAAAGCAAACATATACATGCTGTAGATGCTTGTCAACGGGAGGTATCCATTGTATGACCCCAGCACGCACTAAAATCGTTTTATTGTCTACACTAGCCCTCGGTCTCCTCGCAGGGACGTTATGGTTTGCCTGGCAGCCCCAACCGCAATCCGACCCGCAGTCCATAGGCCAACCACTATACGGCTCCCTGTCTGAGTCTGCGCTTGCCCCAAATATGGGCAAGCCTCTAGGGGCAAACATCCTGCCTGACCTGCCCAAGAACCCTCCACAGCCCGCTACAGAAATCCTCAGCAAGAGGGTGGTAGAGTACCACATTGATGTGTCTCTGGAAAAAGGACAGGTTTTGCGAGGCACTGAGACACTGACCTGGAAGCATCCGGGCAAGAAAACCGTGAATGATCTGTATCTTCATCTATACCCGAATGCCTTCTCTTCCATGGAAACTACCTTTATGAAGGAATCCGGTGGAAAGCTGCGCGGAGACACCATGCCCAAAGACGGCTTTGGCTCCATGACGCTGACTGAACTAAAAACAGAAGACGGTTTATCTCTCATGCACCGCATCCAATATGTGCAGCCAGATGACGGTAACGCAGGCGACCGTTCGCTCGTGAAGGTGCGTCTACCCAAGCCGGTACGAGGTGGCGAAGAAATCACATTATATATGAAGTTTGAGGTAAAACTGCCCGC
The DNA here is from genome assembly GCF_024213325.1 of Paenibacillus sp. MZ03-122A. Classification (NCBI taxonomy): domain Bacteria; kingdom Bacillati; phylum Bacillota; class Bacilli; order Caryophanales; family Paenibacillaceae; genus Paenibacillus; species Paenibacillus sp. MZ03-122A. Next base: position 22,986 of record NZ_JANAVI010000026.1, on the reverse strand, counting down.
CATCTTCGCTCGTATGGGTGCGACAGATGATTTTGTAATGGCAGGGCAATGGTTCCCGAAGCTCAGCGTCTACGAGACTGAAGGACAGCGTGGACGCGCCGAGGAGGGCTGGAACCTCCACCAGTATCATGGTAACTCCGAGTTTTATGCCGATTTTGGAATTTACAGCGTACGGATTCGGGTGCCTGAAACTCATATCGTAGCAGCGACCGGATTTCCCACCCGTGGTGCCGTCCGACAGAACGGCCAAAAAATATATCAATTTTATGCCGATGATGTACACGATTTTGCCTGGTCCGCTTCACCCAACTTTGTAACCGTAGAAGAACCCTTTTCTTCTGCTGAAGTCCCTGGTGTCAAAATCAAGCTCTACCTTGACCCGTCGCACAAGGAGCTCAAAGGGCGCTATATGAGCGCAGCGAAGGCCGCCCTTTCGTACTACAGCAAATGGTACGGGCCTTATCCATATTCCACCCTATCCATCGTGGTTCCACCCAAATCAGGCAATGGAGCCGGCGGTATGGAGTATCCGACACTCATCACGGCCGCTGCTGCGGGTAATCTGAATCCTGGCTATAGTCTGGAACGGACATTAGTTCATGAGATTGGACATCAATATTTCTACGGAATGGTAGCCAATAATGAATTTGAGGAGCCGTGGCTGGATGAAGGCTTCACCTCCTATGCAGAGGAGCGGCTTATGGAGCAAGAATATGGGCTTACCCCCAACCTGCCATTACAATCGGGACAGGTAGCTTCCCCACAGCCGCTAAACCGTGAGTCATGGAAGTATGGCTCAGCTGCTGAGTATGCGCAAAATGCCTACTCTCGAGGCAAGCTGGTACTACGGGGCATTGAACGTCAGGTGGGTATGAAAAAAATGGATCGCATTATGCGGACCTACGTCCAGACGTACCGATTTAAGCATCCGTCCTCAATGGATTTTCAACGTATCGTGGAGAGAGTCACCGGACGCTCATGGAGCCACTATTTTGAACAGTATGTATATGACGGCCAGATGGCGGACTTTTCAGTGGATCACATCACAAACCACAAGCTGGAGAATGGATATGAAGCAGTCGTGACGGTCAGCAAAAAAGGGGCGGATTATCCCAAGATCCCTGTCCAATTTACCTTCAAGGATGGTACCACGATATTCAAGGCTTGGGACGGCGCGGGCAAAAGCACAACTTTTCGGATCAAAAGTACTTCTCCCGTTTCCTATGTAACCCTTGATCCCCTATATACCATTGCACTGGAGAACAAGCATATTAACAATAGCCTAAAGGCCGAATTGGACGAAAAGCAACAAACCCGTTGGAGTGTTAGTGTAACCAAGCTGTTGGAGACACTGCTTGGAAGTCTGTCATGGTGAGGTGTCTATAGATGCGGACTGTTATAAAAGAGGGCTGGGCGCTGGTGCGCATACGATTCTATATCGTTATCATTTTATTTCTGTATCGACTACTGTGGGGGGTGTTTCTCTATCGGCTGGTGCAGTCTGCCGTTATCCCGCTATTGCTCCGTTATCCTGATCAGGGTCAAAACGAACTGGGACAGACCTTATTTTGGATGGAGAGTCAGATTGCTCTGATGGACAGCCGGGAAGTACATGTGTATTTGTGGATACTACTAGGGGCGACTGTACTACGCATACTGATCACTCCCTTCATTAGAGCCGGAATATATCAAAGTCTGCATACCGATGCGACTGAACCGCAAAGCCTGTCCTTTTTCAAGGGTATGAAACGCCATGGCATGTCGTCGCTGTTGTATTACACCATCGAGTTGGGACTGCTGCTGCTTCCCGCCTTTTGGGTAGTACCGAGACTCTACCCTATTGTAGCAGGAGCACTTCAATCTTCCTCTTATCTGCTGCATTTATTGCCCTATGTCATTGGATGGATGGCATACGGATGGTTCATTCGGCAGTGCATCCTGTATATGCAACTGGGTACTGTCGGTGGTCACGCCATACTATCGTCCCTGCTCGCCTTCTTTCGCCAGCTCCTCCCAGCTGTCGGTATATCCCTTTTGCTCGGTGCTTGTGTGCTGCTGGTCTTCGGTCTATTTGGCACCGTGGCGATGATTTGGACTGGCATGCTGGCGCTCATTCTCCAGCAATCGTATCATTTTGTTACTAGTCTGGTCAGGCTGTGGCATATCAGTTCGCAGTACAGACTATGGCATACCGATATCTCTAGTAGAAGCTAAGCCCTGCCTTTATGTTTTTTACTTCATTTCCGTCTGTCGAAAAACATGATTCATACCCGCGCAAACGACACATAACTGAATACTGTTAACAAGATCTGTTCCTGGGACATTAGGAGCAGATTTTTTTTGTAACTTTTTGCAATGAAACATTTGCCAAAGCCAGCCGTCTTTGTTACAATAATCGCAGTGAACTGATAGTAACAACTTTGTAATCTTTATTGTAACCTTTATCTCAAAAATAACGTTATTGTGAATACTGCTCTCCAAGGTGCACATCTTAAGTTAAGCCTAATTCCTGGCACCTAGGAAGCGGGGGAACCAGTTTGGGTGAATTGATCTCGCAACAGAGTGGTCATAGGGGAACCTTCTACCGAATCCTTAAGCTAACCTCGCAGGCATTGGAAGGGGTATATTTTTTTTGAAGAAGAAGCTAACGATCGCAGCTATGGGTCTTGCCATTGCCTTTACATCTTTTACATTCGGTGGCGGCAGTGCATATGCAGACTCTAAGATGGACCAGGTCATCCAAGATGCCAAAGGAACGAACTACAGAAGCGGAGGCACTACACTCGAGGGATTCGATTGCTCCGGCTTCACAATGTACGTATACAACAAACTGGGAATTAAACTTCCGCATCAATCTGGATCACAATTCAAAATGGGATCTTCTGTATCCCGAGATGAAATGAGACCTGGGGACCTGGTGTTCTTCAACACCACAGGAAGAGGCATTTCCCATGTAGGTATCTTCGTAGGTGAAGGGAAATTTGCCCACTCCTCGACTTCACGTGGTGTAGTAGTTAGCTCACTGAACGAAAATTATTACGCTAACCGCTATGTTGGTGCAAAAAGAATTATGAGCACAGACGCTTACCATTCTGTAGCTTCAGACATTCCTGATGACGATAACGTAGAATAACTAACGCACAGCAAGCTAACCCTAGCCGCAATTTGATTCTGGCCGGAATCGAATTGCGGTTTTTTATGTCCACAACATCAGCAATTATTATCTTTACTGACGAACTGAGACCTCAAAAGGTTTCAATTGTAGCGAACATCGTCGGTTTTACCGTCACCGCTGGGGGAGCATATGAGCAGTAATTCCTTCTTATTGAATGTATACCCGACTTAGGTATGAAATAAACACGCTTGCCATTCCTCTGCAACTTGTCTACAATCTGTTGTTAATGATTGAAGTACCTGTGTAAAAGGAGGATGGAACACATGCCGGCCTCAATATCCAACTATCGGATCGTACCGATGGACGAGCATCAAGCGGCTGCAATCTGTGAGTGGCAATATGATCCACCTTATAACATATACGGTTGGCTCCCCTGGGAACAAATGAAGGCGCTTGAAGTCGAATTTGGAAGTCCCACGCTTCGCCAAGAGCAATATGTTGCCGTACTGGATAAAGAGAACAAACTGACGGGATTTGCTCAATATTTTCCTATGATCGGTGTGACCCGGCTAGGTCTTGGAATGCATCCTGACAGATGCGGACATGGCAAAGGCTCTGATTTTGTCCGTGCCATTGCAGAGGAAGCTCAACGACGCAACCCGAAGAATGAAATTGATCTAGAGGTGCTCACTTGGAATGGGCGCGCTATCCGGGCCTACAAGGCGGCTGGATTTGAGCTTACAGATACCTATGAACGCCAGACTCCTGATGGCAAAAAACCATTTTATTGTATGGTATATCGTCCCGAGCACCCAACCCAGATTCTATGATAAAAGCGCCTTCGGCATACAACCACGATGTTGTATAGCGAAGGCGCTTCTATCATCATACGACAGATCATTACAAGCTCAATGACTGCTGCGCATTTTTTCAAAAGCTTCATTATATTGTTGGGCTTCCTTAATATCCACGGCCATAATACCGCCGTCGTCCCAAGAGGTCAAACGCAGAGTCACGGTCTTATAATCAATCGTAATAAATGGATGATGATTGAATGCTTCAGATATAGCGGCAACTTCATCCACAAATGCAATCCCTTTCATAAAACTGGAAAAATTATATTTTCGGACGATCCAACGTCCTTCCTCCAGTTCCCAGCCCTCCAGTTTCTCCAGATGTGCTTCAATCTCTTCTTGTGTAAAAGGCATGTTACGAACTCCTCCCCGTTTATACGGAAGCCTTTCGACCGCTTAAATACGGCCAAAACTACGATATATTGGTGTACATATTACCACGGCCCCGTTGATAAATCCATAAGACGGACCTCAAATCAAAGGGACTGACGTCAGCTCCTCGTCCCCAATAAGTACATAGATGCGATGCTGCTCCGGCTCATAGATCACAACGCCACTCCCTACAGTGATTGTGGGCTCTGTACCCAGTGCATAAAATAAGTCTTCTGCCAAAGCTTCATTGACTTCCTGACGTCCCGCCGGATCCAGCCTGTCCCAATCTTCTGCTTCCATCTCAAAAAATTCATAGCTATCTGGGATGCGCCCCACAGCCTCTGTCAAATCGTTCAAAATTTGTTCATACTCACGCCCATGCTTTACTCCCATGCCATTTCCTCCAATGGTTCCGCCATTCAATACATAATCACCTTATTATACCGGAAATTCGCACTTAACAAAAAAGAGAGTTTTGTCGATAAATACTATAATCCGTCTTGTAATGACGCGCTTGGGGCAAGGACGACCCCGGCGGCATGAAAGGATTCAAAATCTATTCTCATGGATGAGGTGTATCATGCAAATTTCAACCATTATCGGACTTGTGCTCGGGATTGTGTCACTGGTCGTCGGGATGATCTTAAAAGGCGCTCCGGTCGTCAATTTGGTCAATAATCCCGCTGCTTACATGATTATTTTCGTCGGAACGGCAGCGAGTATATTTATGGCCTTCCCGATGGCAGAAATCAAACGGATTCCGAAGCTGTTCAAGGTTATTTTCACCGAACAAAAACTGTTAGACCGCAAAGAGCTCATCGGTACGTTTACCGAGTGGGCATCCATTACCCGTCGTGAAGGTCTGCTCGCCTTGGAATCCAAGGTAGAAGAAATCGACGATCCCTTTATGCGTGGCGGCATGCGAATGATTATTGACGGCAATGATCAGGAATTCGTACGGGACGTTCTGATGGAGGATATCAATGCTACCGAGGATCGACATCGCTCTGGCGCACTGATCTTCTCCCAAGCCGGTATGTACGCTCCAACGCTCGGGGTACTCGGTGCGGTTGTAGGTCTGATCGCAGCTCTGGCTGACCTTAGTGACATGGAAAAGCTCTCTCATGCCATTGCAGCAGCCTTCATTGCGACGTTGCTCGGTATTTTTACAGGTTATGTTCTATGGCATCCGATGTCCAACAAGCTGAAACGGTTATCCAAAAAAGAAGTGGAGCTTAAATTAATGATGGTCGAAGGTCTGCTTTCCATTCAATCGGGGATATCGACAATTGCCATCAGTCAGAAACTGACGATCTTCCTGACTCCGACCGAACGGGCTACATTGACCCAGAAGGATGGCGATTCCAGTGAGTAAAAAGAGACATGAACCGCATGAAGAGCATGCTGACGAAAGCTGGCTGTTGCCATATTCCGACTTAATGACCCTTCTGTTGGCTCTTTTCATTGTCTTATTCGGTATGAGCTCGCTCGACGCCAAAAAATTTGAAACTATGGCTCAATCCCTGAGTTCAGCTTTTAGTGGGGGCACTGGCGTGCTGGATCACTCGGCCGCGAATCCGTCGTCACAATCCATGGATATGGGCAAAAATAAAGAACAAGTATCACAACCCTTAAAATCGAAAGCTACTTCTACCTCTGAACTGCAAAAACAGCTTGCCCAGCGGGAAGAAGAAGATTTAAAAAAGCTTAAAAAACAGATGGATCAATATATTCAAAATAACGGCCTGTCACCTCTGCTGAATACCAAGCTGAACCAATCCCAGCTGATGATCACCATTAGTGATAATGCCCTGTTTTCATCCGGGCAAGCCGAAGTAAAACCGGGAGCGAGAAAGCTGGCCAAGTCTATTTCTAGTATGCTCCAGCAGTTCCCTGGCTATGATGTTATCGTATCGGGTCATACGGATAATGTACCGATCTCCAACAGCCAGTTCCCGTCCAACTTTGATTTGAGCGCCCAGCGCTCTCTGAATTTCTTGCGTATCTTGTTGCTCAATCCAGATCTCGATCCAACCAAGTTTGTATCCATCGGTTATGGCGAGTATCGTCCATTGGCAAGCAATCAAGATGGCCAAGGACGCTCCAAAAACCGTCGTGTTGAAATATCTGTTCTCCGCAAATATCAGAACGGGACACAAGTCATCAGTCCTACCTCAAGCTCGAATGAAGGTTGATTATGCATATGTTATATGAACAAAGGCACCGCCGCATTTTTATGCAGCTGGTGCCTCTTTGTTTAGTGCTTCCTATAATCTGGACTTGTCAGATACGAGGATCATACGCTGTAGGCTATACAAAGCCCCTCTGGCATTAGCTAAGCGTATAATCGAGCATCTGGCCAAGCTCCTGCTTCTCAGCCTCTGTCAGATCACGCCAGGCACCTTTCTGAAGGGACCCCAACCGAATATTCATGATTCGCAGCCGTTGCAGTTTTTTTACTTCATAACCGAAGGCAGCACACATACGCCGGATCTGACGATTTTTCCCTTCAGTCAGGATAATACGGAATACATACTCAGATACACGCGTCACCTCACAAGGTAGCGTCCGCTGGCCGAGTATTTTCACCCCGCTGGACATGCCCTGCACAAAAGACGGTACGACAGGGCGATCCACCGTTACGATGTATTCTTTCTCATGCTTGCCTTCTGCCCGTAAAATCTTATTCACAATGTCTCCATCATTGGTAAGTAAAATGAGACCTTCCGAATCCTTATCCAGGCGTCCAATCGGGAATATCCGCTGTGGGTGCCCCACAAAATCAACAACATTGCCTCTAATATGGCTCTCGGTTGTACTTGTAATGCCCACCGGCTTGTTCAATGCAATGTAGACGTGATCGGACTTCTCGCGCAGTGGCTTGCCATTCACGCGAACATCATCGCCTTCTTCCGCTTGACTACCCAGCACAGCCACTTCGCCGTTAATCGTCACGCGGCCGCTCTCTACCAGCCTGTCCGCCTCGCGGCGCGAGCAAAAACCGGTTTCGCTGATAAACTTGTTAATGCGCAACCTGTGTACCCTCCATTTCTACTAACACACTTCCTCCTGCGCCCAGCCCGTTACTCCGGCTTGGCAATTGGAAGCTGCACCAGGGCTGTCGTTCCCTCTCCCTCTGTGCTTTCAATATCCAGTGTGCCTTTATGACTCTGTATAATACGCTGACTGACCATAAGTCCTAGTCCTGTCCCTGTTTCTTTGTTTGTGAAAAAAGGTTCTCCTAGCTTGGACAGCATTTCTGCGGGAATACCCGCTCCCTGATCCCGTATAGAGATTTTAACGCTTTCTCCCTCCAAGAACAAATGAATCGTGATGATACCACCTTTACTCATAGCCTCCATGCTATTTTTAAGTAAATTAATGAATACCTGTTTTAACTGATTTTCTTCAGCGTATACTAGGGCAGGCTCGTCCGTGACCTGAAGATTGAATACAATGCCCAGCAGGTGCGCCTGACTATCTAGTAAAGAAATCACGTCGCTCACAATATAGCGAACATCCTTTTTCTGAAAATGCACTGCCTGTGGCTTCGCCAGTATTAAAAACTCGCTAACGATCAAATTAATGCGATCCAGCTCAGACATCATAATATCGTTGTGTTTCATATTCAACACTTGATTTTGCTGCTGTAGTTGGAGAAAGCCTCGTAGCGTAGTTAGCGGATTACGAATCTCATGCGCTACGCCTGCCGCCAATTGTCCGACGGTTGTCAGTTTCTCTGATCTGCGCAACAACTCCTCCATTCGGTTGCGACCCGTAATATCACGCGACACGCAGATAAACCCCAAAATTTGGCCTTCTTCATCCAGAATAGGCGACGTGCTCATACTGATCTCTACTGTACTTCCATCCTTACGCATTCTAAGGGTCTCACTTGATACGATGCTCTCTCCCTGAAGCAGGCTCTTCTTCTGAAATTCATACTCCTCCTGTTGCTGCGGAGGTACAAACTCCAGCTTACGACCAACCAATTCCTTCTTGGTCCAGCCGTACAAAGCTTCGAAGGCATGATTGACCCGAACGACGCGATCCTCCTCGTCGGTTACATGAATCGCATCCGCTGTCTGATTAATAACCGATTCCAGATGCTCCTTTACAGAACGGTTCTCCTCATACATCTGTTCCAGTCTTCTCGTGTACATCCCTAGGTTGTAGGCCATCGCATTGATGCGTTCACCCAACTGTGCAAGCTCATGACCACCTTTTATTTCTAGCCGTGTATCAAAATGACCATCAGCCATCTCGTTCACTTTCCCCAGAATCGACTGAATTGGGCGGACAAACAGACTTGCCAGCACATAGCTTCCAATGATTACAACCTCCAAAAGGACAATGGAAATAGCAATTAAGCTTATCAATTGCTTGGAAATAACAGAAGTAATCGTATCATAATTCATAACAATACGGATAACATAGGCTTCGCGGTTAGCCGGGTAAAAAGGTATGTAACTGACGAGAACCCGTTCGCCTTTGATATAGCAGTCTTGTACAATACTCTCCCCGGAGAGGATAGCCCTGGACACGGCCAAACGATCTTCCTTCACTCTCGTTAGTTGATACGTGCCAAATTGGATCGGTTTATTGTACATGTAATAGTATTTCGAATCGTTCCCGTTCTTGTCCATCGAAGCGCCACCAAAGGTTGCAGGGTTAATTCCTGTAATCTCCATGATGCGATAATCCACTTGTTGGGTTTGCTTTACAATCTCATCGGGGCTCAGGATGGTTATGAAATCTTGCACTGAAGTATCCTGAAAGGAAATTCGAATTAAGTAGTTACGTTTTTGGTCATAATAAAATCCCCATTTGTTAATCTGTGAGGAGCCTGAACCGGTGTAGTCAAATGATCCGGTCCAAAAATGATCCAGTTTCTGACCTTGCGCCATTGCAGCCTGTCCGTGCTCATATAATTGGTCAACTGCATTTTTCCAATACCCTGTCAATGGATCAGATGGCGTTACTTCTTTTGGATCCGAGGATTTAACAACCTTATACCCCTGCCCGTCTCGAATCATCAAAGAAATATTAGTATCTCTGTGGAGTGAGGCCACCTTTTGAAGCTGTTCCTGCTGAATATTTCGGATGTCAGGACCTAGCTGATTAGCAGCCAACGTGGCAGAAAGCCACAGATTATATCCGAGCTGCTTGTCAACGGCCTCCCAGCTATGCTGGGTTTGTTCGATAGCTCCTCCGATAATTTTAGCCGTCAGAACCATTTTAGTTTCACTGTCACTTCTTAGATTTTCGTGGGTCGTGTAATAATTGAGTGCGATGTTTAATAAAAGGATAAACAGGACGGACCCCGACAAAATGATCGTTATTCTGATTTTTATCGACACACTGATTTCTCACCTCTTGCCGTATGCTGGCGATTACTGGCAATTGCTAACTCAATGATACCGTAATAGCGCCTGTGATACCAGCATTTACATTTACCGGATATACATAAATACACACCTTGTGTACAGTATTGTCAATAGACGAGGGTTTCCCTACAATATAAGAAGATAATCATCCACAAGTAGTCCACAAATACACAGATTTTATTATAAACTGTGGATAAACCTGTGGACAAGTGCCGTGTTATCCACAATTTTATTCACATCATGTTAACAACGGAATATTTGTTCGTTGGATAATTCCGCGTTTTGAAAGGAGCATTTTCCCAGTGACCACCATTGATCACGCCTATTGGATGAAAGAAGCCATTCAGGAAGCGTATAAGGCAGAAATGTTAGGTGAAGTCCCCATCGGGGCTGTCATCGTAAAAGATAATGAAATCATAGGTCGCGGCTACAATTTGCGCGAGACGGATGCTGACCCAACCGCACATGCAGAGATGGTTGCCATTCGTCAGGCCAGTGAGCACTTAGGCGCTTGGCGCCTGCTGGATTGTAGGCTGTATGTCACTTTGGAGCCGTGTCCAATGTGCGCCGGAGCCATTGTTCAATCACGGGTTCCCCATTTGATATACGGAACTACAGATCCCAAGGCAGGCTGCGCAGGCACGCTGATGAATTTATTACAGGAGCCTCGGTTCAATCATTGTACAGAAGTAACTAGTGGTGTACTGCAGGAGGAATGCGCCTCGCTGTTAACGAACTTTTTTCGGCATCTCCGGCAAAAAAGAGCGGCAGCCAGATTGTCTCCTCCCCCGTCCTCATCCTGAGGGGAAAACGCCCAAAACACTTCATCTCATTGCTAATTCCCATGGAAGGAGACCAACCCATGCCTATGAGCTTGTATAATACGCCTCAAGGTATCTTTTTACGGCCATTTAGCTTGGCGGATAGTGAAGCCCTTCTCGCCCTTAGGCACCGTAATAGGGATTCCCATGCGCCTTATGAGCCGCTTTACGAGGATTCATTTTTCACATTAGAAAAACAGCAGGATTATATCCGTCAGAAATTGCGTCAAGCCGAAGAGGATCGAGGTTACGTGTTTGGTATCTTTCTCTTAAAGGAAGAACGGCTCATCGGTTATATCTCTATTTCCAATCTAGTACGTGGAGTTGGACAATTCGCTGATATCGGCTACATGATGGATCATCATGAACAGGGTAAAGGGCATATGACCGCAGCCTTAAAGTTGATCATACAATATGCCTTTCGTGCCTTATCTCTACATCGTCTCCAAGCGGGTACCCTTTTGCATAATGATCCCTCACAACGTGTATTAAAAAAGTGCGGCTTCCAGCCAGAAGGCATTGCTCGCAAGCTTGTACAAATTCAGGGCGCATGGCAGGATCACCAGATGTTTGGACTTTTAGCTGAGGATGATGTGTGGCAGAGCTAAATGACTGCACAGGGACAACATTAACAGTAAACAAAAAACCGCCCGGCTTATGCCGAGCGGTTTTCTTACATCATATTCGAAAAAAATGATGTTATACAATCATGTCATCCCAAACTTAAGGAGCAACAGTTTGCATTTTTTGTTGCAGCTGTTCCATAGTCAGGACTTGATCACCTGTTGGAATACCCACTTTAAATGCTGCTTTAGCATTGATTTTACTGTATTGCGTGTAGCCTGTTACGGACAATTTTACATTGTCTTTTGTAGCCGGATCATTCATCTCTACATTCGCATTCAGGTCTTGATACACAGGAATGTTATCCTTGTTCAAAGCTGTGTTAATGTCAAACTGTTTCACTGTCAAGTAATTTTTCAACTCATCCAGCTTTTTGCTAACTTCGCTGGTGTTGGATTGCAATTCTTTCTTCGCTTCAGCCAGCTCTTCTTTCTTTACTTGAAGCATGCCAGCATATTCATCTTTAGACATCACATCAAGGACTTTAGGAAGCGCCTTAGTGATAAATGTATTGGTAGCTTGCTTCACATTGTCGTTCGTAATTTTGAATTGAACGACTTGTTTAGCTTCAACGCCTTGTGGCAATTTAGCGTCTTTAGGATCAATATCAAAGAAGTACGTAGCTTGATCATACTCGTTCATAATAGCAGCAATCACTTCATTCGCAAATTTCTGCGATTTTTCCTGATCCATGGCTGCAGGATTAAATTCTTGTCCTGATTGTTTAGCCAGTTCTTGTGGATCAATGACCAGGAATTTACCTACAACATCCTGTGGAAGTGGGTAAAATGGAATATTAGGAATTTTAACGTACAGTTTATCTTTAGTCATTACCATTGGAATCGTGAAGCTGGTGGAAAGATCACCTTTCAAATGAATGCCGAGCGTCATTTCAGATTGGAAAGGTTCTTTTTGGTATACACCATCCAGCGTAATATCAGCATTTTTCAGCATGCTAGTTACCATTGCACTTTGCTCACTTGGAACAGAAGCGGATGTAATGGTCAGTTCCTTAATCGTGAATTGACTTTTGGATTCATAAGAGTTCAACTTCATTGCATTTGCAGTACCAGTCGTAACAGCTTCCTTCGGTTCTAACTTCTTGCTACAACCTACCAGGGCTACCGTCAAAAGCAACACCATAGTGAGTACCAAGACGGATAACTTTTTACTCATTGTGTAGATTCTCTCCTCTCGTAATTAACCCCTTTTTTATGCTAACAAAAAAAATACACACCTCCTATTTTAACTCATATTCTCAAACGGCGAAACACTTATTGGAAAATTTTCTTACAATAAGCACAAAGACACCCTGGCTCTCTTACCAGGGTGTCTACACTACGCAATATATTTTAGGAGAAAGGTCTGCCTGCTTATGAGCCTTCTCTATTATGATGATCCACGTGATTCCGCTGTTTCACCTTCTTGGAACCGGATAACGGCTCTTGCTGATGACTACGCTCCCGCTTTTCGTTACTTCCACCAGAATCCTGTGCTTCGGGGACAGGAATGGCTTTAGGCTTGCCCATTTATGCATCCTCCATTCTCAGTCTATATTTGTGGTACATCAACGAACCCGTTTATTACCATTTAAAATAGGACTATAGATGGTGTAAATCTTCCGTTTTATCGTGATTTAGTGAATCCTGATGACGGCGATCATTACGATCCTGCTGCACTTGCTGTGCCTGATGACTATTAACTGGGCGTTGCTCCAAATCATCAACAATGTTAGACAGGTTTTTATCCAGACCGTTTTTGGCTTTTGTCATGTAGTCTTCCTCCTCATTCCTTCATGACCTACGAGTGCGTCAATGACTGTAATGTTTGGGCACATTGGTGAATATGCCGAGTATAATCGGACACTAACTGCTGAATGATATCTGTTCGTTCATCCACAGACTGTCCGTCCCGTTCTACATCGACTAAGCTAACCTGTACTTCCCGGGAGTCTACATAAGTACATGCAAAATCAAAGGAGTACATTTGTCGGCCTTCTACCTCGATATGGATCCGTATAGCCCGGTTGTCAGCTTCATCTGCCTGTACCTGTGATTTGTCCCCTGAATTCAAAAGAATCGGCAGTTGTTCCTGCCAGGCCTCTACCAGCTTTTGCTGATCTACTGTCATTTCTCGATTCATGCCAGCACCTCCACATCTGATAACGTGTGAAAAAAACGAGCTTTTTATACAACAAAAAAGCCACTCTCCATGATTCCTAATCATTAGCTTATAAAGGCCAATGTATCAGCTATCGTATTTGAATGGCTTGGTTTATTTTAGAATATGGCGGAGAGGATGGGATTCGAACCTATGTGGGCTTGCACCCTAACGGTTTTCAAGACCGCTACTACCTATGAAAAGCCGCCGAGCCTTGGTATGACTGGGTTTGTGAAGTCTAATGCAAGAACCGCTACAACTGCTGGCCTGTCTGCAACGCTGCCGTGTCCCCCTTGCCATTATCTGGAGGCAATCAGGTGCACGGAGCTGCCCCGATAGCTCATTTTTATTGCACCAAAACTATAATAACTGATTGAGCTTGCTTTCAGGCTCTTCACCATTTTCTACACGTTTTATATTGTTTATAAAGAAATCATATCTTTTTTTATGAAATTTTCGACCATCAGGCATTCCTGCTGTATGGGGAGTAAGTATCACATTACCCAGATTCCGGAGCTCACTGTCAATAGGAAGCGGTTCAGATTCAAACACATCCAAGCATGCGCCTGAAATATCCCCGTTTTTTAATGCATCAATCAAGTCTCTTTCGTTGACAATCCCGCCGCGGGCTGTATTGATAAAAAGAGCGGTATTCTTCATTTTCTTGAATGCCGCTTTGTTGATCAGTTGTTTGGTTTGTTGATTCAAGGGTACATGTACACTGACTATATCCGATGTGCTTACAAGAGTATCGAAATCCGTCATTTTCACAAAACCGTCAGATTGTACAAGAGCATTTCTCGCATAAGCCAGCACATTCATATCAAAAACCCTGCAAAATGCAGCTACTTTTTTTCCGATAGCGCCCAAACCGATAATTCCAATCGTTTTGCCTTTTAATTCACTCCCTGTATAGTCCAATTGATTTTCATCCATCCTGTTTTTCATGAAAGTATCAAGAAACGGTATGTTTTTATAATAAGACAATATCAGTGCCATTACGTGCTCGGCCACTGCCTGTGCATTCACTCCTGCAGCATTGGCCACCCAAATGCCGAGCTGTGTACAGGCAGGGACATCTACATTATCAAATCCTGCACCCGTCTGTACCAATTTTAATTTTTTTGCGATAGAAAGCAGGCTGTGATCCACTTTAATATGTTCAGGAATAATTACCTGGCAATCTTCAATATGATGCAGCATTTCTTTTCCGGGCGGGACAATTACAACATTCCAGTCTTGAGGAAAATACCTTACAATATTTGATTTCGAGGTCTCGCTAAAATAGCCAACTATGAGAATCTTCATTGCTAAACCACCTTTCATTACCTATACCATTTCTTCGAAGAAAACCCGTTTGATGATCTTCATTTTATCCTTTTGAAGAAGAAGTAATTATTTCCATATTATAGACTTCGTCGGCAGTAAAACCTCTTGAAAGGTCATTGATCGGTGCATTTAGGCGCTGCAGGATCGGACCATATGCCTCAAAGTTTCCAAGACGCTGCGCTATTTTACAACCAATATTACCGGCATGAATACCTGGGAATATGAAAACGTACTATAATAAAATTTGACCCCTCGTCCTTATTAAAGATAATTTTAAACATAGAGAATAATGTTGTAAAACTCAAATATTTTGTGAACTATATTAATCATTTCTATATATTGAGGAGGTATTCTATGTATTTTCCTGGGATTGAAGCGTTTTTAGCTATCGTACGGACCGAGAGTATAAGCAAAGCGGCCGAATTGCTGCACCTGTCACAAGCTACGGTGAGCTATCGGTTAAAGACATTGGAACAGGAAATGGGTGGCCTTTTGGTTGAGCGAAGAAAAGGGGCACCCAAAACCAGTCTGACCCCAAAAGGGGAAAACTTTTTTAGCATTGCGGAAAGATGGGATGCTCTCTGGAGGGAAACACAAATCTTGCAGGCTAGCGGTTCGCAGTTAAGTCTGGCAATAAGCGCTGCCGAAAGTATAAGTCAATTTGTTTTGCCTCCTGTATATAGAATGCTTAATCAGCATACCCCGTCCATCCGACTGCAAATTCGTACGCAGCATACTCAGGAAGCTTTTGATAGTATCGAGCGGCGCGAGATGGATGTGGCGTTTGTGGTGCGAGAAATCGTGTCGCCTAGTGTCACTGTTAAACCGTTTTTTACTGAAGAAATGATGCTGTTGCGCCTGGCTGTGTCGGGGCGGCAGGCCGGAGATACTGTTGAAATGGAAGAATTGGCGGCGCAAGACGAAGTCTTCATAAATTGGAATAGAGAGTTTCAATTCAGACATGACCAGTGGTGGGACCCTCTTTGCCCGTCCCGTGTTCATCTGGACTCAGCGGGACTCATCACTACTTTTTTGAAGGACGCCAGACAATGGTCGATAGTTCCCGCTTCGATTGGCGCACATATGATGCGGATGGGAGATTTTGTTCTTCAGAAACTATCGGTATCGGTGCCTCCAAGAATATGCTATAAGGTAACTCATAAGTTTCCAAACCAAGCTTTACACGAGCCCCTTCGTATTCTTGATAACTATCTGCAAGATATATTTGGTATACAATGATCTGACCTGTCGAGATATTAGTTGCAATTGATTATAGGCCTGCAAACTGATGTATGAAAAAAATAGAGTATGCGGTAATAGCGTTTGAACAGCCCCTCCAGTGTCAGAATCTCAGGCGATACGCTCGCTCTCTCATCCTGCGCCACCCGAGACGTTTCCAAAACCGATGGACTCAGACGGTCGAGAAACCGCTGAGGAATGTCCAAACTATTCTTCCGCTGCCCGCGTTTACGCAGTTTGCCACCCGTGTTTGTATTCATAATCCTATACCTCATCCTATACCTCCGTCAGATGTTTATCCAACGGTCACGAACACAAAAAAACGCACCACACCGCTATCCAACGGTAAAGTGCGTTTTAGTCATACTTGCTACAAATCCTTATGCAGCAAGTAAATTATTAAACTGACGGAGAGGATGGGATTCGAACCCATGTGAGCTTGCACTCTAACGGTTTTCAAGACCGCCCCGTTATGACCGCTTCGGTACCTCTCCAGGTGGTAAATGGATAAAGCTGCTTCCCTTTCAAACATACTCAGGCGCAACAAAATTATTTTACCACAGAACTTCTAAGAATGCAACACTTACTGTTTAGGAGCAATAACCTCAATGCCTCGCATGTATGAACGCAACACTTCTGGAATCACGATGCTTCCGTCCTCTTGCTGATAGTTCTCCAAAATAGCAGCCACAGTCCGCCCTACAGCCAATCCTGAACCGTTCAGCGTATGTACAAATTCAGGCTTTGCCTTCGAATCTGGACGAAACCGGATGTTCGCACGACGCGCTTGGAAGTCTTCCGTATTTGAACAGGAAGAAATCTCACGGTACATGCCACTCTCAGGCAACCATACTTCCAGATCGTACGTTTTGGCAGACGTAAAACCCATATCTCCAGTGCAAAGTGCCAGCACGCGATATGGAAGTCCGAGCAGCTGTAAAACACGCTCAGCGTTATTCGTCATTTTCTCCAATTCCTCATAAGAGGTATCCGGGTGAACCAGCTTAAGCATCTCTACCTTATTGAACTGATGCTGACGGATCAGGCCACGTGTATCACGTCCTGCTGATCCTGCCTCCGAGCGAAAGCAAGAGCTGTATGCCACATAATATTTCGGAAGCTGCTCCGCATTCATAATCTCTTCACGGTGGTAGTTCGTTACCGGAACTTCAGCCGTAGGAATGAGATAATACTCAGTATCACGCAGCTTGAACAAATCTTCTTCAAACTTCGGAAGTTGACCCGTTCCGTACAAGCTGTCCCGATTTACAATGTATGGAGGAAGCATTTCTTCATAACCATGCTCACTGCTGTGCAGATCCATCATAAAGTTAATCAGCGCACGCTCTAATCTTGCTCCCAGTCCTTTGTAGAACGTAAAACGAGAACCCGTTACCTTGGCTGCTGCCTCAAAATCAAGGATATCTAGATCCTGAGCCAATTCCCAATGCGCTTTGGGTGTAAAAGAAAACTCGCGCGGCTCCGACCAGCGACGGATTTCTACATTATCCTCTTCCGATGCACCTACAGGTACTGTATCATTCGGAATATTCGGAATAGACATCACCAATTCATCGATCTGAACTTCCAGTTCGCGTACTTGCTCATCTAATTCTTTGATACGATCGGAGACTTGGCGCATTTCTGCAATAAGATCATCCGCATTTTCCTTGTTCTTCTTCAACTTGGCTACTTCACCGGATACCACGTTCCGACGATTTTTGAGCCCTTCACTTTCCTGAAGTAACTCACGACGGCTTACATCCAGATCTGTAAAACCATTAATCAGATCCAGAGATTTCCCCCTGTTCTGCAAAGCTTTCTCAACCCGACCAAGCTCATTACGTAAAATCTTTATATCTAACACAGGTAATCCCTCCTACACTACAAACCTGACTTTCACTATTCGCGGACCATATCCACAAAATATTGATGTAACCGGTAATCGTCTGTTAACTCCGGATGGAAGGATGAAGCCAGCAAATGACCCTGACGGGCTGCCACGATCTCGCCGTTATACTCAGACAACACATCTACTCCCGTTCCAACAGACTGAATTAATGGCGCGCGTATAAATACAGCACGTACCGGTTCCTCAATCCCTTTAATGTTCAAGTCTGTTTCAAAGCTCTCTCTTTGGCGACCAAATGCATTACGCGATACTGTAATATCCATGAGTCCCAAATGTGCTTCTTCCTGTCCTTGAATCGTTTTAGCCAGTACAATCAATCCCGCGCAAGTGCCAAATACAGGCCTGCCTTGATTGGAAAACTGGCGTATAGCCTCTATGAAATCATACTTGCGCATTAGCTTACCAATAGTGGTGCTTTCACCACCGGGAATGATAAGACCGGACAGCTCATTGAGCTGTTCGATCTTCTTCACCGCTATACATTCCGCACCCGCACGTTCAACGCTACGTATATGTTCAGCTACAGCGCCTTGCAGCGACAATACACCTATTTTCATGCCGGTCCCTTCTTTCTTACCAACCACGATCCTGCATGCGCTCATGCGGTGCCAGTTTGGAAATTTCAATGCCTTTCATTGGAGCTCCCAAATTCTTGGAGACTTCTGCAATCAGCTTGTAATCCGTATAATGAGTGGTCGCTTCCACGATTGCACGTGCAAACTTCTCAGGGCTATCCGACTTGAAAATACCAGAACCTACAAAGACGCCATCAGCGCCTAAATGCATCATTAACGCGGCATCGGCAGGTGTTGCTACACCACCCGCTGCAAAGTTGACCACTGGCAGTTTGCCAAGCTCATGCACTTCCAACAGCAGTTCATATGCAACTCCGAGGTTTTTCGCCTCTGCATACAGCTCGTCCTTCGACAAGTTTTGCACCTTGCGAATTTGACCATTGATAAAACGCATATGCCGAACGGCCTCAACAATATTCCCAGTCCCCGGTTCGCCCTTCGTACGGATCATAGATGCACCCTCACCAATACGACGCAGCGCTTCTCCCAGATCCTTGGCTCCACAAACAAATGGAACGGTGAACTCACGCTTATCAATATGGAAAACTTCATCCGCAGGTGTCAGCACTTCGCTTTCATCGAGATAGTCAACACCGAGAGATTCCAGTACCTTTGCCTCTACATAATGACCGATACGAGCCTTAGCCATAACAGGAATAGAAACAACCTTCATAACTTCTTCCACAATCGTTGGGTCAGCCATACGAGCAACCCCACCAGCTGCACGGATATCCGAAGGCACCCGTTCAAGAGCCATTACAGCTGTAGCTCCTGCTGCCTCTGCAATTTTAGCCTGCTCAGCGTTCATGACATCCATGATTACGCCACCTTTTTGCATCTCTGCCATACCTCTTTTTACACGCGAAGTTCCCGTTTCCATGTCGTTGCCTCCTATAAGGGTTACGTTTAGATTCTAACTTAATATTTTACCGCACGAATGCCAAATACACAATCATTTCAAGCTGCAAAATAAGTAATGAAAAACAAGGTAGATCGCTTAGCTTCGCTTTTTTAGAAGAGGTTCTTAATTCCCTGGAACAGATCTCCGAAGAAATCACCGATTGCCCGGAAAAGCATCCGGAACCAGCCGCCCTCTTCTACTGCCGTCGTAGTAACCAGATCCACGGTTTTTGTCTGCCCTTTATCCACACCGTCTGTCTTGTACGTGTACGTAATTGTCCCGACTTTGGCCCCTTGCTTCAAAGGTGCCACCAGAGAGCTTGCTGGTGTAATGTTCGTTGTAAAGGTTACCTTAGGATTGCTCGCACCCTTAGGTACGATAAAGCTTACTGCATCCTTGGTGACGATCGGTACTTCTGTTTCCGTACCTTTGGTCACTGGCACATTCTCAACACCCTTAACCACCGTCTTTGGAGCAATAACCTGCTTCACTTCAAAATTATCAAAACCATAGTTCAGCACTTTAGCTGTCTCTGTAAAACGGTGTGCATCTGAATCAGCTCCCATAACTACACTGATGAGACGCATTCCGTTGCGTTCAGCGGTTCCTGTAAAACAGTTTCCAGCATTAGCCGTGTGGCCTGTTTTCATCCCGTCTAAACCTGGGTAAGCAAACTTTCTAAAGTTAGTAATATTTTTGTTTGCTTCTAGCATCCAGTTATAGTTAATAATTGGCGCCTTGTCAGTAGGACGGAATTTGTAAGATTGAATTGTCGTAAATCGTGTGTAATCTGGATGATCTTTAATGATGTAACCAGCCAGAGTAGCTGCATCTCTCGCTGTCATCACAGTTTCCCGGTCTGTATCCGGCTGGAAGCCTTTCGGCATATCACCACGGTCCAAACCAGTCGAGTTGATAAAATACGTATTTTTCATGCCCATTTTCTGAGCTGTTTCATTCATTAGTTTTACAAAGTCCTGCTCAGTTCCAGATACGCGTTCAGCAAGGGCTACTGTTGCATCATTAGCAGAACCTACCGCCATTGCAATATAAAGCTCTTCTACCGTATGTTGATCCCCTTGAGCTAAAAAAATACGTGATCCAATGCTCTTAGAAGCATTCTCGTTAACCGTAACCTTATCCGTCCACTTGAGTTTACCTTGCTTAACCTGTTCAGCCACGATGTATTCTGTCATCATTTTAGTCATACTTGCTGGTGGAAGTGGCTCATCTGGATTCATAGACAGCAGCACTTGCCCAGTGGAAGGCTCGATTAAAATGGCGGAACGTAGTGCCAGACTAGGGGGGTTAATAGAACCTGTCCCCGTAATATTGGTTGCCTGTATTGCCGCTCCAGCTGCAAAAGTAGCCACGCTCGAATCGAAATTGCCTACCACAGGCAATGCCGACATATACATCATATTAAGCACCATGACTGCAGTCACACTCTTTTTAATCATGCTGCGTTTTTTATTCTGCTTTAAAATGTTCGCTTTCAAATGAATACAAACTCCTCTCGTACCTCAACCCGATCGCTATGAATAACGAGACGGTGGTTATAGCCTCTACTTGGCCAATGTAATTAATGTTTAAGTGTTATAAAATCCAGTTTCACTTCGTTTGCTTAGTTGTATCCTGTCATGAGCATTTTCTGCTCGAATCTTCTTTACTGGTAGGAATCGTCCAAAAGACCTACGTGTCCTAATTCGTCAATAATTTCGTCAAAAAGGCGGACACTTGTCTATTCTATCACAGGGGTATCTCTAAAAAAAGACAGGCAGAGCGAAATACGCTCTGCCTGTCGTCAAGTCTACTACAGCCGAACTTTATAGAGAGTAGTTTGGTGCTTCTTTCGTAATTTGCACATCGTGCGGATGGCTCTCACGCAGACCAGCGCCTGTAATACGGATAAAGCTTGTATCGTTACGAAGCTCCTCAATATTAGCTGTACCGCAATAACCCATACCGGAACGAAGACCACCCAACAGCTGATGAACAGTGTCGGAAAGTGGCCCTTTATAAGCAACGCGTCCTTCGATGCCTTCCGGTACCAATTTCTTGTCGTCATCTTGGAAATAACGATCTTTACTACCTTGCTTCATCGCAGCCATAGAACCCATACCACGATATACTTTAAAGCGGCGTCCTTGATAAATTTCAGATTCGCCTGGGCTTTCTTCCGTACCTGCAAAAAGACTTCCCAGCATTACCGCAGAAGCGCCTGCCGCAATGGCCTTTGTAATTTCACCGGAGTATTTAATACCACCGTCTGCAATGATCGGAATATTATATTCACGTGCTACTGTTGCACAATCATAAATTGCTGTTACTTGTGGAACACCAATCCCTGCGATTACGCGTGTTGTACAGATGGAGCCTGGACCAATACCGACTTTTACGACAGATGCTCCTGCTTCAATCAATTCGCGCGTTCCGTCACCAGTAGCTACATTACCTGCTACAATCGTCAGATCAGGATAAGCTTCACGCAACTTGCGGACCGCTTCAATAATGTTAATATGATGGCCGTGAGCAGAGTCCACAACAATCATATCCACACCAGCTTTTACAAGTGCTTCAGTCCGATCAAATGTATCCTTGGAGATGCCGACAGCCGCACCGACCAGAAGACGCCCTTGTGCATCTTTCGCTGCGTTCGGAAATTGAATAGCTTTCTCAATATCTTTAATGGTGATAAGTCCTTTGAGATAATTTTCATCATCGACCAAAGGGAGCTTTTCAATTTTATGCTTTTGCAAAATGACTTCCGCTTCCTGTAAAGTCGTACCCACAGGTGCAGTTACCAGTTCTTCCTTCGTCATGACTTCACTGATTTTAAGGTTAAAATCGTGAATAAAGCGAAGATCGCGGTTAGTAATAATACCCACCAGTTTGTTTTCTTCATTTACAACAGGTACACCAGAAATACGGTATTTACCCATAACTGCTTCAGCATCGGACACCAAATGATCTGGAGTCAATGAGAATGGATTGGTGATAACACCGCTCTCCGAACGTTTAACTCGATCCACCTCTACCGCTTGCTGTTCAATGGACATATTTTTATGAATAATACCGATACCGCCCTCGCGAGCCATCGCAATTGCCAACACTGCCTCAGTAACAGTATCCATACCAGCACTCATCAAAGGAATATTCAGCTTCACGTTATCACTCAAACGAGTCGCCACGCTTACTTCTTTGGGCAGAACCACTGACTTGCGAGGTACCAGCAAAACATCGTCAAAGGTAAGGCCTTCCTTACCGAATTTATCTTCCCACACCAAGATGATCCTCCTTCAAATTGTTTAGTCTGTATTGGTCTTGTTGTCTGTCCGACATGGACAAATCAAGGCTCTCTGAAAATATATTATTGCAATCTTAGCAAAGCGGTATAGGGGTGTCAAGCCTTCATCAATAGCCCTAACCTTTAGTATTTCCCTGTACAAACAACTGTACTCCTACGAAGGACAACCTTTAAAAATAAGCGTTTCCAAAGGTAATAGCTATTCACAAAAGCATATCTCCTCTTTGAATGCGTAGCATAGAAGCAATTGTATAAGTGGTTTGTACCCTAATATACCAAAGAGGACCATGATCTGAATGAGATCATGGTCCTCTTTACTTGTTGCTTGGCGACGTCCTACTCTCCCAGGACCCTGCGGTCCAAGTACCATCGGCGCTGGAGGGCTTAACG
>NZ_JANAVI010000025.1:0-26942 GCF_024213325.1 Paenibacillus sp. MZ03-122A | reverse complement strand
CTCGACTTGCATGTATTAGGCACGCCGCCAGCGTTCGTCCTGAGCCAGGATCAAACTCTCCATTAAAGACCAACCGAGGCTGGTTTATAGAAAGAGCGATAAGCTCATTTTGAAACTGACGAGATAAAAATACCTCTTGTTTGATTTTGCGAACAAAATCATTTTACTCACTCGTTGTTCAGTTTTCAAAGATCAATTTTCTCATTCGGCTTTTCTTGGGCCGGATAAATAATATATCATACTTTGGCGATTCATACTACTGGTAAATAATAACTCATAGACGATCTTTTGAATTTTTGAACCATTACATCGCAGCCTATCTTACGGCCGGATGAATAATATATCATTTAGGTTTGCTGAATACTACATGTAAATTATACCGATTTATTCGTTCTATTAGCTCCAGCCCATCTCACGTCTCGTTCATGATTTGAAGAATAAATCCCTGGGTATCAAACCAGCTATAAGCTGTTTATACTTCTTTCACCGAAAGAGCGAAGAAAATTTGCTGTGTATATATTTTTTAAAGGCTCAGCCATCTTGCTCTCCTTTGGTGTCCAAATGTAACGATAGTTTTACCTTTGTCTATGATATAGCCTTATCATGGCGAGGCCAGACATACTAAAAGTGCCAGGTTCTATGATGAGAACCTGGCACTGACATGCAGGGCTTATGAATTGTGGGAAGGGGCAACTCTTCCAATCTCTCCAGAAGGAATCTGATACTGGCGGATATCCTTAAACAGAAACATAATCAATCCGCATAGTACAGTAATCAGTCCACTGAAAAAAAGAACCTCACTCAGAGAAAACCGTAAAGCTAGCGCCCCTCCAATCAAGGCCCCTAATGGCAGAGCCGCATTCGACAAGGTGCTTAAAAAGGCTGTAACACGTCCCAGTAACGGCAGCGGTGTAATAATTTGAATCAAAGACGTTTGCAGCACATTGATGATGCCAGTAAAAATGCCTAATAACAGTGCTGCCAGCAGCTTCATCCACATCTCGGGCACCAGGGAAAAGACATAGATTGCCAATCCCATGGCTACCCAGGAAACCGCGATGGTAATGCCGTTCTTTTTCAATACACTGACCAGAAAGGAACCGATGAAAATACCGATAAAGTAGGCTACATACAGCAAGCTGTAGTAGATCGGCGAGCCATAGGATACTGCGATAGAAGGCATGGCAATGACCAAGATCGCCATCGAAAAGTTTGTCAGCGCAAAGAACGGAAGCATAATTCTCAGGAAGGTGTGCCGTTTTACAAAAAGATACCCTTCTTTCAATTCGTTCAGATAGTATACGATCTTTAACGAACTCCTTCCGTTCGTATCTTCCACCGGAGGAGCATCAATTTGCTTGTTGAGCCTGACATATACAAAGCCTGCCAGAAACAGCATCGCGCCGGCTAGAAAAAAAGTATTTTTCATCCCCATTGCGATGATGAGCGAGGCTCCAGCCAGATATCCGACAATATTAATAACCTGATCCGTCGACGAAATCATGGAATTCGCCCGGACAATCAAATCCGGCGAGCCTATCAATTGCGGCAGCATTTTACTATTGGCCGGATAAAACAGTGTTGAGAAGCAAGATGCAATGAATACAATAACAAGGATAGCGACCAGATTGACCATCCCCTCCTGAATGAGAAACGGGACGGCCAAAATTAGCACAGCCTGCGTAAACAAGGCGATGCTGGCTAACAAAGGCGGTGAATAACGGTCCACCACAGGACCCACGAGAAAGCTGAAAATCGACGCCGCAGATACGGCCGTATACGTGAAGCTGGTCATTGCCACCGACTGTGTCGATTGCTGAACAAAATACAGCAGGACGATAGAATAAATGCTGTCTGCGATATTGGCAAGAGTACGAGATGCAAAAAATCGGATAAAACGGCTATCCTTAAATAATAGATTCACATCTTCATCTCCTTACTGCAAAATGGTCAAAGCATTCAAGAGCCTGTCACTAGCAGTCTGGAAGATTTGATGGATATACTGGTCGTTCTCATGATATGGAATGGTAAGTGAGATTTTCAGAATATCCCCTACATGCTCTGACTCAAAGAAAATAACCTTGTTAACATTGGCCTGTGTGCCTTCGGTATGCAGATTGTCGAGCAATTCTGCATCCTCTCGTCCCTCACCCAAATAGTTGAATACGATAGGCAGCTGTTCAAGTCCTTTTATCAAAATGCTGCTGGATATCGGGTAAGCTTTCTCCATTTCAGCATTGAAGATTAGATTGAAAAAGTTCAAATGATAGCGTGAAGCAAAGTCCAGGTAGGTATGGATACTCTTTTCATAGGATTCAGTGTCATCTTCCTGCAGCACAACGGGTATATGATCAATACACTCGCCTACGGTTCCAAAATAGTTTCGGTCGCCATATTGTCTTCCATAATTAGTAATCCAAAGCGGAACATCAGAGAGTTGGAAATAGCTGCTGAAAAAACGTACAGCCATTTGAAGCGAAATGTCCCACATATTCGCAGCGCCGTGCTGCTCTGAAATGTCGCTTAAATTCAGCTCCCAACGATATCTGGTAGTGTCCGCATAGTTGCGTTCTTCGGTCAGCACGTGGATACGATCATTATTCTCACCAAACGTCTGGAGTTTGAATTGCTCGCTGATTTCCTGATCCCCGATTCCTTGAGGGCCTTGGCGGATATGGTTTACATATTCCCGGTATTGAACCTCTTTTGTCGCATGTGCCGTCTGCTGCGGACGATGATATTCATCAAGGAGTTGTCTGCGCAGGATGTCACTGCTCGTAGCATCAAAAATGATGTGCGAGCAAGGAAACAATAGCAGATGTTCCCGCAAATTTAAGCGAATCAGGACGATTCGGTACTGCAGCGACTGTGAAAGTTCATAAGGTTCTAAAAATAGCTTAGAGGCAATGGAAGAAAGAAGCCTGCGTTGTGCTTGTACCGGCTGACCGGAGAGATCAACAGTCGGTAAAAAAAGATGCTCTGGAGCTGGACGCAACTCCCATTCCCATGCTCCGGACGATTGAACAAGTACGCTTCTTAGCAATTCATGGCGTTGAAGAAGCCGCTGAATCGTTACAGTCAAACGCTCGGTGTTCAAGTAGCTATCTAACTGCACAGCCATACCCGAGCCTGTAAAATGTTGCAAATGGTAATGCTGAGCTGGTGCAAGCGGATAGCGTCCAATAGCATCCAGACTTAGTATATTGGTATTCCAGTCTGTATTTAACTTAGCAATGCTGGCAAGCCATACATCGGCCTGTTGTTTAAGCAAGGTTTCTTGTTCTTCGTTTGTCGGTATAGCTCCGAGAATTCTATCTGGTTCATCGGTTCCCCAGCGAACGATATAATGCGGGTGCAGGTCTGGATGGATATAAGATTGGATAAATTCAGAGATTGCCTGAACTTGTTCTACACAAAAAGGCTCTACTTGCAGGAACACATAGTTTTGCTTATCGGTGGATACGGACTGAAGCAAGACCTGGACACCAAATGCTTCTGTAATAGCCCGCTCAACCTCCTGAGCTTTGGCAATGAGCGTATCCGTGTTCACTCCGCCCTCTTCACCACGTTGTAAAAGATCGGACAAGCTTCTTATCGTCTGATATTGAAGCAATTCGTGTATATCCAGCGGAATGTTCGATTCCTGTACTTTCGATACCAGTTGAATGGCCTTCAGTGAATGACCTCCAAGCTCGAAAAAGCCGTCGTCAATGCCGACCTTTTCAACGCCAAGCACCGCTTGCCACAGGTTCGCCAACTGTTGTTCCACTTCATTTCTTGGAGCAACGTATTCCATATCGGAACCGTTGGTCATTTCTGGCTCAGGCAATGCTTGGCGGTCGATTTTACCGTTCGTTGTCAGGGGAAACGCCGGCAGGAACACATACTGGGCAGGAATCATATAATCCGGCAACTGGCCAGTCAAATGGGTCTTCATATCACTCTTGGATAGCGGTACGTCGGTTGAGATATAAGCACAGAGCGTTTTTTGACCATCCTTCGTGCTTTTTACCGCTACGTGCGCCTCCCGAACTGCATCATGTTTCATGAGCTGGGTTTCAATTTCGCCGGGTTCAATACGATATCCGCGGATTTTAACCTGCTGGTCTATCCGTCCGAGATACTCCAGATTGCCGTCCGGTAGCCATCTGCCCAAATCACCTGTCCGATATATTTTTTCGCCCGGAATGAATGGATTAGGGACAAAATTTAGCTGGGTCAGATCATCCCTGTTTAGATAGCCGCGCGCCAGACCATCCCCACCAACACAAATTTCCCCTTGAGCACCAATAGGCAGCAGCCTGCTTGAAGAGTCCAAAATATAAACAGTTGAATTGCCAATTGGGCGACCAATAGGAATGCGGTTATATTCCTTATCAATCGGGAAATAAGTAGAGAATGTTGTGTTTTCTGTGGGGCCATAGACGTTGATAACGTTCACTCCCGGAGAATGCGCTCTAACCGTATTAATGATCCCAGGTAAAAGCACATCCCCGCCCACCAGCAAGTGCTTGAGCGAAGCAAAGAGATCTGGTTTATGCTGTGTGAGTTGGTTAAACAAGGGCGATGTCAGCCACATCGTTGTAATTTGATATCGATCCAGCGCTTCACCAAGCTGAACAGCATCCAAGATTACGGATTCCGGTACAATGTACAAACGCAATCCGTTCAGCAATGCTCCCCAAATTTCAAAGGTACAGGCATCGAACACGAGCGCCCCGGTCAGCAAAATGCGTTCGTTCTCGGCAAATGGTACGTAATTGGTGTTCTTCACCAGCCGTATGACATTCCGATGTTCAATCATGACACCTTTGGGACGTCCAGTTGAGCCAGATGTATACATGACATAGGCCAGATCGTCTGCCGTTGTCGATTCGGAAAAAATGAAGTCGTCGGAGTCGTAGGAGCTGATGTCGGCCAGATCCAGAACAGTACCGGAAAAATCGAAAGTGTTCATCTGTTTACCCTTGTCAGATAGGGTTAGCAGAATTTCGCTACCGCTATCCTGAAGCATAAACATAATCCGTTCCTGCGGATAAGAAGGCTCCAGTGGCAAGTAGGCTCCACCCGCCTTCAAAATACCAAGAATACCGATAATCATTTCTGGTGAACGTTCAGTCAAAATGCCTACGATGGTATCCGGCGCAACCCCCAGTTTCCGCAGCTTCGAGGCCAGTTGATTAGCTTTTTTATTTAATTCGCGGTAGGTTAGCTCACGATCTTCAAATACAATAGCTACTGCATCCGGTGTTTTCTCTGCCTGTTCTTCAAATCCGTAATGTATGGTGTGGTCCGATGGATACGGTCTCCGTGTATCGTTAAAAGCAAATATGAGCTGCTGTTTTTCCTCCGCTGTCAAAAGATCAATCTCCGAAATCTGGATATTTGGATTTTGAATAACTTGCTCCATCATTTGGATGAGGTGAGCAGCCAATTGTTTGATCGCATTTTTGTTATACGTCAACGCGTTATAGCTAAATTTGATTTCCAGCTCTCGGCCAGGCATGACGATTACATTCAAATCATAATTGGTCTGTTCAATATCCTCTATTTCACCAACACGGAGGGTTTTAGGATTTTTTTCCAGGCCCGTAAGTTCTTCCGAAACGGGAAAGTTTTCAAAGGCGACAATATGCTGGATCAGGTTTTGTTTTAGTACACTATGGGCTTGAATATCAGCCAAGGAAAAATAGGAATACCGATTGGACTCCATCAAGGAATCCTGTATAGACGTAAGCAAGTCGGAAAACCGCAGGTCAGTGGAGCTTTTAACACGTACAGGTAGGGTATTAATGAATAATCCGACCATGTTTTCAATCCCGGGGATTTCATCAGGTCTGCCCGATACGACAGACCCGAAAATGACGTCCTTACTGTTGTTGTGCGTTTGTAGTAATAAGCCCCAAACGGTTTGAAATAAGGTGCTGACGGTGACACGGTTTTGCTTGGCGATTTGTTCCATGCCTTGGGTCAGCTGCTCTCCCCATGTGCATATGAGTTGCTCTACCTGAAATGAAGGATCGACGGATCGAGTATAGCCGGGCACGACAGTTTCATTTTCAAAATCAGTCACATATTGTTTCCAGTATGCTGCTGCTTCCTCTTTATTTTGTCTTTCCAACCACTGAATAAAGCTGCTAAATGGATGGACAGGCTCTAATTTTAAAGGAGTATCGTCCCGAAGTGATGTGTAAATATCAAAAAAATCTTTGGCTACCGCCCTCAGGCACCAGCCGTCCATAATAATATGATGAGAGATCCAGATGAGCTTTGAGGTGTCCTCATCCCACTGTACAAGCGCTAACCGGATGAGAACCTCCTTTTCCAGATCAAAACCTCTCTGCCGCTCTTCCTGTAAAATGGCTTGAAGTCGTCTGTGCTTTTCCGCATCCGGTAAACTACGCACATCTTCGGTATGGACAGGAGCAGCTAATCGTTCCTTCAGTACAACCTGAAGCGGACGATCCGCCTCCTTATACATGAATACCGTACGGAAAATATCATATCGGTCAATCAGCTTTTGTAAGCTTCGGCTGATTAGGTTGGTATCCATAGCTTCATGAATGGTAATAATCGTTTGTTCGAAATAAGCCTCTGACTTTTCATCAAGTATGGAATGAAATAGCATTCCCTCCTGCATCGGGGATAGCGGATAGAGGTCTTTAATTTTCACTTGCTGGTTTAACAGCTTATTTGACAAGCGATTTGCAATATTTTCAAACTGGTCCAGAGACAATTGCCCATATGTAAAATCCGTCGGGCTTTGTTCTGCTGTATCCTTGGCACAGCAATGGCGAATAAGTTCGATCAGATGATTCTTAAAGCTGGCTGTAAGTCGCTCCACCGTCGATGCTTCATATTCACGTGCGTTGTATTCGAATACAATACGGAGTCTTTCGTCAGCCACCGCACCATGAATATCAAAGCTGGGCGCTTTTTTAGTCAGAGGGTTGATTTCAGTACCGGCAAACGTGGATAGTGGCGAGGTACGCCATGTCGTACCTTCTCTGGCTTCTCCGTCAAAGCTAAAGCTGATCTCAGGTGGCTTGGCAGAAAAAAGAGCTGCCCTATCCTGCTGCTCCCTGTCGGTCAAGTAGCGTAAAATGCCATAGCCGACACCCTTGTTGGGTACACGTCGCAAATTGTCCTTAACCAGCTTGATTTGATGGGTCAAATCTTCGGGCTTGCTCACATTTACCACAAACGGATACACGGACGTAAACCTGCCAACTGTACGGGATACGTCAATGTCTTTAATCAATTCCATCCTGCTATGACTTTCCACCTGAACTGCAATTTCAGCATGTCCGCTCCATTCCCGGTAAGCCAGTCCTAGCGCCGTCAGTAAAATATCATTTGTTTCTGTATTGTAAGCATGGTGCGCGTGTTTCAGCAGGTTTTCGGTTTCTTCCCGGCTGAGTGTCACTGCGGATTTGCGCCCGTCACGGATCAGGCTATCTGGAACCTCATGATCTTTTGGCAGCGAAAGTATTTCACGAGCTTCTACCGTATTCCAATAGCTGATTTCCTGACGCGCCAGTTCGCTTTGTGCATACTTGGACAGACGTGCTGCCCATTCTTTGTAGGAATCGGTCTTGGCGGGTAACTGTAGCTTTTCACCGTTAGCTAACTGTTGGTAGGTTGTTTCCAAGTCTTCCAGCAGGATTCTCCACGACACACTGTCTACGACAAGATGATGAATGACGATTAACAAATGATCGGATTCCTGTAGCCGGATTAAAGCCAAACGCACAAGCGGGCCGTTACGCAAATCAAAACGGCTTTGTAACGTGTCAGCAATCTGCGCGATTTCTTCCTCAGGCTGGTCAGCATGTATTAAATCGTAGCTTTCCAATGTAAAGTGTTCACCTTCGGCTGTGCCTCTGTTATAGGCGACAGGTTTTTTTTCACGCTCATCAAAGGTAATGCGCAAGGCATCATGGTGCGTGGTCAGCTTGTCCACGGCGCTTCGCAGCCAGGTTTCGTTCCATCTTTCGGGGTTCTGGAGCATGACAGCCTGACTGTAATGATGACGTTCTGTTCGATGATGCTCAAAAAATTCCCATTGGATCGGTGTCAACTCCACTGTACCTTGTACCGCCCCCTGCGGGATGGTCCGAATTACTTTTTTTATATAAGGAGCAATCAAATCAATCTGCGGATGGCGGAACAAATCCTTCATGTCCATTTTGAGGCCCTTCGCGTTCAATCGGGCTGCGATTTGCAACGCTTTGATCGAATCGCCACCAAGCTCGAAAAAGTTGTTGCGCAGACCAATCCGCTTAACGCCAATGACTTCCTCCCAAATGGAAGCGAGTGTTTGCTCCAGCTCGCTCTGCGGCGCTTCATACTCGACGTCGGTCAACACAAAATCTTCGGGTTCTGGAAGCGCACGTCGATCAATTTTACCGTTATGGGTCAAAGGCAATTGATCCAGCACGATAATATGTGCGGGCACCATATAGCTTGGCAACTGCTTGGCAAGCTCTGTCCGCAAGAAGGATTTGTCGGTTGTACCTGCTACGTAGGCGCACAAATACTTTTGTCCGGTTTTATCCGTTCTATCCGTGACCACCGCTTGGCGTACCTCATCCAATTGGATTAAGGCGGACTCAATTTCACCAGGTTCGATCCGGTAGCCACGAATTTTCACCTGAAAGTCAATCCGACCGATGAAATCAATGTTGCCATCCGGCAGCCAGCGTGCCAGATCTCCGGTGCGGTACAGACGCTCTCCCTTTACAAAAGGATTCGGTACAAATTTCTCCGCCGTCAGGTCAGGACGGTTCAAATAACCGCGGGCCACAGAAGCGCCGCCCAAGCACAACTCCCCGGCTACGCCGACAGGGAGCGGACGCAAAGCCTCATCCACGATATATACTTTATGATTCGGCAGTGCCTTTCCAATCGGGACGATACCTGATGGAGGCAGACGTTCAGCTGCTTCTTCATAAAAGCTGGAATCAATAGCCGCTTCGGTTACACCATAGGTATTCATGATGCGCATCGTATCACCGAAGCGATTCAAAAGTGTCCGATAGTTATCAACGCCAAAGCTGTCCGCGCCTGTGGTAAGCAGCTTCATGGCACTGACATCTGTACCGTGTTCATATACATAGTCCATAAGCAGCGTCAACAAGGCTGGCGGAACTTCAAACGTCGTAATTTCGTGCTGTTCGAGAAACTGCGCCAAAGCTGGAGGATCGTTGCGCACATCCTGTGGGCAAATGACCATGGTGCCTCCGTTCACGAATGTCTTGGCCAGATCACCGGCAAAGACATCGAACGACATACTGGCAATCTGAAGGAGCTTGACGGGAAACTCTTTTAACTGGTGAGCTTCTCTATAGCCCCACGCCGTATTTACGTAATGGCGATGCTCGATCATCACGCCTTTGGCGTTGCCCGTCGTTCCCGATGTGTAAATGACGTAGGCCAAAGCCTCGGGATCATGAATAGGTGCGTAGATAGGCGCTTGTTGATGGGAATGCTCCGCTTGTGAAGCCTGTTGAAGTAACGCTGGCAAGTCCAGCACTTCCCCCGCAAAATCCACATCGGCCAATAGTTCAGTCAAGGAATACTGCGTGAGCATAATCGTAGCTCCGCTGTCCTGAAGCATGTAAGCAATTCTTTCTTTCGGGTAGGTCGGATCGACAGGTACGTAGGCAGCTCCCGCCTTCATAATCCCTAACACAGCGATAATCATATCTGCTGAACGCTCAAGCATCACGGCGACGAGATGCTCACGCTTGCCCCCACGGTTTTGCAGTGCTTGAGCAAGCAGATTGGCCTTCTCATTCAGCTCATGATAGGTCAGTGCGGTGTCTTCGTAGATGACGGCGGTCTGTTCCGGGATACGTTCTGTCTGGGCTTCAAATATTCCATGGAACGTTTCAGCAGGATAGTCGGCAATCGGCCCGCTCCATATATTGGTGAGTTCCGCCTCTTCTGTAGCGGTCAGCAGACGAATGTTCCGCAGCAGGAGTTCTGGTGTACGTGCAATTTGGACGAGTACATGCTCCAAATGCCCAGCTAACCGTGTCATCGCTTCATCGCTGTAGACATAGTTGTTGTAGGACAGCATAAAGCTCAACGCTTTTCCGTCCTCCACTTCGATGTTGAAGTGGTAAGGTGTTTCTTCGGACAGCTGAGCGTCCTCCACGACGAATCCAAGTCGTTCCTTCAGATCAGGCCGGCCAACCATATCCTGCAGCGGGTAGTTTTCAAATACAACAAAATGATCCATGAGTTGCTGCTTGAGCGCTGACTGGGACTGTATTTCAGCGAGTGAAAAATAGTCATATGCCCGTGATTGAACCGCGCTGCGCTGCACTTCACGAAGCAGACCTGAGAATGGCAGATCTGCATCCAATTTGATTCGTACCGGTATGGTGTTAATGAAAAGTCCCAACATCTGTTCAACACCTTCAAGCTCCGGCGGTCGACCGGAAACAACGGTGCCGAAGACGACGTCTTCACTTTGGTTGTATCCTCCAAGCACCACTCCCCATGCAGCCAGAAACAGACTGCTAAGGGTTGTTCCGTTGCGTTCAGCCACCGTCCGCAATTGACGGGTTGTTTCATCCGTGAGTGTTATTTTATGCTCATGCAGCAAGTACCCGGTATCTGGCTGGAGCGGATGGGCTACAGGCAGGGTTGGCAGCACAGCTGGCTGATCATAGTCGTTCAGGATGGACCGCCAGTATTCCTTCGCCGCCTCCTTATCCTGCTTATCCAGCCAGCGGGCATAGCCAGTATAGGGCTGCGGTGTTGGCAGTTGTACGGGCTTCCCCGCTTTCAGTGCTTCATAAGCCGCGAACAGCTCGTCCATAACGATGCCGAGGCACCAGCCGTCCATAATAATATGATGAAAGCTTAAAAGCAGCGTATATGCGTTCGTTTGGGTTTGAAGCACAGCCAGACGAATGAGCAAATCCTTGCTCAGATCGTAACGATGGTTTCGGTCTGCGTCTGCGTAGCTGCGAATGGCCTCTGCTTGCTCTGCCTCGGGAATATTCGTCAGATTCTCGTAACGAAGCGTTGGATTTCGCTCCTTAAACACGATGAGCCGCGAACGGGAAGCACTTTTATGATAAATATTCGAACGAAGCGTTTCGTGACGCTGCACCAGAGTCTCGAAGCTCTTTTGCAGAGCCTCCAGGTTCAGTTCACCCCGGATGGTCATTCGTACTTGCTCATAGTACGCCTGTGATTCCGGCTCCATGACTGTATGAAAGAGCATCCCCTCCTGCAAAGGCGTTAAATTGGCCACTTTTTCGATTTCAAGCCTTTTACTCATCGGATTTCCCCCTCAATCGAATATTTATAGGCTTTCATAAAAATGCTTCATCTCTTCGAACTCTTCCAAATCCAGATCATCTGCCCCTACGTCTGTTGGTGTCAGTTCCTGACCGGACTGATCAAGGCAATGACGAATGGTATTCAACAGGTGTGTTTCGAAGCGGGAGAAAAGTTGTTTGACCGTGCGCTCTTCATATGCATTCCTGTCATAGGATATACGGATACTTAATTTTCCGTCCTCCAACCGGCTATCCATATAAAGAGCATAAGATGAACCATTAATCACATCCTTGGTACCTGGTCCAATTTCAGCTTGCAGCGGCGATATAGAAAAACAAACCGATTCCGGGTGTGGGGAGTCTATATAACGGAAACCAATTTCCGGATGACGAAAACGTTTAGAATCCGTTGGATTGCTGGCTTCGGTCAGATATCTCAATGCACCGTAGCCCAATCCGTGATTTGGAACCTGCCGAACCGTTTCCTTCACACGCTTAAGCAACAGCGCTATATCATCCGCAGATTTGATGTCCAGTACAACTGGATACACGGACGTAAACTGCCCTACCGTTCTGGAGATATCCAGCGAATTTGTTTCAGCCTGTTCTCGGCCAGGGTTCTCCACGTAGAGTGCAATCCGTTCTTGTCCTGACCATTCGGATACTGTTTGCCCCAGTACGGACAGCAGTACTTCCTCCGGCACGGTATTATAGGCATGATTGACCTGTGTCATCAGATGCTGGGTTTCGTCTGTTGATAATTGCAGGTGGAGCTGATGTGTTTGTCTCTCCGATCCAGAATCCGTAATGACTTCATGGTCTTTGGGAAGCGTTCTCCACTCAGACAACTCTATCTTGTTCCAATAGTCCTGCTCCTTGAGCAGCTCTTTACTATTCCCATAATGCTCAAGATGCTCTGCCCACGTTTGGTAAGCGTTCGTTTTGTCCGGTAAGACAATCGTTTCCCCATCCAGAGCTTGTCCGTAGCCTGTTGCCAGATCTTCGAGCAAAATATTCCATGAAATGGCGTCAGCCACTAGTGGGTCTACAGCAAGGAAAAGATGATCTCCGCTATCCAGACGGAAAAGCCCTGCCCGAACTCGTGGTCCTTCAAACAGCCGCAGGCTGCTTTGAATCCGTTGACATTCAGCTTCCATCTGGCTGCGTGCTTCGCTTTCCGTTCCCGTAAGCGACAGTACCTCCAGCGTGATTAGCTCCTCATGCAGTCCTTTGTGAGCTTGCGTAACCGACTCGTCAGCCTGTTGTAATAAGCCAAGGCGCAGAGCATCGTGGTGCTCTACGATTTTCTTCAATGCGGCTCGCAATGGCTGCTCGTCAAAGCCCGACTTTGCCAACAGCAGTACCGACATTGCGGCAGGAAGTGCCTCAGATGCTGGATGCCGTTCAAACCCATCGAGTAGGTGTCGTTGTATCGGTGTCAGTGGTACTTCTCCATCTATCGGACCTTGCTCTATCGGACGGGACAATGTTTCTGCATAGCCGCTCAGGATTTCAATGGACGGATGCTCCAGTACGTGTCGGATATCCAGTAAATACCCGTGGAGACGCATGCGTGCGATGACTTGAACTGCTTTAATCGAGTCGCCTCCGAGCAGAAAAAAGTTATCCTGAATGCCCACCTGATCGCGTCCCAAAACATCTTGCCATACGGCGGCCAAAGCTTCTTCCACATCATTTCGCGGCGCTACATAGGCCACATCCGGTCGGAATAGCTTTTCAGGCTCCGGCAATGCTTTTCGGTCGGTTTTTCCGTTCGGTGTCAACGGTATCCGATCCAGAAACACGAAGTAAGACGGAACCGAGTAATAGGGAAGCAGCTTGGCGACATGTTCATGAATTGCCGTCAGGCTGGGTGCTTCTTCTGTATTCAGTACAATGTAGGCACATAGTACGGATTCATGATTTTGGCTTTCATTGGCAGTGACAACAGCCTCCTGAATTGCAGAATGACTCATCAAGGCATGTTCAACCTCGCCCAGTTCGATCCGGAATCCACGTACTTTCACCTGATGGTCGATTCGGCCGATAAACTCCAGGTTCCCATCTGCTTTCCAGCGAGCCAGGTCACCCGTTCTGTACATTCGTGTGTCTGTGGAGAATGGATTAACCACAAATTTTTCCGCCGTCAACTCCTCGCGCTTCCAATAACCACGGGCCAGCCCTTCCCCTGCAATGCATAGCTCGCCAGGTATGCCGATGGGTTGTAATCTATCCTGCGCATCTATGACATACATTTGCGTATTAGCGATAGGGCGCCCAATGTCGATCTGTTTGGCATGGGTAAGTTCCTGTACTGCCGACCAAACCGTTGTTTCCGTAGGTCCATACATGTTATAAATGCGGAGACCGTTAAATTTCTGTGTTGCCTCCAGCAGCCTGGGCGGAAGCGCTTCTCCCCCAACCATAATTTCCTGTACACCTTGCAGCGCACGGGAGCCTTCTTCATGACTCAGCAGCATGTGCAGCCGAGATGGCGTCATTTGCAGCATGTCAATATGATGTGCAGTAATCAGCTCGCCAAGTGCCTGAGGATCGACCTGATGATGGCGGTCGCCTAACACGACGGTCATTCCGCCCAGCAGCGGCAGAATCGTTTCCAAAACGAAAATATCGAACGAAATGGTGGTTAGCGATAAAATCGTTTTGTTTGCTGCAAAGTCGATCACTTCACGCATTCCTGTAATAAAATTCAGCACCGAGCGATGCTGGAGCATAACTCCTTTCGGATTTCCGGTTGAGCCAGAAGTATAGATGACGTAAGCCAGATGCTCCGGCTGAGCAGTGGCTTCCAGATTGGTCCTTTCCCCTTGATATACTTCCTCATCTTCGATAAACAGGGTGTTGGCGCTGTAATGGTGTTCTCCTACCAGATCGCGACTGGTCAGGAGCACGGCAGCCTCACTGTCACTCAGCATATACTCAATACGGGCTGACGGATATTCAGGATCGATAGGCACATAAGCGCCACCCGCTTTTAGCACGGCGAGCAGACCGATAATCATTTCCGCCGAACGCTGCACCATCAGGCCGACTAGCTTATCGGGTCCTACACCATGCGCTTGAAGTATCCGTGCCAGTGAGTTAGCACGTTCGTTCAACTCCCGGTAGGTCAGACGCTGATTTCCGAACACCAATGCTATATGACCCGGCGTCTGTACGACCTGCTTTTCAAACTGCCCGTGGACTGTCTCATGGTACGGGAAAGGTACGACGGTATGATTAAATTCGGTTAGCAGTAATTGCTTCTCTTCATCAGATACGATCGTAATATCGGCCAACCGCACCCCGACATCCTGCGTCACCGTTTCCAAAATTCGCACAAAATGCTCTCCCAGCCGTCGGATGGTCTCCGGTTTAAACAGCTTTGTGCCATACTCCAAAGTGAAGGACAAACATTCTTTTTCCTCGGTCACATGCAATGAAAAATCCACCTTGGATATACCCGCGTTCAATTCTTCCGGTTTAAAACGAATGCCTCCTGTTTCCAAAACATCTGTGCCGACATTTTGCAAACTAAACATCGTATCGAACACCGGGTTTCGACTTACGTCGCGTACCAGTTCCAGTTTGTCTACAAGCTCATCAAACGGGTATTCCTGATGCTCCAGTGCCAGCAGCGAGTTTTGCTTAACCTTCTGCAAAAAGGATTGGAACGTTAAAAAAGATCGCGGCTGATTGCGAAGAACCAGCGTATTGACGAACATGCCAATCATCGTTTGCGTATCCACATGCCGTCTTCCGGCAACAGGTGTACCCACGATAATGTCCTCTTGACCAGAATACTTGCCCAGCAGGACATT
This sequence comes from Paenibacillus sp. MZ03-122A, assembly GCF_024213325.1. Lineage (NCBI taxonomy): Bacteria > Bacillati > Bacillota > Bacilli > Caryophanales > Paenibacillaceae > Paenibacillus > Paenibacillus sp. MZ03-122A. The sequence continues at coordinate 11,821 of NZ_JANAVI010000025.1, read as the reverse complement.
ATAAGCCGCCAAAAGTACCATAAAGATCGTAGATTCGGTATCTTGGGCCAATTTGTAGAGTGTGTTAGTAAGTTTGGATTCCAAGGTGACGGTCAAGCTGTCACCTTCAAAGCTTTGTGTTTGTGGACGTGAAAAGTCCGTAGGTATATTCAGTATAGGAAGCTCGCCATTCAAGGTCTGGAGCCAATATGATTCATGCGCTTGCAATGCGTCGTCAGTGATCTGCTGCTTCTGCCAAGCAACAAAGTCTTTGTAATGAAGCTGAATGTTCGCAAGCTGTCTGCCCTGATACCGTTGAATGATTTCATCCAGCAGCACGGCCATGGAGAAACCATCGGACACGATGTGATGCATATCCACTAACAGTATGAAGCCACCTTCGATAAATTCGTACAGTTCGGCGCGGAATAAAGGAGCTGTTCCTAGGTGAAAAGGCTGAACAAACAAGGTCCGAGCCTGTTTTGCTTCTTCCTTGGAAATACGGGTACACGGGATGTCGAATGGAATCGTGTCCCGAACTTTTTGTACCACTTCTCCGTCTTCCAGATCGAAATACGTCCGAAAGGATTCATGACGCAAAATAACTTCCCTAACGGCTTCAATGAAGCGGGGAACCTCCAGATCTCCCTCTATGAAAAGCTGACCTGGTACATGATAGGCCTTTCCACCTCCCAACTGATCCAGCACGTACATTCTCTTTTGGGAAGAAGATACCGGATAGAAGGCTTGCGATTTCACAGATACAATCGGTTCGTAGGTCTTCTTTGTTCCACCCGCAATATATGTAGCCAGCTCTGCAATCGTTTGCAGCTCAAAAATGTGGCTAAGTGGAATGTGTACACCCAGTTCCTTATTGACTCTCGACAGAATGACCGTCGCTTTTAGTGAATCACCGCCCAGTTGAAAAAAGTTATCGTCATAGCTGATATCCGTTACATTCAGAACGTCCTTCCAAATGTTCACGAGTTGATCTTCTACGCCGTGGTTCTCAGAAGCGGTGTCTGTTTTAGTGAATATGCTTGCTTGTCCCGGCTCTGGCAAAGCCTGTAGATCAGGCTGACCATCCGGCAGAAGAGGAATATGATCCATAGGAATCCAAAAACGAGGCTGCGTATAATCTGGAAGAATTTCGATTACAGCCTTTTTCAGTGCGTCTTCTTCCCATGGCTTCGATGCGTTTGCGACCACATAGGCGGTTATATATGAGACTTTTCCAGCTTCGTCCGTTTGCGGTGTAATGACGCAGGACTCCAATTGGAAAGTTTGCAGTAGATGTTTCTCCAACTGCTCCAGATTAACCTGATGTCCGCGAATGTGGATAGTCCGATTCAAATTGCCAATATGCCGCAGCTTGCCATCGTTTTCCACGTAAGCCCATTCCCGGGTCGTTCCCAACAGACCTGCTACTGAGGCTTGATACACCTCCCCTGCTGTCCCAACAGGTGCCAAATGCTTGTAGACATCGAGAACGCAAAGATAGTTTCCGTTGGCATCGGTATTTGCTGCCCATGCAGCTCGAAGTTGTTCGTTCTCCGGCGCACGGAGTAAAGTCAGCGTAGAAACGCGAGCCCCTTCTTCCTCTACAATGGAATGCAGCAGATTCAGGAAATATCCTGACCAGGCTTCGATAATGTTTGGCTGAAAAAGATCCAAATTGTAGTCGAAATCAAGACGTAATTGTTGCTGCGCCTCTGTCACGTTCAAAAACAACTCGTATTTGCTGAATGACACCTCATTCTCAACGAGTTCTGCTTCCAGTCCATGGAATTGAAAACGCGGAATCGGTCGATCCATATTGAATACAGCGTTAATGACAGGCAAATGCCTCAGCCCCAGCTCAGCGAGTCCGGCAAAGCTGTACTTTTGAAAGCTGTCCAGTTCATTCATGCGCTTTTTGACCGTTTGGACATGCTCCGTAAAAGTAGCATCAGGACGCACTTCGCTGATCATCGGAAGCAAGTTGACACAGTTGCCGATCAGAGAGAAGGCGTCCATATGGGATTGTCCTGCGGTGGGAACCCCCACCGTTACTTCCTGCTGCCCTGTCAGCCGATGTAGAAAAATCTGAAAGGCGGATAGCAGCGTTATAAAAAGACTGCTGCCTAGCTTTATGCTGGCGGATCTCAATTGTTTAACGAGCTTCGCTTCGAGCATTATGGTATGTCTGCTTCCTCTGGAAGACGGAATTTGTATTCCCCTTACCGGAGATGGCAGATGGAGGACAGGCTGCTGCTTTTCTAGCACTGCTGACCAAAAAGCAAGGGCCCCTTCTTTCCCGGCTTTCAATTGATCCTGCTGCCAAACAACGTAATTCCGAAAAGGTACTGGATCGGGAAGGTTGTAGTCAGCATGTCGAACAAGCGCAGAATAGATGTGTTCCAGTTCCTGAATGAATACACTGATTGACCAGCCATCCGTGATAAAATGATGAAACGTAAAGACACCCAGATACTCTTCATCCGATATTTTCAGCAGATGAATTCGGAATAATGGCTCGCCTGGCGTCATGGCAAATGGAGTTTCACTGTCCTTGATCATCCATGCCCGGATATGTTGTTCCTGTTCATCTGGGCGATAACTGGTAAAATCATGAAGCGGGATTTCCGCTTTCATCACAGGAGCGAACACCTGAGTTTCCCCATCGCCGCTCATAAAGATATGTAAGGCTTCATGACGGTTTACAATGGTCTGGACAGCTTGGTTGAACGCCTGCTGCTGAAGTGGACCACGAAACCGCAACAAGGCGGTTTCGTGTAAAGATTGAGAGTCACTTCGATCTGAAACAGAAGCGAACCAAAGCTGCTTTTGCTCTGGAGTTAACGCAATAATAGTTTCTGCTGCTTCAGCCTCTGGAGGTACGGTTACAGGTTGCTTTCCCGGTCCCGGGCCGTTTCCATTCGGGGGCGGGTCCGGTAAAAATCCTCCTTTACGCAGCTCGTTCACGCTATCCTTGACCGCTTCTACGATTCGCGCAATATCTTCCTCGGTATGGGCCGTGGACAAGAAGCAGTTTCGTCCCTCCCAGATATAGATGCCTTTGTCCAGCATGTGATAGAAGAACAACTCCAGATCGCCTTTGAGCACGAAGCGGAATAGGGAGCCAAAGTGAACGACCTTCATAGGTACGCGTTCGTCAGTGAAATAGCTGTTCAGCTCCGCTGCTAACGCCGAGGTGCGGCTGTTCAAGCGATTTTGCAGTTGCTCGCCATGCTTCTCCAAATGATCCAGCACCGCTAAGGATGCAGCCATTGCCAGCGGATGATGGCAGAAGGTTCCTGCCACAAAGGTTCGCTGCTGCTCATGCTGCGGATAGGAATCGTCCCCGAAGCTCCACGTGCCTCCGTCGATCCCGTTCATAAAGGCGGCTTTTCCAGCTACGATGCCGATGGGCAGCCCGCCGCCAATGATTTTACCGTAGGTCACGAGGTCGGCTTGTACCCCAAACCACGCTTGGGCTCCTCCGGGCTGAATCCGGAAGCCTGTGATGACTTCATCAAAAATGAAGGCAGTACCCGACTGCTCCGTTATCTGGCGAATTTTCTGCAAAAAGGCTTTAGGCTGAAAATCTGGTCGGCGGCTTTGTACCGGCTCCACTATAACCGCGGCCAGTTCATGCGCATGGGTGCGGATATAATCCAGAGAATCGTCCGCCCCATAATGAAGCACGACGACATCGTCCACCATATTCTGCAAGATACCTGGAGCTAGAGGTGTCGAATGCTCCTTGTTGTCACCCGCGCTCCCCAGTGCCAGCACCCCGTCGAATGTACCGTGATACGAGCCAGCAAAAATGACGACTTTAGCTCGTCCAGTGGCAGCACGTGCCAAACGGAGCGCGACCATGACGGCTTCCGTGCCGGAATTATATAGGGCAATCCGTTCCACACCGGTCATCTTGCATATTCGCTCGGCGACTTGCCCAGCCATGTTGGACATGGGGCCAATACACATGCCGTTCTTCAGTTCTTTCTCAATTTTTTCACGAATAAAGGCTGGATTATGTCCAAACAGATTTACACCAAAGCCCATCGTCAAGTCGACATATTCATTGCCATCCAGATCCCAAATTTTTGAACCGTCTGCACGCTGGGATACAATTTGATACACCATTTCCTTCAAAACAGGCCGGAAACCAGCCACATTGCGGTTATTAGCGTATACGGAGCGATACTGCTGGGTGTACTGTTTGGTGCTACGCGTACGGGTCGTGTAGCGTTCAATCAGTTCTTGCAGGTGTTGTTCCTGACGGAGCGAAAGCAATTCACGTGCTTTAACATCCAGCTTTTTATAAGGCGTATACGGCTTGGCTTCATTGCCTGTCTGCTTGAAAACAGCCTTTACGGATGGTGCTGGTGCTAATGCAGCCGCGACTTTCTGCTTGGATTCGGTACGGATGATCTGCGCACTTTCACTACTTGCCGATAGCAAAACGCCCGTTTCCGGGTTAAATGGCTCGGAAGCTATTACGGATGCAGATGGCTGATGCCGGAGAACATCGAGCTGCTGTGACATCAGATGTAGCTGTTGCTCCAAAATTCGCTCTACAGCCGCAGGAGTTGTAGCGATTGGAAAGCTTTGAGCCCGTGTTTGCCCAGCCGTGTCTATTGCATAAAACGATGCCGCAGCCGGAACAGCGGATTCATGAGACGGTTGGGTTAACGGGAAAGTTGCATGATCAACCTGATTCAGAGTTGTTTCTGGAGGATTTTCCACAGATTGAACCGGGGTTTCAGCAGAAGTGAAAGTGCTCACCCGCTCGGCAACGTAGCTGGCCAACAGCTCCAGCGTGGTCAACGATTCGAAAAATTCGTTCATTGGAACATCCAGTCCGAAGGTATCTTTGATACTGTGGCGAACCTGGGACAAATTAATGGAATCTAGCCCAAGCTCCAGAAAATGTGTTTGTGGCTCCAGTTCCTCCAGACTGAGTTGGGACACGTTACCGATCATTTTCGCTAACTTTTGAAGAATAGATGATTTGTGCTGATCGATAGCAGATGCTGGCGCTGAATACTCGTTCCCCATAATTCCAGACTCCTTTACTGTTGAGTTTTCATGAACTGGTACCTTCTGTTCCGTTCGAACCTGTTCGGGTACGTTAATCCAGCATCTTTTCCGTTCAAATGGATACGTAGGCAGAGAAACCTTTTTATAGTGCTTACCTGCATAGAGGGCATTCCAATCGATCTGCGCTCCTTGCACATACTTGACAGCAAGCTGCTCCAGTGATTGCAACGTGTCCAAGCTTCCAGTGACCATCTCTGCGTCACCTGTACTATCCGCTTTCCCGGTGTATACGCCTTCGACGACTCTGCCTTGTTCGTGCAACTGAAGCACCTTCGCTTTCAACGCATCTGCCCCTGCGGCAGTCACAGCAATCCGGTGATTCAGGTGAATTCTGCCTGTGTTAGCCGTATAGCATACATCCTGCATCATGAGTTCTTCCGCACGTCCGAACCGTTCTGCGTACTGCCCGACCAGCTCGTGCAAAGCGGATTCACTCCGCGCTGACAGGGTCAGCAGCAGTGGTGATGATCTATTGTTGCTGTCCGTTGATGCTTGGTCTGATTCCGTCTTCGCTATATATTCCTCCAGCACCACATGGCAGTTTGTCCCGCTGAATCCAAAGGAACTCAGTCCGCTTCTTCTCGGGAAACCGTTCGACTTCCATTCCCGTAGCTTCGTATTGGCATATACCGGGGATTCCTCAAAATGGATCTTCTGGTTTGGTGTGCGAAAATGAACGAGCGGCGCAATCTGTTGGTGCTTCATGGACAATACGGATTTGATCAAGCCCGCAATGCCAGCGGCTTCGTATAAATGACCGATATTCGTTTTGACCGTGCTGATGGCCACAAACTGCTTACGCTGTGTATGCTTGCGGAAAGCCTTGGTAATGCCGTCAATCTCAACCGGATCGCCCAGTTTGGTTCCGGTGCCATGTGCTTCGATACAACTTATCGTTTCAGGATCAATCCGTGCATCGCGCCATGCCTGCGAAATCACTTCTGCCTGAGCCAGCGCATTCGGCGCGGAAATACCAATCGTGCTACCGTCCTGATTAATGGCACTTCCCTTGATCACGGCTAAAATGTTGTCACCGTCTTGTTCCGCTTTGCGCAGCGGCTTCAGTAAAACGGCTCCAACTCCTTCACCCCAGCCCGTTCCGTCCGACTGGTCGTCGAAGGCGCGCGCTCGATCATCGGAGGATTCCATGCCAATGCCCGCTTTCAGCGGCAGTAAAATCGTCTTCACTCCACCTGCCAAGGCCATGTCGCAGTCTCCGCTAAGGATGGACTTGCAGGCCAAATGCACTGCCACGAGTGATGAAGAGCATGCTGTATCAATTGTTAGCGCCGGACCTTTTAGATCGAGCAAATATGCAATCCTGCTGGAAATAATGGATGATAAATTACCAATGGCAAAGTTCGGCAGCGCGCCCGGTTCCACCTCAGACAACAAACGCTCGTATTCGAAGCTGGTTTTGGAGAAGCCGACATACACGCCGACCTTTTGGCCTGCCAGTTGCTTACCCCCATACCCCGCATCCTCAATCGTGCTCCAGGCTGTTTGTAGAAATAACCGTTGATTCGGGTCCATGAGTGAGGCTTCCCGTGGAGTCAGCTTAAAGAAGGAGTAATCGAATTTGTCTACTTCATCCAGATAGCCGCCTTCTGCAATTTGTATATTTCGTCCTTCCGTATTCAGACGGGAAATGAAATCTTCGGCATCTTTTCTTCTTTCGTCGCTGTACGGGCCGATATTGTCAGCCCCTGATGCCACATTCGCCCAAAACTGCTCTAATGTTTCCGCTTGAGGAAACTTGCCTGACATGCCGATGATGGCGATATCCCGGACATTTGCTTCCTCCTTGGCCTCGGACTGTGCTGTTGCAGCCGGGTCGCTGCTCATGCCCTGACTAGAGATATATGCAGCAAGCTTGGCGATGGTCGGATAGGAAAAGAAGTCCGTCACCTCAATATGAATCCCTAATTGATCCTCCAACAGGTCCACAATTTGAACGAGTTGCAAGGAAGTCACTCCGATATCAAAGTAGCTATCGTCCGTCCCAATCGACTTTACATTTAAAATATCCTGGCAGATTCCAATCAGCTTCTGTTCTATCTCTCCTTGAGGTAAGACTACACGCTCAGCTGCTTGCATGACTCGAGTAGCCTCGGCCAGTGCTGTCAATATTTCATCAAATTCGCCCTGCTCATAACTCTGGGCTAATTTGAAGCGCTGAACCTTTCCACTGGTTGTTTTAGGAATACGCCGGATCGGAACCACATCCTGAATATGCCAACCTCCCCGGTAATTTAGATGACTTTTCAGCTTTTGGACAAGCGGTACAAAATGCTCTATCTTTTTCGTGTGCATCACAAAGGCAATAATACGATCCTGCCTCATTTGCGTATCATGTACACCGCAGACGGCTACTTTTCCGAGATCCACACCCTCCAGTTCCTCGGCAATCCTCTCAATGTCATGCGGGTAGACATTCTGTCCGTTCACGAAAATGATATCCTTGGCTCTACCAGTAATAGTCAGGCGACCGTTCCGCATAAACCCTAAATCGCCGGTGATAAGCCAGCCATCCTCTGTTTTGACCTTCGCGGTAGCCTCTGGATTGTTATAGTATCCAGATGCCACATTTTTGCCGCGGATCTGTGTGTGTCCAATCAGCCCATCTTCGAGCACCTGATTTTGTTCATCGCAAATGCGGACAGAGGTACTAGCCAGCGGATACCCCAAATCTACAAAAGTAAGACACCGCTTGTCGGACTTGTCCACTTCTTCTATAGGTTCACCTACGTGTAACTGCTGCCGATTCAAATGAATGGGGATAAAGGTGTTTTTGTCCAGAGGTGGAGAGGAAACGCCCACGCTCGCCTCTGCCAATCCGTAGACAGGCAACATCGTATTTTTATTCAAACCGTGAACACTCATTGCATCCATAAACACATGACAAAGCTCCACAGATACGGGCTCCGCTCCATTTAAGATCATACGGACACTCGACAAATCCCAGTTAGCTGCTGTTTCGGGTTTATACTGATCGAGAAAAAATTTATATCCAAAATTGGGAGAGCATATTTGAGTCACCTTATGCTCCGATACTTTTTTTAGCCATAAAGACGGGCGTCTGATAAAAAGTGCCGTTGGCATAATCAACTGCTTGGCATTAGCGATCACACAGGTTAAATGAAATGCGATCAATCCCAGGTCATGCGTAAGCGGCATCCAGCCCAAATAAGCATCCTTGGAGCTCATGCCCGTTTGATTTGCGATATCCCGAATATTGTAAACCAAATTTTCATGCGTCAGCATGACTCCTTTGGGATCACCTGTAGAACCTGAGGAAAATTGGATAAAAGCTAAATCCTCCGGTTTGGGTATATGGACAACACCTTTACTCTGATTGGAATAATCAAATATATGGCTTGAAAAAGTCGCTTTTTTAACGGGCTCAAAGGAATCCAGCAGTTCGTGCTGGTGCGAGTATTTTTCTAACTGTTCCAATACCTTGTCATCTGCAATCATATAAGGGCGGGAAAGTGTATTCCAGATTTTAAGCAATTTCATTTTATGCTCATCATTATTCCCTATGCTTACAGGAACAGGAACGATTCCACCAAGTAGGCAACCCCAAAATACCTTCACAAAGGTATGATTGTCGTCGATCTGCATGATCAGCTCATCGCCAGGTTGTATCCCTTTTTCCTGTAATTCATAAAGTACCTGTGATGCTTGCTCCAGAAGTTTACAGTAGGATACGTATTCCTCTTGTTTATCACCAGAAATAAAGGTGATTCCGTTCTCATCCCGGCTTGCACGGTCTTGAATGATTTCAATTAAAGTTTGAAACTGTTCCATCCTGATCCCTCCTCAATTGCTCTAGCATTACTTTCTGCTCTCCTTCGGAGACCTGTTTGGTTTGCAACACCAGGCGAATACACTCCAAAATCTCCTGTCTTTGCTCAAAAGCAGGAGGTGAACCGCTCCCTGATTCAGAGCTTCGAAGTAATTCTTCCAGTCTTCGAACAGGTAAAATAACACCCTTTCGATAATCATCTTCATTCCAATTGGCATTGGGGGTAGATACCGCCAGTGAAAGGGAACGAACAACCCAATCACGGATTGAGAAGCGGCGTTCCAGTTCAACGCGATCCAAGTCTCTATCCACGGACAGAAATTCAATGGTAGTGTTTATTTCCTTCGCCAAATTTTTCAGCACCGTTCGTGGACCTAACTCGATGCCTTGTTTCACGCCACGATTCGCCATATACTGCATGGTTTGAATCCAGCGAACCGGGTGAGTCATTTGCAAAATCAATCCTTGACGGATGCTGTCAACATCGGGGTATGGCAGAGCGGTCACATTGGAGATCACGGGCCACTTCGCCTCATTTAAAGTGTATTTTTGCAGCTCTGCGGTCAGTCTATCCGCAGCATGCTGCATCAGCGGACTATGAAAAGGGCCGCTGACCTGCAAGCGGGTAATTTGGGCCCCTCGCTGTTCTAACTCGCCAGCTACCACATCAACAGAAGTGAGATGACCTGAAACGACGTACTGGTTAGGTGAATTGTAACAGGCAATGACAGCAGGCTGATCGACTGTAGAATGCAGACGACAGAAATCTTCCACAGCGCCTGGCTCAGCTCCGCGAACGGCAATCAAGCTGCCCAGTCCGGCCACTGCGCCTTCTTCCATGATGCGTCCTCGCTTTTGAACCAGTCGTAAAGCGTCGCTAAAGGATAGAACACCGCTACTTACCAGAGCTGAATATTCACCCAGACTATGACCTGCTGAAAATTCAGGGATAATTCCGATTTCATGCATATAACGCCGGAATGCAATGACACTGATCGTGAGAAGTGCGGGCTGAGTATAGAATGTTCTGGATAGCTGGGTCATCGGACCTGCCATGCATAAAGCTTTCAGATCATATCCCAAAATATCAGCAGCCTCTTCGAACAAGCGATCCGCTTCTGCAAAGCCGCTATGCCACGTAGCCCCCATTCCTACATACTGAGAGCCTTGCCCAGGAAAAACCAAAGCCATGCGATTCATATCAAACCCCTTTCCACAAAAAAATATAGATAAACAAAAAAAATCACATTTTATGTATGAATACATATATATGGTGACATTAAGAAGTAGAGAAAAATACAGTAAAAAATATCGAACTCGATTGCCAAAAAACAGTAATCGACATATGGCAGTGAATTGGTAATAGGGTTCCGTTCGTGGTGTGATTGTGATCAAAAGTCAGGTGTGTGAGTAGACTTGGAAGTGTAAAAACCTTGAGGTATACTAGAATTTCAGGCTTGGAACCTAAAATTCAGCACCATAGATGAATGTGATGAGAAATTGTTGGGGTTATACAGGATGTTTTTCGATGTAAGTATTAAATGAGAAATATTTTATTTATATAATAGATATGGACTCGAAAAATGTCAATATATTTTTAAATTCCTTTAATAAGAAAAAAATGCGATATATGAATGGTTTTATTTCAATATAAACATAAAAGTAAATTAAAGTATGTCGATATAATGTATAAATATATTATACACACAAACCATGCCCTTTTTTGTCTAAAAATCAGGCATTGTTTGTAATTTTTAATGAATTTTTGTAAAAATTTCTGTGTAGTAAGTATAAGAAAAGGAATTTGTGCTTATCTGGTGCTTGACAAACCAAATTGTAATGCGTTGCAGTCGTTCCACACGAAGCTGCGGATGTCCTTTTCGTGAAAGTTCGTGGCTTTATCCAAACCCCTTTCGGCGAACGAATCTGCTTCGTCCGTTCTTGATGATCGGGTCTATTTATGGTTAGCCGTTCACGAATGTAGGTATCAAATAATTCAGGATTCACCACTTTACGCAGTAAATGCATCGTCCCATCCCCTGTTCCGTGATCAAAAGCATAGATACGTTCATATTCCCAACGCTCGTACATGGATAGCAGATATGGATGCTTCTCCGCTGTCGCTAGTGTCACCGTAGGGGCACCCAACTGATCACGAATAATCGTGTGTTCTACCCAATTCGTTTTCTCCCGTACCCTTGCCTTGTGCAGCCGGGTCTACAGCGAACCACATGAGGAAGATCAAAAGTTCTAAAATGCAACCTGATGGCACGCTTTTTATGACGAATTTTATAATGAAAAATTAAGTTACAAAGGTGCTCCTCATAAAATTGTACAATGGTCTGCAGCGTCAATTGCTCTTCTGAAGGAAGCCCTTCTAAATCTATGAGTTCATGAACAGATAAGTACATAACATTTCCCCTAAACTAAAGAATCGGCCTTGAATAATCAAGGCCGATTCACGTTATTAACATAATAGTGGCAACGGCAGAGATCATATATGTACGTAGTACATATCCATGCTCATACATATAAGAGCACTCTTTAGGCTAACAGTTCACTTTGAGTTAAGAGGAATTTCTTCAATTAAACTTGCGTCTGTATGGCGAACATTCCCTACAGCTTTAGAAACGGGATACGAGTTCATTAATCCAGCAGGGTATGGCCGAAGCATTTTTAATACATGTTCCGTTTTTGTTATTTCAATGTAAGAACTACGTCATCCATCAAGCCTACTCTTCGTCAGGACTAGGTTACTTCTATGTTATTCCTTCTTAGTTTCCATATCCTATTTTTAAACTGTTTAAATATCTAATTCCGAGAAGATAAAAGAGAGCACAGCCTTAATGGGCTGTGCTCTCTTTTATCGTGCTTGGCGACGTCCTACTCTCCCAGGACCCTGCGGTCCAAGTACCATCGGCGCTGGAGGGCTTAACGGTCGTGTTC
>NZ_JANAVI010000024.1:0-32811 GCF_024213325.1 Paenibacillus sp. MZ03-122A | reverse complement strand
TTCTCATCTAAACTGAATTTAGGCAAAAAACTGCACCTCCATTGTTAGTCGTGTCTAACAAATGGGGTGCAGTTCATAAAGCGTCTGCTTTTTTATAAGCTTTATTATTTATGCTACCCGTTATGCTGTCGATTTGGAGCGAAGTGGCAGCATTCGTCGTTCTTCGTACCGCTGATAAAACCAAATACAAGCCGCCATCCAGCAGCCACTCATAAAATAGCCACCCACAACGTCGCTCGGATAATGTACGCCCAAATAAATGCGGCTCGTCCCGATTGCTACAATCAGCAGGCTGCTGAGTACAATAAGAAGGATACGCCCCAGCCTAGAAGGAACATGCTTCCACACTAAAAATGTCAGCGCCGCATACATGCTAAAAGCTGTCATGGAATGTCCGCTTGGAAAGCTGTATCCATTCTCTTCAATAATACGGTTAATCTCCGGTCTCGCACGCTGAAAAAGCAATTTTAGTATCGTATTCAGCATTACCGATCCCAATACACCAGCCGCCAAAAAAAGCAGTTCTCTGCGATGTCCCAATACTCTATAGAGCACGAACATGGCAATTAAAATGATGATCACAACTGGAATCCCACTGCCGATCATGGTAAAAAATTTCATTAGACGGGTCATGGCGGGCGACTCTAGTTGTCCAATAGCCGAAATAATTTCCTGGTCAAAATGCCGAACTTGATGGTCACTCACCCATAATGCGACCAAGCCAAAACCGAATGCACATACTATACATGTGAGCAGAGCCAAGGAAATGGGCAGCTTTGTTGATGTTTGCTTCATTTTCTATAGTTCCTCCATAATATTCATTGCGTGATAAAACAAAGTTCAGCATTAGCTTACATATAGGTCTTACTTTGCCCACTTTTCTCTTATCATTTCATTAAAAGAATTAGGTGCGTATCACTTTATAATATAAGGATTTCATATTGACTACAAAATCGCAAGCGGAGTGTAGCGAAAAAAGCAGCATCAAAAAAGGACGCCATTCAAGCCTTATAAACGGCTCGAATGACATCCTATGATTACACTTGACAACTACAAGCGCACTTCCCAAGTTAAATAAACATCATCTTCTAATTAGGTTGGTGTGACTTCTCCAAGTTTAACCTTACTCTCTGCTTCCTCTATTGGATAGCGTCTGCGGAACCACAGCGACTGAAGCAGCAAGAAGGTGCCGCTTACCGTCCAATATAATGGCATAGCAGCAGGGGCATTAAAGGAAAAGACCGCCATCATAATCGGTGAAAGATAACCCATGATCGCAAATTGCTTGCGCTGTTCAGGCGTCATCTGAAACTGAGAAAGCTTGGCCTGTGCCAAGTATACAACTGCGACGACGATTGCCAAAATCCAGTCCGGCTCTCCGAGCCGGAACCATAGGAAGGAGTGAGACGCCAACTCCGGGGTTAAGCGGATTGCAGTGTACATACCACTCAAGATCGGGAGCTGAATGAGAATAGGCAGACAACCGATATTAAGCGGATTGAATTGATGCTCTTTGTAAAGCGACATCATTTCCTGCTGCATACTCTGCTGGCTGGCGGCATCTTTTTTGTTTTCATACTTCTTCTTAATTCGGTCCAAATCGGGCTGCATGGCGCTCATCTTGCGCTTCATCCCCTGCTGGGCACGTGTTTGACGCATCATAAGAGGAAGTAATGCCAGCCGAACAATGAATGTCAAAGTCATAATCGCCAGCCCAAAGCTTCCACCAAACCATTGCGCCAATTGCTGAATAAGCCAAGAAAGCGGGAACACCACGTAATGATTAAAAAATCCGGGTGTCTGTGCATTTATCTCCGCAGCATTCGCACCACAACCAGACAGCAGCATGACCACCGCCAACGCTACCATTAATCCAAATATCCGTTCTTTTTTACCCCAAAAGGTGAATCCCTTGAATCGTTTCATATGTTCCTCCTCGTTGATTGGCTGTGCCATCGTTCAACGAGGGAGAACAATCGGTTGCATCTTCATCCGGTGCTTCCTTACGCCGGATATGTCGGGCCAGCCGGACAGGCATGTCCTGTCCACGGGCAGACATCGGCATCTGTGGAGAAGCATGAGACCTTACGGGCCCGCCTTCGACCCAGCATTCGGGTACATTGCCGTGCAAATGAGCGAGATACGTATAAGTCACTGTGCACAGTAAGCCGATTGTAAATAAATAAGGGAGTAGGTCCTGAAGCTCAAACAAGGGATTCACCTCCTTCGGTTTGTTGCCACAATTATAGCACGAAAACTGGACAAGCGACTAATCTTTAATTAGAGATACAGGTTCGACACAAGCAACTGAATTTAAGTTTTACAGGCTCACGCTCCTTCGGTCCAACGCTCAAATCCGGTGGAATGATATTTATTCAAAGCGGAAACCGTCTGCTTGGCGTCAAGCTCCCTGCTTCTTTAAAATAAGGCCAAAGATTTCAAGCAGCATTCTCGCTGGAACAGCAAAAGGTTAACGGATAGCAAGCATACGATTCAATGCTAGTACAGCATCCTGTCTGATCTGAGCATCCACACGAATCACACCCACAGGCTCACCCCGATCAAACTGCTCCATTGCCCACAGCAAATGGGGAAGATCGATCCGGTTCATGGTCAGACAGGGACACATATCGGGATTGAGCGATTCAATCTGCTGTTCAGGGTACTGCTGCTTGATTCGTTGCACGAGATTCATTTCTGTACCAACAGCCCATTGAGTTCCCGGCTCTGCCGCGCGAATGGTATCGATGATGAATTTTGTGGAGCCCGCGCAATCTGCGAGCTGTACGACCTCATAAGAGCATTCGGGGTGAACGATGACCCGGATGTTCTTATCACGCTCGCGGACATTGCGAATGTGATCTACTGTAAACTTTTCATGAACAGAGCAATGTCCTTTCCATAAAATAATTTTTACAGTTGCCGGGTCCTGTTCAGTCTCAAGCTGATCGGTCATTGGATTCCACACGGCCATTTCATTTAGCGGAATTCCAAGATCGTAAGCTGTATTGCGACCTAAATGCTGATCCGGCAGAAACAAAATACGTTCCTTTTGCTTCAGCGCCCACTCCAGCACTTGCTTAGCATTCGAAGAAGTCACGGTAGCCCCGCCATGCCGTCCTACAAAGGCTTTGATCTCTGCTGTGGAATTTACATACGTTAACGGAATGATCGTATCTCCTACCAACTCCTGTAAATGCTTCCATGCTCGTTCTGTCTGCTCCACATTCGCCATATCTGCCATCGAGCAGCCTGCACGCATATCCGGCAGGACAACAGTCTGTCGATCAGTAGTCAGCATATCCGCTGTCTCCGCCATAAAATGTACCCCACAAAATACAATAAACTCCGCTTCCTGATTTTGTGCAGCCAATTGAGCAAGCTGTAGAGAATCTCCTGTTATATCAGCAAACTGAATAACCTCGTCCTTCTGATAGTGATGGCCCGGTATGAGCAGCTTCGGTCCCCATTTTTGTTTCAGCTCGGCCACTCGCTGCTCCATGTAAGCAACCGTCAGTGTCTTATAATGCTCTGGAATAAGCCCTCGATTTCCTTGTAAAACGTCAAGCATAGACATTAAAATCCCTCCATATCGATGCGGCTGATCGTTCCCGCTCTCACGAACAGATAACCGCTCTGTGTACATACATGTTTACAAGTGTCTTGACACTTATATTTACACATGCCTACAATAATCTCAAGAGTTTTTGAATGGAATTATTTTTAAGCAGGGAGGATTTGGTGTGATTTATCTGGACTATGCCGCTTCCACACCTATGTGTGGCGAAGCTTTAAATATGTATAACGTATTAAATAAGGAAATGTTCGGAAATGCCAGCAGTCTCCATGATGCGGGCGGTCAAGCAGCCTATACGCTAGATTACAGCAGGCAACGAATAGCAAATATGATTGGCGGGCAAAAGGAAGGCATCTATTTTACAACAGGGGGAACAGAATCCAATATGTTGGTTGTGCAATCGATCCTGAACGGGTTGCCGCAGCATAAAAAGCATTGGATCATGAGCGCTTTGGAACACCACTCGATGTACAACCTTGCTACTTTGCTGGAACGTCAGGGCTATGAACTGACCATTGTGCAACCGGATCGGGAAGGACGAGTGACCCGCGAAACTCTTTTACCTCACCTGAGAGAAGACACCGGACTTGTCTCCGTACAACACGCTAATTCGGAAACGGGACTGGTTCAGGACCTTGCTGCCTTATCTCCCCTGCTACGCGAACGGGGTATTTTGCTGCACAGTGATGCGGTACAGACATTTGGGAATATTCGCGTAGATGTAGAATCCATGGGAGTAGATGCACTCACTGTATCAAGCCATAAAGTGTATGGCCCCAAAGGTGTCGGTGCTGCATATCTCAAACCCGGAACCCCGTGGCGTCCCGTGTACCCTGATACACTACATGAAAACGGATTTCGTCCTGGAACGGTTAATGTTCCCGGGATTGCAGCCTTTGTCGCGGCGGCAGAAATGATGACCGAACAGATGGAGTCGCATCAGGAGCGATATACTACCCTGAGAAGACACTTTTTTACGAAAATTCAGGAAAGATCCATTCCGTTACGTTGGGCCGTACAGGAAAGCGAGAATAAAGCAGTGCTTCATCATATCGTAGGATGTTTTTTTCACGGTTACGAGGGACAATATGTTATGCTGGAATGTAATCGCAAAGGTGTCTGTATATCAACTGGAAGCGCATGTGCTGCCGGACACCACGATCCTTCGCCTGCCTTACAGGCGCTTGGAGCATCCGGCCGTGAAGCGTTACAATTTATCCGTGTTTCTTTCGGAAGAACGACCACCATCGAGGAATTGAATGTATTGGTAGATATTTTGACAGACCTGACGCATCGAAAAGAAAGGAGCTTATCCCGTTGACTGAATCTTTAAAACGGTCAGGTACGGATCGCCGCGAACAGCTACTATTGTGGCTCAAGAGCGAATCACCACTGACCGGGAGCGAACTGGCGCGCAGATCCTCCGTCTCCCGACAAGTAATTGTCCAGGATATTTCCCTGTTAAAAGCAAGCCAAGAGCCTATCCTTGCAACAAGTCAAGGATACATTTATATGGAGCCTGCGAGTCAGGCAACTCCCTTAGCCTCACGTATTATTGTGTGTAAACATCGACCTGAACAGACAGAAGAGGAACTAAAGCTGATTGTGGACTACGGTGTAAGTGTGCAGGATGTTATTGTTGAGCATCCAGTATATGGGGATCTGACTGCTCCGATACGGGTTGGCACTCGCAAGGAAGTGGACGATTTTATCCGTAAAATCAGCTCCACCCAGGCCACTTATTTGTCCCAGCTGACGGGAGGCATCCACCTGCATACCTTGAATGCCTCGGACGAAGATAAAATTAATGATGCCTGCGCTGCATTGGAGCAAGCGGGCTTCCTAATGACGGACTAACTTAGTGCGCTTAGCGGAGTAAAGAAAATCCTGTCCAGTATGTGGAGTGCAACTGTGCTCCACATGGACGGTATTGTAGGTAGCGAGAAATAAAAAATCCCGGCCCCCTCATATAAGGGAATCGGGAATGAACTATGTGAGCTTAATTTCAAGCAGCTCATATTTAATTACAGCCATGGGTGCATCCACATGAATGATACTGCCCACTTCTTTTCCCAAAAGTGCCTTGCCTAAAGGACTTTCATAGGAAATTTTGTTATCAAGAACATCCGCCTCAGCAGGACTTACAATTTTGTATTCCATCTTCTCTGAAAATTCGATGTCATTCAGAATGACAGTCGATCCGATACTAACGGTTCTAAGGTCTAAATTACTCTCATCCACGACCCGGGCTTTGGTCAGCATCTTCTCCAATATGAGAATGCGGGTTTCCATAAACGCTTGGTCGTCCTTGGCTGAGTGATACTCACTATTTTCTTTCAAATCGCCGTAGCTGATAGCCAACTTAAGGCGTTCGGCTAGCTCCTTGCGTTTTACGGTCTTCAGTTCCTTAAGCTCATCCTCCAGCTTGGCCAATCCCTCTTTAGTTAACAATACTTCTTCATTCGACATATTTTATCTACAACTCCTATTTCAGCATTTTGCTTAATTCCAATTCAACGCTCAAAAATACAATAAACGAACTAAACCGTTTCAGTCTAAACATTGCTGATTGAAAACGCTCCTGGGATTTATGCAAATGCTCATTTGGCTTGCTTTATTGTAGTTTACTCTAAATCGGACCAACATGCGAAATAAATTACTGGATAACAGTAGCCAACTACCTTCAGCCAGGGTGATTCTTATAGTAACCAATGCTCTCTTATTCGCATATCGTATGATCATAACGTATATTGATGAGCACATGGAGTGCCGCTGTCCTTGTCTCGAATTTTGTGAAAACCAGGCAGGAGCAGTATATGGCGGGAGGAAGATTCAATGGCTTCCTTAGGAAAGAATGGTAATGGGAACGGGAATCGTAAATCCAAATCCCCCCTCAACGGCCAAAAGAAAAATGGATTAAACAGTAATTCGGCTATCTTTTCTGCGCTTCAAGGAAAAAATGTGGAGGTCCTCGTGGCAGCCCTCCTACTAACAGGAAAACTAAACGTCGATTCCGTGACTTTATACAGACAAGCAACATTGTTTTTAGGGCTCACAGGAAAATACAAAACACTAGCATCCACTCCATCCAATGTCGATAATATGGTGAAATTTTTAAATGATAACGGGAATATGACACTGGACCAGGTGATACAAGCCTTTTCACAGAAAATAAATAATTAACAAGTGGCGAAAGGAGACTTATGCGGTGAGTGAGTTTGATGGAGAATATTTTGCAGAGGTTGTCATTATTGTGATTCTAGTTGCCATGTTCTTCTATGGCTCCTCAGATATAGAGGGACTTTCCGCTTCGCCAACCCAATCCTAAAATGATAATTACCGCTTCGAAAAAAATAAAAAAGCATCTATAGACTCTCACGAGGTCAATAGATGCTCTTACTTTTTAACGGCCCATCATTTCTACTTAATGCCCCTTTACTTCTACACTTATCGTTTGACTAGAAACTTCTCCTGAAGCATTAACTAACTCGGCCCGATACTCATATGTACCCGACTTTTGATTTTGGATGTTGGTGACTGCGCTTTGGGCCTGCGGGTTCTGGCTTGGAAGATCCTGGGCATCGATCAGTTCTCCATTTTCATATAAGTTGTATTTTGTCGCATTCGTGCCCCACCACATGTTCATTGTAAGGGTGTAGGTGCCGTCACCGTCCCAATTGTCATGAGACAGCACTGGAATGCCAGGGGAAGCATCGGTCACTTCGACAGTTAACGAATCGCTGGTCGTTTTACCAGAAGCGTTGATCAGTTCTGCAGTATACGTGTAGGTACCATTGGTCTTGCCTGTAACAGGAATGACTGCATGCTGTGCTCCAGGGGAAGCGGCTTGCAACGATTGGGTGCCAATCAGCTTGTCGTTTTCATACAACTTGAGTTCATCACCATTCGTACCCCACCACAGATTCATGGTGATGTTGTAGTTGCCATCCTTCAGCCCGGTGTCCTGCCCGTTATCATGCGACAGCACAGGCTTACCCGGCACTTCACCTACAGCAGTCTTATCGACTCTAACGGTTACAGGATTGGATACGACCGTTTTACCGTCCAAGGTGACGCTGGCTGTAATCTCCGCGCTCCCCTCTTTTAGGGCCTTAAGTTCTCCATACGTATCCAGCGAAACGGTTTCATGACTGCTGATATACTGAACAGAAGCGCGGCTTAATTCAGCTTCGCTGCCATCTGTCAGCGTACCCTTGAGATGTGTCGCTGCCGTATCCCCAATGTTGAGGGTCGTTTGATCCAGTGAAAGCTCTACTTCCTGCAAAGCTGCGCCTGCCTGAGCTGAAAAATCATCCAGTCCACGCGGTTTTAACTGATAATTCCCTTTGAAAATCGCCGAAATTCCCTTCAGCTTCACTTGCTGTCCTTCTTGATATGGAAAAGATGTCCAAGTTAAGCCTGTACGTGCATCGACGCGCACATGGTGACTTACTTCACCAGATACTGCATCAAATTCAAACGAACCTACGGGAGTGGCGTCTATCACATTACGAATCATTGCCGTAGGAAGCTCAACCAACTGTCCTTGGTTCGCATCACTGAGTTCGGTGACTTGTACAGCTTCCGGAAGTTGTCCTTCTCCCGTTTTTTCAATTGCCACTGGATCGGTTAACTCTAGCTCACTATTATACAGTGCCAAGCTTGCTGTAAGCTTTACTCGATCCCCTTGGTGAAAGCCGCTTTGGTTCTGATATACATAAATACCGCCACTTTCATCCTGCATGTAAAAGGCTTGACCACCGAATGCACCTGGTTCTGTCGTCACAACCCCCTCTAAGGTCACGACTTTGCCAGCCGGGAGATTCCGTGCTTCTGCGACACTGATACGAGCTGGAACCGTATTGCCTTCCTCAGGCAACGGCTGGGCCGGGACATCAGCCAGCACGACGGATTGGGTCAGCAGATTGCTGCCGTTTTGCCTCAGTCTAAGATTAGCTGAACCACTGGTTCCCGGCTTGATTCGCACCGTCAAGTCCTTATAGGCATGGCCTTTGCCGTTGGACTCCAGGCTAAATGTTCCGCTATAGCCGTAAGAGGTTGGCCAGCTTCCATCCGGATTTTGAATTTGGGCTACTTGATTGCCGCCTGCAACATAAATACCTGTGCTGAATCCGCTAATCGTGCTGTTAGGAGCCAGTTGGTCGGCAGTAACTCGAATTTGAAAAGGCTCTGCATTGGGCAGCTGCTCCTGACGAACGATGCTGTACACAGGCTGCGCACTGGCTGTAGATCCGCCATAGGACCCTGCTTTGAATGTTCGCTGATCCCACCATTTGTAGCCGGCTGCGGGAGCGGACCAAGGCTCGGCTTGTGGTTCCGTGGAAGTCTGTGGCTCTTCAAAAGGCAGTAATGCCGTCGGCTCGTCCAGCTGTAAGCTTTTCACTTCCGTCAGGCTGGTATACTCCTCCTTCTTGGACAACCAGTCTACGATATTAACCAGTAACACAGCGTCATCCTGCTCCTTAAAGCCGTCATACGTTGTCTTCTTGGTTCCTGTCTCTTCGCGCAAATATTTTGGCGTTGCATCTTCGACAGGAGACGAGTCCCCAATGAAAGCAGCTTTGCCTAGCCCTACTTTCGATACAGCTGCATAAGGTCCTTCCGGAATGCCGCCTCCGTTATAAACGCCCTGATCTACCGCATTGCCCCAAGCCTGACTGGTTTTAGGAAGATATACGATTCCCTTGGCTTTCGCTGGGTCGATAATTGCGAGTGTTGATCCTGCATGCATTGCGACATTGCTCACTCCAGCTGTAATGTTAAACGCCTGCGCTGGCTCAACAATCTGATTGGCCGTGATATCGCCTAATGCATTGTAGCGAAAACGCACACCAAACTGGCTGCCCAGCCAATCTGAGCTGACTACGCCCTGCATTGCTGCCGAGCTTTTTTCTTCCGCACTCATACCCTTCGCAGGGTCTTCCCATGCACCACGACGATAGCCATTAATGCTCTCCGATCCGTCCCAGCGATTCTTGTTGCGGTCCGCGTTATAATGATCTCCAATGAAAAAAATACTATTGCCTGCTTTTACATACTGCTCCATTGCAGCCTGTTCGCTCTGTTTAAAAGGAATATTCGGCTCTGCCGTAACAAATACATCATAATTCTTTAGATCATTGTAAGTAATAGGCGTGGATTGGCGAAGCTCGTGTACATCATAGCCATTACTCGCGAGGGCTTGGCCGAAGTCTGAAAATCCACCATCCATCACCCAATCTGCTGCGCCAGCTGTCTGTCCATGTGTATTATCAAACAGCACTTTTTTACCAGCGTTCTCATTGACCACTTTCGCTGCAATGAAGGGGGCTGGGTCCGCCGGACCTTCTGCCCGTGCCGGTTGCATGCTGCCCGCAACACCAGCGTACAACGATAAAGTGAAAACCATAGCAGTTGCGTATTTGAAGCTACGGGATGTAAAACGACGAAAGATTCCCATTATTTTCCTCCTGTTTGTTGGTTTAAAACCCCTCTGGGGGGCATCAGACAAATTTTAGCATTCATTTATATTCGAATATGCATTGTTTTGTAAATCTTTAGGAATAATGAATAGGAAGGAAATTCCAATAAAAAAGATACACCGTATGCAGCAATGTGAGTACCGCAAATAGGATTTTCCCGGCAGCCCGGGTTCTTCTTTCCCCTGTAATCAGCTTTGCGCCATTCACGATTAATACCCACACGGCAATGAGTGCTGAAATGAGTGGCAGCGTGCAAATTCCCCAGATATACCACGCGGAATAGCCATACACGATCTGATTGTTACCATAGATGACCTGCACCCCGAGAAAAATCGTATTTAGTGACGCAATGAATGCAAGGTTGGACGAAATGTGATTATTCGTTTTACGGATATCTCTGATCACATATCTTACGATCCAAATCAGCAAGGTCGTGATGAAAAATAAGGAGGCGGCAGCGTAGCTGACAAGCAGAGTCCAGGTACGCTGCCAAAGTGTCGTCTGCTTCATGGTCTTACTATCCGGGGCAACCATCATCCACGTACCGTTTTCCTGATACAGCAAAATTTTAAGCTGGCCCCCCTTTTCCACAAACAATCCATCGCCTGCTGCTTGAAAAACTTTGTCTGTTGCTTCATTCTCATTTGGGTATTTTCCTTTAACAATTAACGTATGATCATCTTGAATTCGCACGGTGTATGTAATGTTTCCCAGTATCCGAATCCATTTTCCCCACCCATGAACAGGATTAGAATCCACCTGATATACGCCCTCAATCTCTGGCGAAAGCTTCACTTGGGTGGAAGAACGAGCTAGTGACTGCGAAACGGCCTGCGGCTCTGAGGGCAGCATTTGGGCTATCGCATGGATGACTTTTCCATGAAGCAGGGTGTCCGTGTCAGCTGAATTAATGATCACAAAAATACCGATCTTTTGCGACGGAATCAGTACCATTTCGGAAATAAAATCATCAATTTCCCCGGTAGCCCACAGCATAGGTACTCCCGTCTCCAAATGACCACGGAAAAATCCGTAGCCTACGCCATCCAGGCGTGTATCGACTGCAAATTGCTGCGCATGCATCACTTTTACCGTATGTGGCTGGAGCACCACTTTGCCCTCATACTTGCCCTGGTTTAAATGAGTGATCAGATAATGGGAAAACTCGTTGGGTGTGACGTTCAACGCTCCTGCTCCCGGCAGATTGATATATGACAAAGGCTGTTTCAAATACGCTCCATCCTTCCACTGATACGATTGGGCCAGTGCCGGATGATTTAACGGCAATTCCAGCGTCGCGCTGGGCATATTCATCGGCTGGAACAGATGTGTACGGAGGTAATCATTCAGTCTCTGACCGCTTACTTGCTCCACGATATTACCGATCAGACCGTAGGCGACATTGCTGTAATCATACTGAATTCCAGGTTTGCGGATGGGAGGCTGATTTTGAAAATACGTGCTGAGATACTGCTCTGTGGGCAAAACGCCTGCCCGAGTTGAGCTGTTAATGTCGTACAGCGCTTCATCCAATCCTGAGGTATGTGTCAAAAGCTGATGCAAATTGAAAGGATGATTTTGGTATTGCGTAGTTTTATAGCTGTGGAGATAGCTGTTCACGTCTTCATTCAAATCAAGCTTGTTTTGCTCAACCAGCTGCATCGTGGCGCTTGCACTAAATGATTTGGTTAGAGAGCCGACACGAACAATGGTCTTCGCTGGATCGAATGCCACTTTCCGCTCCAGATCTGCATATCCATAGCCTTTACTAAAAAGGATTTGGTTTTCTTGGGTCACGACGACCGCAGCCCCCGGAATATGCAATTTTTCCAATTCTTTATTCATGATATCGTCCACTGTTTTTTCCAATGAATCAGGTGTTATGCTGTCTGTTGCCCATGCCGAAGCAATGAGCAGGTTCCAGAGAAACAATGCTGCTAAAAATGCGGATAGGTAGCAAATGCCTTTATTCTTCATATGAAGTACCATCCTTACGTATGAAGTTGATTTAATGATTTGAACCGTGCGGTGATTGCATAGCGAGCAGATATTTATACTCCGTTTGGAAGCCCTCAGCATGGCGCTATGGAATCATCGCACTTCCCATCGCGGGAGTGCACATGATAAAGCGAATCCTGATCGAATCGTGTAAGCAGAAGGCTTCTTACCTGTCGATCAGGATTCATGTGTTACAGATTAAAAATTAGTGATTCCGTTCGTTACATCATCGACCATAGATGTTCAAGATTTATGATGTGCCAAATCTTGTGTCATGTCTTTGTCCGTGTTCCGAGTTATCTTTTGTATTGTGGTACGGATACTTTTTACATTTTCCTCGATAAATCCGGGTTCCAGTAGTTCATAATGATTACCAATCAAGCTATGCTCTTCATAGCTACCTTGTGTAGCGTCTTTCCATAAAAGTCGATTATCTCCTGTACCCCTCACCGTTTCCGATCCAACGGCGACATAGCCGTGAATATTCGCCTGAACGCTCTCTGTATTCACAAGCTGGTTGCCATACACCGCGTAAGCGATCATTTTACGTTGGTACGTTTCATTCAACAGCTCACGGTAGGAGTCGGGAACCTGTTCCAGCATGTCATGAATTTCATGCTCTGTTTCTTCAGCTGTGAAGGGCAGGGCTTCCGCCCTTTTGACCGAATCGAGCATAAAAATATCGGATACAGCATGGCCTTGACGTTCCAGTGTGTCAGCAACCTTATGCGCCAGATTACCACCTATGGAATAACCAAGCAGCACATACGGACCTTGCGCTTGCGTGCTGACGATCAAATCAACGTAACGTGCCAGCATGGCCTGCTCATCCGCAGCATCATCCACGAACTCCAATCCATACACGACTGCGTCCTGATCCAGTTGTTTCGCCAGCTCCGCGAACGACAGCCCGTATCCAAGCATAGGAGGAAAGCAGAAGATGGAGATCGGACCGTGTTCATTCAACCGAATGATTGGACTATCGGCCTTGTATTCCAGATCGGCTTTCAATAATGTGAGCGCCTGCTCTTCTATAGTCGGGAAGTCCATTACACTACGGATGGGAAGCTCAATGTCTGTGGCAAGGTGAACTTTGCGTATAAGCTCCAGTACTTTCAAGGAATGTCCACCCAACGTGAAAAAGTCATCATGGATACCCACTTGTGGAATTTCAAGCACTTCCTGCCAAATGGATGCCAGCAACTGCTCCACATCGGTTCGCGGTGCGACATATTCTATACCCGTGTGCAGCCCTTTGTCCGGCACAGGTAAAGCTTTGCGGTCGATTTTGCCGTTTGTCGTCAGCGGAAACCGATCCAGCTGTACAAATGCGGATGGAATCATATAGCTCGGCAGACTGGCCGACATCGCAGCTCGAATCTCACGGATGGTCAGCTGTTTATCAGCAGTAAAGTAAGCACATAATTGCTGCTGACCTGCTCCATCCCGCAAAGCAATAACCACGCTATCCCGCACGGACGGTACACTTGCCAGCCGCGCCTCCACCTCACCCAGCTCAATCCGGTAACCGCGAATTTTAACCTGTTGATCAATCCGTCCAGCGTATTCCAGTATGCCGTCTTCACGCCAGCGAACAAGGTCTCCCGTGCAGTACAGGCGATCTCCGTCCCTCCACGGGTTAGCAAGAAATCTCTCAGCCGTCAGCTCAGGACGATTTAGATAACCACGTGCAACTCCGTCTCCGCCGACGACCAGCTCACCCCAAGCTCTGACCGGTTGCAGGTTAAATGACGAATCTACAACATACGCCGTCGAATTGCAGATGGGCCGTCCGATCGGCACAGAATCCAGCTGTTCTTCCGTAATGTGATACGTCGTCGAAAAGGTTGTGTTTTCCGTTGGCCCATAGCCGTTAATGATGTTCATGTCCGGATTATCGCGCAGGACCCGGTTAATATGGGGTGCAGACAAAACATCACCACCAACCAACAAATACTTCACATCGCCGAAAAGTTTACTATCCTGCTGTGAAAGCTGATTAAATAACGGTGTGGTCAGCCACATCATGGTGACGTGATGATCCCGTATCGTCTCTTTAAGCTTGGCCGCGTCCAATAGATCATCCTTATGCACAAGAACAAGCTGACCACCATTCAGTAGCGCACCCCAAATTTCAAACGTAGATACATCAAATACAAACGCGCAAGTCTGCAGCATTCGAGTCGATTCATCAAATGGCACATAATCCGTATTGCGGACAAGGCGCACGACACTTTGATGCTCAACTACGACACCCTTAGGCTTACCTGTTGAACCTGAGGTATAAATAACATAAGCAGCATGATTACCCGCTCCATCTATACCCAGATTGGAAGCATCTGCACTGTAGGACGTATCCTCATTCAGATTGACAATCTGTCCGCCGAAATAGCAACGATCCAATAAATCCTGTTGAGCCAGCAGCAGCTTAGCTCCCGAGTCCTCCAGCATATAACGGATACGGTCCTCCGGATATTGAGGGTCTACCGGCACATACGCGCCTCCAGCCTTCAAAATAGCGAGTGTTCCCGTAATCATATCCAGTGAGCGCTCCGTCAAAATGCCAACAGGTTCATCGGATTTCACCCCTGCATCACGTAGCGTATGCGCTAAACGGTTGGCTGTCTCATTGAGTTCTCGATAGGTCAATGATTGATGACCCAAAGCTACAGCAATATGATCCGGCGTGCGCTCTGCCTGCTCCTCAAACAATTTTTGGATCGTGTGATTGCTTGGATATGCAGAGGCAGTGTCATTAAACTCTCCTGTAATTTGTTGTTTTTCCGCCGCTGTAACCAGTTCCAGCTCTTCTACGCAAACATTCGGGTTAAGCAAGACTTGCTCCAACAGATTCACAAAATGCCCATGCAGACGCTTAATGCCTGTTTGATCATAACTTAACGCATTATACATAAAACGAATCTTGATGCATTCTCCCGGCATAACGACTAAGCTCAGATCATAGTTAGTCTGCTCTGCAGCCACCACGTTGGAAATCGGGAATGTATCCTGCCCGTCACTTCCCAGTTCTTCGACCTGCTCATCTACCGGATAATTTTCAAACACCATAATATGGTTAATTAAATCCTGTTTCTGGTCGGTCAATGCCTGAATCTCAAACAGTGGATACGTATCATACGCATGAGAAGCCAGCGCCTGGTCCTGTGTTTTCTTCATAACTTCTGCAAAAGATTCCCCTGCCTCACTAAGAATGCGAACTGGAATGGTATTAATGAACAAGCCGATAATATCCTCTACCCCGATAATATCCGATGGACGGCCTGAGACGACACTACCAAATACGACATCACTGTGGTTGTTATATTTTTGCAGCACAATCCCCCAGACGGTTTGTAATAACGTATTCATGGTCACCTGATATCGCTTAGCAGTCTCCTCCACCCGGAGGGTCAACTCACGTTCCAAAACCGTCACCCAATCACTAGCCGTGTTGCCTCCACTCTTGCGACCGGATTTTACAGCTGGTAATGCTGTTTGCTGCTCATATCCGGATAAATAGCTGCTCCAGTAGTCGGTTGCCGCCTTGGCATCCTGTGCTTCCAGCCATTCAATAAAGCGGCTGTACGGCACTGCCGGTGCCAGCTCTGGTACTCTGCCCTCCTGAAGTGCTGCATAGCTTTCAAACACTTCTTTATTTATAAGGGACAAGCACCAGCCGTCCATGACGATATGATGGAAGCTCCATACAAAATGATAGCTGTCTTCTCCAGTACGTAAAATCGCTACACGCAGCAGGACATCCCGACGCAGATCAAAGCCCCGTGCTTTATCTTGTAGATTGAAATTTTTCACCCAGGTATCTATTTCATCCTCATCCAGATGGTGTAAATCTTCATATTGAAAGCCGCAATCCCGATTTCGATACACCACCTGCAACGGTTCCGTATCTCTGCCAAAATAAAAATGTGTACGCAGCGCCTCATGTCGCCGAACCAGAATATTCAGGCTTTCTGCAAAAGCCCGAATGTCCATCTGACCTCGCATATCATAAGAAACCTGCTCAAAATATGCGTCATTCGCAGCTGCTTGACGATCTAGCTGGCTGTGAAACAGCATCCCTTTCTGCATGGGGGTCAGTGCATATACATTGTCGATCTCACCCGCAGCACCCATTTCAGATAAGAGGCTGTCCAAGCCCTCCACACTCATTCCTTTGTAAGAAATATCACTTGGGGTAAGCTCCGGGTGTTCTTTATGGATGCAATGCGCCAAAATTTCACGCAGGCTCGATTCCAGGAATTTCGCCAATCGCTCGATGGTCTCCGGTCTATAGCTGGTACGACTATAGCTAATCGTCAGACCCAGTTGGCCTCCCGAAATAATGCCGCCAAAATCCAGCGTATACGTTCGAGCCATGGTCGGGCTCAGCGGCATCCCACCCTCATATGAGGATGATTGCAAGTCGTTCCCTTTCATATCCTGATCGAACTGTCCCAAATAGTTAAAGCTGATTTCGGGATCTGCCGTAAATATGGCTGGAGATGCCTCCGGTGCCTGTGTCTGACGGTCGGATAAATATTTCAGTACACCGTAGCCAATCCCTTTTTGCGGAATGCCGCGCAGTCCTTCCTTCACACGCTTAATCCGTTGCGAAAGTGCCAGTTCTTCCGGCATATCGAGCAAAACAGGATATTGACTTGTAAACCACCCTATCGTTCGAGTAATGTCCACCTCTGGTAAAATGGCTTCACGTCCATGTCCCTCTAGATTTATCAGGAAACGATCATTTCCACTCCATGCTTGCAATGCCATTCCTACCGCCGTCAACAACAGGTCATTAATTTCTGTACGGTAGGCACGATTGGCCTGCTTGAGCAGCTGCTCTGTCTCTGCATGTGTCCACAAAGCAGTAACCGACTCACTATCGCCAATCAATGGCTTTTCGTGCTCGTTATGCCCATAATCCTGCGGCAAAGAAGCCAGTTCCGCTTGTGCAAGTTTCCCCCAATACGCTCGCTCATGTTCCATAGCTGGACTGTTGGCATAAGCGTGCAGCTGCTCGGCCCATGTTTGGAACGAATCTGTTTTATGAGGCAGCTGAATCACCTGTTCACCCTTGGAGGCTTGATCATAAGCAGTCGCCAAATCCTCGAATAAAATGCGCCAGGATACCCCATCCACCGCCAAATGATGAATCACGATCAGCAAATGATCTCCATCCGGGCAACGGAACAGCCCCAGTCTCATCAGCGGACCTTCGCTTAGGGAAATACCAGATTGAATTTCATTACATTTCGCTTCAATTATCTTCGCCAAATCTTGCTTGTTTACATCGCTGTCATTATAGTCAAAGCATTCCAGATGGTACGGTTCGCCTTCCTCTACACTGCGGTTCCATGCTGTACATCCGTTCTCCGACAAACTAAAAACCATACGCAATGCATCATGGTGCGAAGTAATCTGATGGAGCGCCCGCCGTAGTGCCTGTTCGTCATAGCCTTCCTGACGATAGAGCATGACAGATTGGTTAAAATAGTGTGGTTCTTCCGTTGGCTGTTCAAAAAACCAGCGCTGAATCGGTGTAAGCACTACATTTCCTGTAACCTCGCCCTGCTCGGCTATTCGGTTAACAGGCTGAATATATGTGCTTAGTCCCGCAATTGTCGGGTATTTGAACAAGTCCTTCATTTCCAGCTTGTATCCAGCCTGAAACAAGCGGGACGATACTTGGATGGCCTTGATGGAGTCACCACCCAAATGGAAAAAGTTATCCTGTATTCCGACTTTCGGGATACCAAGAATGGCTCCCCAAGCCGTAGCCAGTGCCTGTTGGACATCCGTCTCGGGTGCCACATAATCCATACCTGTATCGAAATTGTGCTCAGGTGCGGGCAGTGCCCTGCGGTCTACTTTGCCATTCAGCGTCAAAGGTAGTCTGGAGAGCTGCACAAAGTAGGACGGCACCATATAGCCAGGCAGATCCTGCGACAAAATGTTACGTAAGTCGCTGGCGCTCAATTCACTGTCTGTTGCAAAATAGGCACACAGCTGTTTTTGTCCGTGATCATCCTGCCGCACGGTAACAACCGATTCCTTCACACCTGGAATCGTGGACAATCGGGTTTCAATTTCACCCAGTTCAATGCGGTAGCCGCGAATTTTGACCTGTTCATCCATTCTTCCCTTGTACTCCAGTACACCATCAGCACGCCAACGCACTAAGTCTCCTGTACGATAGCAATATTCTCCAGACCGGAATGGACTTTCAATAAATTTTTCCGCCGTAAGCTCGGGCCGATTCAGATATCCTCGCCCAACACCGTCGCCACCGACGATCAGCTCTCCCCAGGCCCCGATAGGTTGCAGCTTCAACGAACGATTGACCACATAAGCGGTCGAGTGATCAATTGGACGTCCAATGGGAATAGCCTGGGTTTGCGGTTCTGTAATGTCATAGATGGTGGAAAAGGTGGTGTTCTCCGTCGGACCATAAATATTGGCCAGGCGAAGCTGCGGGTACTCCTTCAACACACGATTGACGTGTGGCACAGACAACACATCACCACCCACGAGCAACTCCTTCAAGGACGCAAACACTCCGATTTCTTGCTGCGAATACTGATTGAATAAAGCCGTAGTCATGAACATCGTGTTAACACGATACTTGTCAATTGCTTGTTTGAGCTTGGAGGCATCCAGAATAGTGTCATGGCTTACCACATACAGTTGTCCCCCGTTCAGCAGCGTTCCCCAGATTTCAAATGTGGAGGCATCGAACACAACTGCGCCCAATTGCAGCATACGTGTATTTTCATTAAGCATGGCATAGCTTTTGTTTTTCACTAGGCGCACGACATTACGGTGCTCAATCATCACGCCCTTCGGCTTGCCTGTCGTACCAGAGGTGTAGATCACATACGCAAGATCGGAAGAAGATCCCCCTGTTGTAATCGCAATTGTTCCATCCGTCTGAGCGTCACATTCAGATTTGCTATTGCATCGCTGTACATCACTCAAATCGATGACCGGAATGCCGGGTTCAAAAGGCATCTGCTCACGTCGCTGTAACAGTAACAGCCCCGCACTGGAATCCTCCAGTAAATAACGGATACGCTCTTCAGGATAATCAGGATCAATGGGAACGTAAGCCCCTCCGACCTTCAAAATCGCCAGCATACCGACGACCATTTCAATGGAGCGTCCAGCCATAATCCCTACTCGCTGTGTCTCTGGCTCGGACCCGCGCTGTATCCCATGGGAAGCGAGTATGCGTGCCAGACGGTCGGCACGTTCATTCAGCTCGCGGTAGGTAAGCTGCATGTCCGCAAAGGTGATGGCCAGCCGATCTGGTGATTGCGCTACCTGTTCCTCGAACAGCACATGCAGTGCTTGATCTCGTGGATACGGATAGTCTGCTACCGTATCATTGAATCTCTGCACAAGCAGCTCTTTTTCTTGGGCCGAAACCATTTCTATAGCCGAAAGAGCGATATCCGGCTGTTTTATAACCGCATTGATAAGCTGCTGCAAATGTTCAGTCAGTCGTTCAATGGTTTCCCGTTTGTACAGCCGAGTTCCGTATTGAAGAGCACAGGAAATTTGTTCTCCATCCTCCACTGCGAACAGACTCAAATCAAATTTGGCCGTCGTTTGCTCACTTGGATAAGATGCCAATTGCAGCCCAGCCAGCTGCTGCTCTTTTTGCTCTATGTTTTGTAGTGCAAACATGGTATCAAATAACGGATTACGGCTTAAATCTCGATCTACGCCCAGCTTCTCCACCAGCTCTTCAAACGGATAATCCTGATGTTCAAAAGCCTTTAACGCGTTTTCCTTGACCTCCAACACATAATCGCGGAACGTTTTCCCGCCTTCTGGATAATTACGGATTGCCAGTGTATTCACGAACATCCCGATCAGACTGCCAAGATCCGCATGGGGCCGCCCTGCAATTGGCGAACCGACAATAATATCCTCTTGCCCGCTATAGTGGCTAAGCAAAGCCGAATAGGCAGCCAACAGCACCATATATAATGTCGATTCCGTCTGCACCGCAATGCTTTTTAAGCCTTCGCTTTGTCGTTGGTCAAGCGTAAATTCCAGCACATCTCCTTCAAAGCTTCTCACCGCTGGGCGTGGATAATCAGTCGGTAGATCAAGCACAGGTAGCTCTCCTGCGAAGGTATTGAGCCAGTAGTTTTCCTGTTCCCGGTAGCGTTCACTTTGCTGCTGCTTCTGTTGCCAAGCGGCGTAGTCTTTATACTGAATGCGTAGCGATGGCAGCGTGTCGCCTGCATATAAATGAATAAAGTCCTGAATTAGTACATTTATAGAGGTGCCGTCCGAAATGATATGATGCATGTCCATGAGCAAAATATGATGCTCTGGGTCTGTTTCAATCAAACCAACTCGGAATAACGGGGCCTGCCCCAGATCGAATGGTTGGACAAAGTTACGTACCAGCTCATCCGTTTCCTTTGGGGCAGCTCCGTGAGCATAGGTCAATTCCACGCAAAAAGGAACCTCGTCATGTACTCGCTGGACAGGTTCAC
Source organism: Paenibacillus sp. MZ03-122A (assembly GCF_024213325.1). Lineage (NCBI taxonomy): Bacteria > Bacillati > Bacillota > Bacilli > Caryophanales > Paenibacillaceae > Paenibacillus > Paenibacillus sp. MZ03-122A. Next base: position 12,241 of record NZ_JANAVI010000024.1, on the reverse strand, counting down.
CGTTCATGGTCTCAAAACTTGTGCGCAATGTTTCATGGCGGTCAATAAGCTGACGGAACGCGTTATCCAGTGCCTTGTGATCAAGTGAACCGGTCAGAGTCAGGGCACCAGGTATGTTATAGCTAATTCCCGCTCCATCAAGCTGATTGAGGATATACATCCGTTTCTGAGCTGAAGAAACCGCATAAAATGGCTTATTCTCCGTAACAGGGATGGATTCATAGGTGGTTGGCTCCAGTGCTTGAATAACCTGCGCCAGCTGTTCAATTGTCGGATGCTGGAACAGATCCTTTAGCTGCACATTTTTATGCAATTCCTTATAGATGAGTGATATGACATGTGTCGCCCGCAGGGAATGTCCTCCTGCCTCAAAAAAGTTATCCTTAATCCCAACGCGCTCAAGCTCCAGCACATCTTTCCAGATGCTAGCCAGTTGTGCTTGTAATTGATTTTGAGGAGGTACATATTCTGCGCCTGAGCTTACACCTCCCTCTGGTTGTGGCAACGCTCGGCGATCCACCTTGCCATTGGGCGTCAGTGGCAATTGCTCCAGCTGCACAAAATACGACGGTACCATGTAGCCCGGTAGCTCCTGGCTCAAAGCACTACGCAGCTCACTTGTCGCTACTTCCGCATGGGTGACCACATATGCGCAGAGCAGCTTTTGCCCCTGCTCATCTTCATGTGCAATTACAACAGCTTCTCGGACTGCCTCCAGCTTCAACAGCTGTGCTTCTACCTCGCCCAGCTCAATCCGGTAGCCTCGAATTTTCACCTGCGCGTCGATTCGTCCCTTATATTCCAGCGTCCCGTCCGCATTCCAACGCACCAGGTCCCCTGTTCGATAGCAGCGTTCGCCGCCACGGAACGGACTGTCAATGAACTTTTCGGTCGTCAGTTCTGGGCGGTTGCGGTATCCGCGAGCCACCCCGTCACCGCCGACGATCAGTTCTCCCCACGCTCCAACAGGCTGGAGCTGCATCGAACCGTCCACGACATATGCCGTCGAGTTGTGGATCGGGCTACCAATGGGCACAGATGCCGATTGAACGCCGGTAATGGCAAGTGTGGTGGAAAAGGTCGTATTTTCCGTCGGACCGTAGCCGTTAATGATATGTAGATTCGGATGGGCCTCCAATACCCGGTTAATATGCGGTACGGACAGCACATCACCACCAACCAATAGCTCCCGCATCCCCTCAAATAGTTCCAAGTCCTGCTGGGATAGCTGATTAAAGAGTGGTGCGGTCAGCCACATCGTGGTAATGCCGTGATTGCGGACAACTTCCTTGAGCTTGGGCGCGTCCAAAATAACATCCTGACTCACCAGCACCAGCTGTCCACCGTTCAATAACGCACCCCAAATTTCGAAGGTGGACGCGTCAAAGACAACAGACCCGGTCTGCAAAATGCGCGTGTCGGCATTCAAGCGTGCATAATTTGTGTTTGTCACCAAACGCACGACATTACGGTGCTCCACCATAACCCCTTTGGGCTGGCCTGTAGTCCCTGAGGTGTACATAATATAGGCCAAGCGACCAGCTGCGCTCGCTTTCGGTTGTTCTTCAGCTGCATAAGCGTGCTGTATTTGTTTTGCTTGTTCTGATTGCGTAGCTTTGGGTTGCATGTTTTCTGGTTGTATGGTTGTCGTAGAAGCAAGTTCGGGACTGGCGGAAATGGAGTAGAACGGATCTAGGCAGTCCACGTATCCCGGATCAGTATTCGTTCCGTGATCATTCGGCAAAATGGGATCATAACGATCAGCATCATCCGTTCCATAAATTGCAGCATCGCTAAGGTCAAGCACCATTCCCTTAAAATCAGTGGGCCGATGTTCCATTCGCTGCACGAGCAGTATGTCCGCACCGGAATCCTTCAGCAAATAGCGTACACGCTCATCCGGGTAATCAGAATCAATGGGTACATATGCTCCACCTGCTTTGAGAATTCCGAGCATACCGACAATCATCTCAATCGAGCGTTCAGCTACAATGCCGACCGTCTGCTCGGTGCGGATTCCCTGCTTACGTAAAGAATGAGCCAGTCGGTTGGCCTTTTCATTCAATTCTGCATAGGTTAGGCTATCTTGCCCACACACTACCGCCACCTGCTGTGGTGCCTGCTTCGCCTGTTTCTCGAACAATTCATGAATAGACGCATGACGTGGATAATCCACATTTGTATCGTTGAAGGTATGGACCAGCTGCTCTACTTCTTGCTCTGACAGCACTTGTGTTGTGGAAATCGCCAACTCTGGCTGCTGCAAAACAATAGTGTACAGCCGCAGAAGCTGCTCAACAAAGTGCTCAATCGTCGTCTCGCTATAACGGTCGCTACTATACTTTACGTTTAGGGAGACCGCTTCATATTCCCATTGAAACTGGAAATCTAGTTCAGATTGTACGTGATTCAAAAAATCAGAAATATGAATGTTTTGCAAGGATACTGTGGTGTGAATAAGAGGCTTTCCATCCTCATTACGTTGAATGTCAAGTAATTCAGAATAGTTCCAAAAAGGAATGTTTTGATGTTCAATAGCTTCGCCGACAGAGGTTTTGATTTGAGACAGCAAGGCTTTGAAGGTTGTGCTGGAATCCAGCGTATTTTTCAATAAAAGCAGATGGTTGATCGGCTTTGTAGCACCGTTGCTAGACTTGGCTACCGGAATGCCCAGCAGCACACATTCCTCAGCTGTGTATTTATGCAATAAGCTCTCTACTCCAGCAAGCAGGACCATAAACACGGCCCATGGAGCGCCACCTGTTATAGATGATATTCTTTGGGAAATTTCAGTTGGAAATGTGAGCGTGTACGTATGGGAATTTAAACTCGTTACAGTTGTATTTCTGGACACATGGTTGGTGTATGGTAGGCAGATGATATGATCCTCAGATTCCAGTTTATGACTCCAGTAATTCTTTTCCTTCTCAAATAAGGCTTTCAATGACATCCCTCCTGCTTCTCGGGGCCTGTTCCCCCCGGTTGGATGGTGCGTTGTTACATACATGAGCGTTGTGTCAGAAAAAGAATACTTTGCAGGCAAGGGCAGTCGGACAAGCCGCCGCCCTTTGCACGCGCAAAGTGAATTCATTGCATTTAGAAAACGGATTTAGAAAACAAAGTCGATGGAATCCGGCGAGAAGCCTTCCGGTTGCTCGTCCGAGTTCACCTGAATATCGCTTAACAGCAAATCTGGATTGATCCCAACCTGGGACAGGATCGCTATCAAATCTCTGGTTAATCTCTCAATAGCGTCGGCTCCAAACAGCTTCGTGCAATATTCAAAGGAACCCTTGATTTCCCCGTCTTCATCACTCATAGACAAGGTCAAATCGAATTTGGAGATGCTGTGCTCCTGAACATATGGACTGAAGGACAGCGTTTCTAGCTTCGCTTCCTGTGACTCCGTATTTTGCAGTACAAACACAGTGTCAAATAATGGGTTACGGCTTGCATCCCGTGCTACATCCAGCTTTTCCACCAACTCTTCCAGTGGATAATCCTGATGCTCAAAGGCTTGCAGCGTACGATCTCTGGCTTCTAGCAAGTAGCTGTGGAACGTTTGGTTGCCCTTCGGCTGATGCCGGATGGCTAGCGTGTTGACGAACATTCCGATCAGTGGCTCCAGCTCAGGCAACAAGCGTCCTGCTACTGGCGTACCGATGATCAAATCGTCCTGACCGCTGTATTTGGACAGCAGAACGGTGTAGGCGCTCAATAGCACCATGTACAGCGTACTTCCGGTCTGTGCCGCAATTCGGTGCAGTTGCTCGGATACATTTGCGTCCACTGTAAATTCATACATCGCACCCTCGAAGCTGCGAACAGCAGGTCTAGGATAAGCAATTGGCAAATCCAGTACCGGCAATTCTCCGGCTAAATGCTCCAGCCAGAAGTGTTCCCGGCGTTGGTATGACTCACGCTGCGTCTCCTGTTGCTGCCACACGGCGTAGTCTTTGTACTGAATTTGCAGCGGCTCCAATTCCTGTCCCTCGTACAGTTGTACCAGCTCCTGCACGATATTGTTAGACGATACACCGTCTGAAATAATATGGTGCATGTCGTACATCAGGAGGTGGCGCTCTGGTCCAGTTTGAATGAGACGGACACGCAGCAGTGGTGCCTGGCGAAGATCGAAGCTGCGTACAAAGGACTCGATATAGGCTCCGGCTTCGGACTCCCTGGCCTGCAAGTGCTCTAATGCAAACTCCACTTGATCGTAAACCCGCTGAACGACCTCGCCTTCCACCATTTCAAAGGAAGTCCGCAGCGTTTCGTGGCGGGCTATTAACTGACGGAACGCATCCTCCAGCCGATCGGCCTGAAGCGGCCCCTCCACAGTTAATACACCCGGCATATTGTAGCTGAGATCCCCACCTTCCAGATGGCTCAAAATGTACAGTCGTTTTTGAGCCGAGGAAACCGGGTAGTACGCCTGTTGCGCCGCCGCAGGGATCACCGTATAGGTGTCTGTCCCGTGCGTAGCTATGAGCTGAGCTTGCTGCTCAATCGTAAAGTGTTGGAATACCTCACGCAGCGTAATCCGGCTATCCAGTTCCTGATGGATTTTGGCCACCAGCGTCGTTGCCCGCAGGGAGTGCCCACCCACGTCAAAGAATGAGTCGGTGACTCCTACGGTGGACAGCTTCAAGACATCCTGCCAGATTTGGGCTAGCTTGGCTTCCAGCGGCGTCCGCGGTGCAACGTACTCCAGGCCTCCTTCGAGACGTGCTTCCGGTGCCGGCAACGCCTTGCGGTCGATTTTCCCGTTCGGTGTCAGCGGGAAATGATCCAGCTGTACCACATACGTCGGGATCATGTAATCCGGCAGCTTCGGCTGCAGCGCATTGCGCAGCTCCGGCAAACTCAGGGACTCTGAAGCTATGATGTAGGCACACAGGTCCTTGTGTCCGTCTTCGTTTTCCCATGCTGTGACCACGGCTTTCTGAATGCCATCCACGGTCAGCAGCTGCGCTTCCACTTCGCCCAGCTCGATCCGGTAACCCCGGATTTTCACCTGATGGTCGATCCGGCCCAAATACTCAATGCTGCCGTCTGGCAACCACCGTGCCAGGTCGCCCGTCCGGTACATCCGGTTTGCGTGAGTGCTGTCCGCTTGATCGGCTGCATCAGCGAACGGATTCAGGACGAATTTCTCTGCCGTCAGCTCCGGCAGGTTCAGGTATCCTCGTCCGACACCTGCACCTCCGATATAAAGCTCACCTGCGATCCCGATCGGTACCAGCTGTTGCTGGCTGTTCAGGATGTACACGGACTGGTTCGCTATCGGCGTTCCGATGGATACCGTATGCTCCCCTTTTTCCAACAGTGCGTTCAGGGCTTCCACATCTTCAATCGTATAAGCAGTCGCATCTACCGTGGTTTCGGTCGGACCGTACACGTTCGTAATGACCGGACGATACCCGGGCCACTTGTGCAGGAACACATTTACCAGCTGCACGGATAATGCTTCGCCACCGATCAGGTAATGCTTCACTTCCGGCGCTTCCGTCACACTGACACTTTCGTTCAAAATATGCAGATGCGCGGGTGTGCCGTCCGACAGATCAATCCGGTGCGTGCGGTAGTAGGCGATCAAATGCTCTCCGCTCAGACTGACGTCACGGGACACCACGTGTAGGGTGTGGCCTAACAGCAAGCTGGCAAAGATTTGCTTCACTGAAGCGTCAAATACAAATGCCGACAGCCATGCGACATGAAGCGGCTGTTCATAACGGCTGTATACTCGCTCCAATAAAGCATCTACCAGATTGCTAACACTGCCCTGCTCGATCATGACCCCTTTCGGCTGGCCGGTGGTACCTGACGTGTAAATCATATAGGCCAGGTTATGCGGGCGGGCGACAGGAATTAGATTACTCGCATCCTGTGCTCCCAGTTGAGCTTGAACGTCCTCGTCATCCAAGACTACAGCTCGAACAGTGGATGGCAAGCTGAGCGACAGGTTGGCAACTCTGCTTGTAATCACGACCTTGGCCCCACTGTCTTGGAGCATGTAGTCGATGCGCTCCTGTGGATACATCGTATCCATTGGTACATATGCGCCTCCGGCCTTAAGTACCCCCAGAATGCTCACCAGAATATCCGCAGAACGTTCCAGCAATACGCCAACCGATTGATCTGCTTTGACCCCTTCCGCTTGTAACACACGAGCCAATTGGTTCGCACGCTCATTCAGCTCAGTGTAGGTCAGCGCGGTGGACCCAGACACAACTGCTATCCGCTCAGGGTTGCGCTTCGCTTGCTCTTCAAAGCGTTCGCTGAGCGAACGGCCTTGCAATGCTCCAAGCAGGCTGTACGCATTCGAATCATTGAACACCTTCAGAATCTGCTCGGTTTCTTCTGCCGTAATCAGTTCCAGCTCACTCAGCTTCGCATCCGGGTTCGCCGCCACGGCTTCGGCCAAACGAATAAAGTGGCGTGTCATCCGTTCTACCGTTTCGCGCTCGTACAATGCAGTTGCATATTGCAATCCGAACTGGATACCTGCCTCTTCCTCTCTGGCTTCCAGCGTCAAATCAAACTTCGCTGGCGTTTGTTCCAAACCGTATGGACGGAAGCTCAGATCTGCCAGTTGCAGTTCGCCTTCTTCGGTGGTTTGTAGGGTAAACATCGTATCGAACAGCGGATGGCGGCTCATATCCCGCTTCACATTTAGCTTTTCCACCAGTTCCTCAAATGGGTAGTCCTGATGTTCATAGGCTTGCAGAGCACAAACTTTCACTTCTTCCACGTAGCTACGGAAGGTATGTTCCGCTGTCGGATAGTTTCGCAATGCCAACGTACCGACGAACATCCCGAGGATCGGTTCCAAATCTGCATGCGGTCGTCCTGCAATCGGTGTGCCGACTACGATGTCCTCTTGCCCGCTGTATTGGTGTAAGAGCGCGGTGTACGCTGCCAGCAGCACCATATACAACGTCGAGCCTGTGTGCGCCGCCAGTTCTTTCAGACGTTCGCTGACTTCACGTTCCAGCTCGAACACCACCGTATCGCCTGCCGTACTTCGTACCGACGGACGGGCAAAGTCTGTCGGTAGATCCAGCACAGGCAGTTCACCCCGGAAGGTGTCGAGCCAGTACGCTTCCTGACGTTGCATCCACTCTTGATGGGCTTCGCTTTGCTGCCATACCGCATAATCCTTGTACTGTATTCGCAATGGCGAAAGCTCTTCACCGTCGTACAAGCGGACAAATTCATCGGTCAGTACCCCCATGGACACACCATCCGAGACGATATGGTGCATATCGAGCATGAGCAAATGCTGCGATTCCTGCTCGGTTCCTTGTACACCCAAATCTACCAAGCCTACCCGCAGCAGCGGAGCGGCTTGCAGATCGAACGGACGTACAAACTGCTGCACCCGTTCTTGTGCTTCCTGGCTGACCATCGTATCCGCAGTCGCACCCTCTACCTGTACCTTCGTATACTCCACCTCAAACGGCACGGTGTCCTCAATCCATTGCACCGGCTCACTGTCCACCAGCTCAAAGCAGGTACGCAACGTTGCATGGCGGGCGATCAGTTGACGGAACACGTCCTCCACTCGCTTCACGTCCAACGGACCACTCACTTGCAGCACTGACGGCATGTTGTAGTTCACATCATTCGGGTCGAACTGATGCAGCACAAACAGTCGTTTTTGCGCCGAGGAAAGCGGGTAGAAGCTGCGTTCTTCCGTCACCGGAATGGACGCATACGCCACTTGATCCAAACCTTCCATGACCGCTGCCAGTTGTTCAATCGTTGGCGCTTCAAAAATACTGCGTAGTGGAAGCGGCTTGTTCAGCTCCTTGTGAATCTTCGAGGCCAGCGTCGTCGCCCGCAGCGAGTGTCCGCCAATCTCGAAGAAGTTTTCCTTCACACCGACCTGCGCCAGACCCAGCACATCCTGCCAAATTTGCGCCAGCTTCACTTCCACCCATGTCCGCGGTGCTACATAATCGGCTCCGCTTTGCAGGTTACCTTCCGGTGTTGGCAGTGCCTTGCGGTCGATTTTACCATTCGGTGTCAACGGCATCTGCTCCAGCTGCACCAAATACGAAGGCACCATGTAGTTTGGAAGCTCCTCGCCCAGTAAGCTGCGCAGCTCACCAGCGCTCACTTCCCGTTCAGCAACATAGTACGCCACCAGTTGGTTTTGCCCCTGTTCGTCCGCTTGTGCCAGTACGATGACCTCTTGTACGTCCTCCACCTTCAAAATTTGTGCCTCGACCTCGCCCAGCTCGATCCGATAGCCCCGGATTTTCACCTGATGGTCGATCCGGCCCAAATATTCGATGTTGCCGTCTGGCATCCATCTCGCCAAGTCACCCGTACGGTACATTCGTTCATAGCCGGCTTCGCCAGCCGCAAACGGGTTCGGTACAAATTTCTCAGCCGTCAGCTCTGGGCGATCCAGATAACCCCGGGCCAGACCCGGACCGGACACGCACAGCTCACCCGCTACGCCTACCGGAGCCAAATGTCCATGCACATCAACCATGTACACCCGATGATTCGGCATAGGGCGTCCGATGGAAATGAGTTGTCCGGCTCTCTCATCCTCGGATACCGGCCAGATGGACGTCGCCACCGAGTTTTCGGTTGGACCGTAGCCGTTGTAGTACGCCACCTGATCCTTCCACTTGTATACCAATTCTGTTGAGGATGCTGAACCCGCAGTGAACAGAATACGCAGGTTTGGCATCCGTCCCGGCTCCAGATACACCGCATAGGTCGGTGGCAACGTCGCCACCGTAATCTGATGTTCTGTCATATAATGTTCGAATCTCTCATAGTCCAAAATCGTCTCTGACGTTGGCACATACAACGTGGCTCCGCAGAACAGCGCCTGGAAGATTTCCCAGCAAGCCGCATCAAACGAATAGCTGGCGAACAGCAACGTATGATCCGACGTGCGGATCTTGAGCGTCTGATCAAAATACGTTTTCAGATTGCACAGCCCGTGATGCTCCAGCATCACGCCCTTCGGCTGCCCCGTTGTACCCGACGTATAAATGACATACGCCAGATCTTTCGGACCAGACAGCGGCTCCAGATTTGAACCATCCTCGTGGTACACCTCCTGCGCTCCATCCAATACCAGTACTTGACCATCGATAACTGCTTTGTCCACCAGATGACTTTGTGTCAACAGCAGTTTCGCTCCCGAGTCATCCAGCATATAGCGGATACGCTCCTCTGGATACGTCGGATCGATGGGGACATATGCACCTCCGGCTTTTAAAATCCCGAAGATGCCCACGATCATGTCTACCGAACGCTCGGTCATCAGACCCACCAGTCGATCCTTCGTCACGCCTTGACTGCGCAAGGTGCGCGCCAGACGATTCGCACGTTCATTCAGCTCGCGATAGGTCAGCTGCTCTCCTTCGAAGAACAACGCTGGCTGCTCCGGTGTCTGCGCCGTTTGTGTCTCGAACAAGCCATGAATCGTTTGCTCGCTTGGATACTCAGCAGCTGTATCTCCCCATACGCTGAGAATTTGCTCTCGCTCCTGCTCACTTACCATATCCAGCTCATACACTCGAATGTCCGGCTTCGCCACCACCTGCTCCAACAGCTGTACCAGATGGCCCTGAGTCCGTTCAACGGCTTCCCGATCATATAACTTCGCATTGTATTCAAATCGGATTTTCATCGCTTCCTGCGGCATGACAATCAGATTGAAATCATAGTTGGTTTGTTCAATCATGCCGGCATTGCGAATTTCAAAATCCGACTCTGCACCCTCGCCAAGTTGCTCGACCTGCTCCTCCACCGGATAGTTTTCAAACACGATAATGTGGTTGACCAGATCTTGCTTTTGCTCGCTCAAGGCTTGAATTTCATACAGCGGATACGTTTCATAATCTTGAGAAGTCAGCGCCTGCTGCTGATTCGTTCTGATCATGTCAGCAAAGGTGTCCTCAGCCCCACTACGGATACGTATTGGAATGGTGTTAATGAACAAGCCCACCATATTTTCGATCCCCGGAATATCAGCCGGACGACCAGACACTACACCGCCAAAAACAGCGTCGTCACTACCGTTGTACTTTTGGAGCAGCAATCCCCAGGCTGTTTGCAGCAATGTATTCGGGGTCACGTGGTGCTGCTTAGCCACCATTTCCATACGTCCGGTCAAATCCTTGCCCAGATCGCACAGGATATGCTCAAATTGTGCACCGTCCGCTTTCACGCCTACTTTTCCGGTCGGAATCGAAGTTTGCTGATCATAGCCGAGCAAATAATCCTTCCAGTAGGTAGCTGCTGCTTCTACATCCTGTGCTTCAAGCCACTCAATATACTGACTGTATGGAGTCACGGGGGCAAGCTTCGGCTGTCTATGCTCCACCGCTGCAAAATAAGCCTCAAACACCTCATCCGTGACTAACGCCACACACCAGCCATCCATCAAGATGTGATGAGAGCTCCACACAAAATAATAATCCTCGTCACCTGTTCGTAAAATCGCCACGCGCATCAACGCATCCCGGGACAAATCGAATCCGGCTGCCTTGTCTTTGCGAATAAATTCCTTCACATACGCGTCACGCTCCTGCTCATTCAGATGACGCAAATCTTCACATCTAAAACCAACATCCTTGCGGCGGAAAATGACCTGCACAGGCTCATCCTGCCAACCGCTGATGAAATTAGCTCTAAATATCTCATGCCGCTGCGCCAAATGATTCAAGCTATCTTGGAAAATATCCGCTTGGAAGCGTCCATGCAAATCAAAGGTCGTTTGTTCAAAATAAGCACCTGACGCTGCATCCATCAGACTATGGAACAACATGCCTTTTTGCATCGGCGTCAACGCATAGACATTTTCCAGTTCCCCCATGTCACGAGTCCGTTCTACCAACTGATCCAGCTCGGCCATGGTTACATGTTTCAGCATGACATCGCTTGGCGTCAGCTCTTGCTGTTTGCGGCCTGTGCAATGCGCAATGATTTCCTGCAAGCTGGTTCTGAACTGTTCGGCTAACTGCTCCATCGTTTCACGACGATATTCCTGCTTGCTGTAGCTGATCGTCAATTGCAGTTCGCCTTCCGAAATCAGTCCGTTCATATCCAGCGTGTGCGATCTGGCTGCATGGGCGCTAAGCTCTGCACCGCTAGCGTAAGGAGATACGCCAATGGATTGATTTTGCATATCTTGGTCAAATTGTCCCAAATAGTTAAAGCTGATTTCAGGTTCGGTTACAAAATGCTCTTGCTCACGTGCTGCGGACAGGTATCTCAACATACCGTAGCCAATGCCCTTTTGCGGAATGCGGCGTAGTCCTTCTTTCACATGTTTGATGCGCTGTGAAAGGTCTTGCCCCACGCTCATATCCAGCACAACCGGGAATTGGGTCGTAAACCAGCCCACGGTACGCGTAATATCCAGTTCTGGCAAAATGGACTCCCGTCCATGACCTTCCAGGCTCACGAGCACTCGTTCCAGGCCCGCCCAGCGATGAATCGTCAGTCCCAATGCGGTAAGCAGCAAATCATTCATCTCCGTGTTGTAGGCACGATGCGCCTGTTTTAACAGCTGCTCCGTTTCCTGAGCTGTCCACGTAACTGTAATGTTCTCGCTGTCCCTATTGAAGGAATGAGAAGGGGACTCGTCTTTTGGAAGCGGCTGATATACGCCTTGCTCCATTTCCTTCCAGAATGCGAGTTCTGCTGCCATGGCCGGACTGTTCGCATATTGAGACTGCCCATCCCCCCAGATGCGGAACGAATCCGTTTTGTGCGGAAGACGAGCCGCTTGTCCGTTCAATGCCTGCTCATAGGCGGTCGTAATATCCTCGAACAAAATGCGCCAAGATACGGTATCCACCACTAAGTGATGAATCGCCATCAGCAAATGATCTCCATCAGGACAATGGAACAGCCCCAGCTTCACCAGCGGTCCTTCGCTTAGATGAATACCCGCCTGAATTTCATTCACTTTGGCCTCGATCGCTGCTGCCACCTCAGTCTCATGGCTGAAGTCCATACGTTCCAGCGTATACAGCTCGCCCTCCCCAATCGCACGGTTCCAAGCTTCATATCCGCGCTCCGTAGGTCGGAAAATGATACGCAGAGCATCGTGATGGCTAACGATTTGATCCATCGCCGTGCGCAGGGCCGGTTCATCAAAACCGTCCTTGCTATGCAGCATGATGGACTGGTTATGATGATGAGCATCCGTCAGGTTCTGCTCAAAGAACCATTGTTGAACGGGTGTCAGTTTCACAGC
>NZ_JANAVI010000023.1:0-40565 GCF_024213325.1 Paenibacillus sp. MZ03-122A | reverse complement strand
CGAGATAAAAATATCTCTTGTTTGATTTTGCGAACAAAATCGTTTCACTCACTCGTTGTTCAGTTTTCAAAGATCAAACCTGCATTATGTCTTACTTTGTTTCACCACCGCATCTCAGCGGCGACTTGATTAATATAACACACATTCGGGATTTAAGTCAACACTTTTTTAAAATTATTTTTTAATTTCATTTAATTGTTGTTCTCACAAAAAAATTCCCGGGCTTTAAGGGCCGAGAATTAATGTATCACATTTTTGAATTCGCCGTCAACTATATTTTAAAAATAGAAACAATAACATTTAAGTTTTCATATAGCCTGTCCGAATAATACTATTTTCAATCCCAGTAAAAGGACAATCCCAGGCAAGCCTAATATCGTTACCGCCCCCATTGTCACTGGATTGATCGGGATGTACACCTGCGTAATCCACCCTGAATAATTGATAACATACAATGCGATGGCTGCCAGGCCCATATGTGCCCCGAATACTACAAGCCAGCTGATACCCAAACGTTTTTTTAAGATTAGAAATAGTAACATCCCGACACAGGCAATCAAAACAAGCCAGACCGCCCCTTTCATTCAGCTCTCCGCTTGTGAACACGATCCGTATCATTGGCATACCCCGGTTCATCTGCAGGCAGATGGAAACGATGCAGGCCTTGCTGTTTCGCACTTTTTAAATGTATCTGATATTTACGTTCTGCAGCTTCTAGAACAAATATAGCGTAGTCGATCTCATCTTTACCCGTTGCTTCATGAAATAAACGATGCGCTCTTAACCATTCCGCATGCGAAGCCCGAATCTGGGCAAACAACTCCTGCCGATACTCCGCTTCTGATTTGCCATTCTCCTGACGACGGAAATTTTGTTTCATCCGTTCCCACATCCGTTCATCCTCCTCACAAGCTGAATTATGTGCACAGTCTGCAAGATTACCTTATTCATACTTATTGAACAAAGGACAAACTTAGAACCAGGAACGATCTATACTGCCATCTATCACCGCAAATAAAAAAGGAGCCATAGCGGCTCCCCCAAGTGAGTCGAGAATACCCTAAGGACATTCCAGACTCCCTATTTATAACGTATAAATACACCTATTAATTGAGCTCTCTACGGCCTTCCAACGCTTTGGACAGGGTAACCTCGTCAGCATACTCCAAATCTCCACCCACTGGCAATCCGTGAGCAATACGAGTAACCTTGATTTCAAAAGGACGCACTAGCCGAGAAATGTACATGGCCGTGGCCTCTCCTTCAATGTTCGGGTTCGTAGCTAAAATCAGCTCCTTGACGCGTTCATCACTGAGTCTATTCAGCAATTCCTTGAGTTTGATATCCTCAGGACCAATTCCCTCCATAGGAGATATCGCCCCGTGAAGCACATGGTAAAAGCCATTAAACTCCTTGGTACGCTCCATAGCCACCAAATCCTTGGAATCCTGAACAACACAAATGACGGAAGCATCCCTCGTCTTATCCTGACAGATCCGACAAGGGTCCGTATCCGTAATGTTGCCGCAGACTGAACAGAAGTGCAGATTGCGTTTTACATTGACTAGCGCTTTGGCAAAGTCAATCACATCATCTTCCTTCATTTTCAGTACGTGAAAGGCCAACCGGGCAGCCGTCTTCGGCCCTACTCCTGGCAGGCGCGTAAAAGCATCAATTAGCTTTGCAATCGGCTCCGGATAATACAATAGCGTGTTTCTCCTTTATGCAGCAGACTAGAACAAGCCCGGAATTTTCATGCCGCCTGTAAATTTACCCATATCATCATTAGCCAGTTCATCTGCTTTGGACAAAGCATCATTGACTGCAGTCAGTACAAGATCTTGCAGCATTTCTACATCATCAGGATCTACGGCTTCCGGTTTGATCGTGATGGACAACACTTTTTTATGTCCATTTACCTCCACCGTCACAACACCGCCGCCAGAAGTACCTTCGATTACTTTTCCGCCAAGTTCCTCTTGGGCTTTCAGCATTTGTTCCTGCATTTTTTTCACTTGCTTCATCATTTGGTTCATATTGTTCATTTCAATCATCTCCTTTAATGAAGTATACATCTAGACACTTGATTTAATCTTTAATGACTACCAGATCTTCCCCGAAAAGTTGAATAGCTTCATCAATCCAGGGCTCCTTGGACTTTCCCGGCGTATCATGCTCCGGCTCCAGTTGCAATTCTTCGGCAGGCTGGTCGGAAACTCCTTCAATCGCAGCATTCCAATCCTTTTGCATCATCGTTACTAAACGATAAGGATGGCCCAACTGCTCATGCAATACTTTCTCGATGACCTGCTTATTGGCAGGCTTTTCGGTAGTTTCACGATGAATATTGTTCTTAAATGCGACCAGCACACTGTCCTCTAACACAGAAACTGGCTCACCGTCCATAAACCAGGCATGAACCGTAACTTTCGCCTCTTTTACCCCTTGTAAAATCTGACTCCACTTACGCCCCGCTGCTGCGAATGCTTCGCTCGACTTCTCAGCGATATAGCGATCCAACTGAGAAGGAAGTTTGGCTGGCGCTGAAATCCGCGGAGCAGGGGCACGACCCCCGGAAGCCTGACGACCACCCGACGATGCTTCCTGTCCCGCTCCAGCGCCCAATCCACCTTGCAGCGCGCGCTCCAGTTTCTTTTCCAACTCAGCAAGCTGGCGCTTCAACATTACCACATCTTCCTGCTCAGCTGCAGCACCTGAGCGCTGTGCGGCCGACTGAACAACAGCTCCTGCTTCCCCCGGAATACTGCATAGTTTCAACAGAGCTACCTCAAACAAAGTTTGAGGCTGAACGGCATATTTCATCTCGCTCTGATAACGATTAAGGGTGTCAATCATCGCAAAGAGTTGCTCCTTGGTAAAAGCATCTGCCACTTCCTTAAATCGCTCTGGATCTAGCACTCGCTCCGTCATTTTGGTTGCCTGAGGCACCATCTTGATCATTAGCAGGTCTCGGAAATAGTACAGAAGATTCTCCATGCACTTATCCGCACTTTTACCTTCCTGCATAAAGTTCTCGATCATTTGGAGCACCGTGCCCACATCTTCTTTCAGCAACGCCAAGGCAAGCTTACCGAATTGCTCGGACGCAATACCTCCCGTCATATCCAGCACCTGCTGATAAGTAACCCGACCATCTGTAAACGAGGATATCTGGTCCAAAACGCTAACTGCATCTCGCATCCCGCCATCTGAAAGACGCGCAATGTACTGCAGTGCATCTAAATCAGCCTGTATGTTCTCCTGTTGACATATCAGGTCAAGCCGCTCTGTCTGTTCTTCCAGCGATACCCGCCGGAAGTCAAACCGCTGGCAACGCGAAATAATTGTCGCCGGAATCCGATGTGGTTCAGTCGTAGCCAATATGAACATCACGTGTGGCGGCGGCTCTTCTAGTGTCTTGAGCAGCGCATTGAACGCTTCCGTCGTCAGCATGTGCACTTCATCAATGATATAAACCTTGTGCCGCACTTCTGTGGGCGCATATTTGACTTTATCGCGCAAATCACGAATCTCTTCAACGCCCCGGTTGGAGGCTGCATCAATCTCCTGTACATCCATGACCGCTCCGGCCGTGATCCGTTTACAGGCTTCGCATTCGTTGCAAGGTTCCGGCGCAGGTCCATGCTCACAGTTGATAGCCTTGGCCAAAATTTTGGCCGCACTCGTCTTACCTGTTCCTCGTGGACCGCTGAACAGGTAGGCATGGGACGTGCGATTTTCGCGGATGGCATTCTGCAATGTCTGGATAATATGCTGTTGTCCTACCATGTCCTTGAAAGCCTGCGGCCGCCAAGCACGGTACAACGCTATATGTTCCAATGCGCGTTACCCTCTTTCCCATTCACTTTCATGACCATTCATGGTCACTTCATTATACTATACTCCCGTCCGAATCTAAACCAGACACCTTCCAATTTATAAAACACAAAAAAACATCTTCGCAATGATTGCCAAGATGTTCTAATCACTAATATATACCGTGCACCTGTTATTGATCGTTGTGATCCGAGCGGCAACCCTGAACAACAACTCGGGCTAGGCAACCCTCCGGCACAAGAGTGGGCTTGCTTATGGCTGCTTCCTTCCGGACCTGACCAGGTTCACAAGTACTCATTGCGGAGGACCCAGCCGTCAACATTGTGCGCAGGGACCAGCCTCACATCAACAACACCTCTAACAGGAATTCAACCTCGCTATAGCGGATTGCGAGTTACAGGGCACCGCTACCTCCCCATCTAGCACGGTGAAAATAAGTATATCTTAAGGCCGCATAAAAAGCAAATACACATTATTACAAAAAGAGCCCTCTGCAGTTGCAGAAGGCTCTAATAACTTTATAACCTGCGGTAATCCATTAGATACCGTATTTCTTTTTGAAACGATCTACGCGTCCACCAGCATCAATAAATTTCTGCTTGCCTGTGAAGAATGGGTGGCAGGCGGAGCAAATCTCCACACGCAGAGATCCTTTCACAGAACCCGTTTCAAACGAATTTCCGCAAGCACAAGTGACATTAGTTACGTTAAATTTTGGTTGAATAGCTTGTTGCATTGAACTTTCACCTCTTTCCGCCCTGAACGTCCTATCAGTCCAGAGTTGTATGAACACATGTTCACATTATAGCACTTGAATATGAGCGTTTCAACAACTCTTTTCCGCATTCAAAGATGGCGTAAAATAGGTGAGTTTCAAGTTGCTATTGACCGTTTTAGGCCTTGGCAAATTTGGGACGTGCCAGCCCTTGTGGGGGTACATGAGTGTAAGAACCGATGACTACATCAGGCAGTTCCTCACGATAAATCTCAAGCATTTGCTTCATGCCAAGGATCTCACCTTGAGCAGGTGGAATCAACTCCAGATAGCTTTCAGGATCGATATTCAAGTTACGCATTTGAATCAGCTTGAGCTTAGTACGTTTGGCAAATTCAATCATTGCCTCAATTTCTTCCTCTCGGTCTGTTACACCCGGAAAAATCAAATAGTTAATCGACGTATATACTCCCTGCTCAGAAGCATAACGAAGTGATTTTTCCACATTAGCCAACGTGTAGCCGCGCGGCTTGTAATACGCATTGTAGTGATCGTCCAGCGCACTAATGGTACTAACGCGCATCAGATCAAGACCCGCATCCACGATTCCCCGGATATGATCACTCAATCCCGCATTCGTATTGATATTGATGTATCCCATATCGGTAATGGAGCGCACCTCTTTGATCGAATCAATAATCAGTTTGGCTTGTGTGGAAGGCTCACCTTCGCAACCCTGGCCAAAACTGATGATGGACTCCGGTGTCTTCAAATGTTCCAGCATAACTTCTACAATTTCTTCGACACGGGGACGGAAGTTCATTCTTGTCTGCGGAGATACAAAGCCACTGTCATCCGGCTGTTCAGATATACAGCCAAAGCAACCCGCATTACAAGAATAAGATACCGGAACTCCCCCTTCCCAGCGATTCAGGAATGTGTTCGAGGAAGTAAGACATTCGTAGCCCAGCGCACAGTTAGACAAATGTTGGTACAGCCGATTTTCGGGATATTGCTCCGTCATCCGCTGCACACCTAGTTTAACTTGATGACGGTCACAGTTTTCCGGATTCCACTTGGATGGACTGTCACTCTGCTCTGCCGTTACATAAAATGCCCCGTCTTTCCAGACTACAGCCGAATAACCGAACAAGGGAAGTTTGTACTCCTTATCGGTCTTCACATATCCCGGTAGGCACAAGCGCGTAAAACCTTGCGGCAATAAAGCCCCTACTGCTTGCATATCTCCGGGAAGAGAAACCATTTCCCCTGTTTCAGGGTTCATACCGACCGGGCGAGTGCTGGGCAAGCTTACCAATGTAGCTCCTTCCGGTAACGGAATAAGCTCATCCTCCATGATTTCAACAATCATGTCTGCACTACGGGCAAGCCCATACAAAGAAGCATGATCATATACATTGCCTTTTTCGTCGGCATACACCAAATACATTATGGAGCTCCTTTCGCTCCGTTAAGCCTACGCCATTAACAAATGAATGGTAACGACTGTGTACTTACGGAACAGATAAAATACATGAATGGGTTTTAGTTGGTTGTGGCCGGGACTGACGCTGTGGTAGAACGCGCAGTTCTCCGTTGTTGCCCACCAGAACTGCTTTGCGAGCTACTGGAAGAAGGTGCCGTCAAATCAAACGAAGCCAAAAACTCAGCATTAGTTTTGCTATTACGCAGCTTTTTGAGGAAGCCTTCCACAAAATCATGGCTTTCCGTCATGTTTTTACGAATGGCCCAGATGGTATCCAATTCTTCCTTGTTCAACAACACTTCCTCACGGCGTGTGCCGGAACGACGAATATCAATCGCAGGAAAGATACGACGTTCTGCTAGCTTGCGGTCCAAATGCAACTCCATGTTGCCTGTACCTTTAAACTCTTCATAAATGATATCATCCATGCGTGATCCCGTATCAATCAGCGCTGTAGCAAGAATCGTCAAGCTACCGCCTTCCTCCACATTCCGAGCCGCACCAAAAAAGCGTTTTGGACGGTGAAATGCCGCCGGATCAATACCCCCGCTCAAAGTACGACCAGAAGGAGGGATAACGAGATTGTACGCACGAGCCAAACGTGTGATGCTATCCAACAGGATGACAACATCCTTTTTATGTTCTACGAGACGCAGCGCACGCTCCAACACGAGTTCTGCCACTTTAATGTGATTTTCAGGAAGTTCGTCAAATGTAGAGGCCACAACTTCACCTTTAACAGAACGCTGCATGTCGGTCACTTCTTCGGGGCGTTCATCAATCAACAAGACAAAAAGCTCGATCTCGGGATTGTTAGTAGAAATGCTATTGGCAATTTCTTTGAGGAGAAGCGTCTTCCCAGCTTTGGGAGGTGCTACAATGAGTCCGCGCTGTCCAAGTCCGACAGGGGCCAGTACATCCATAATTCTCGTAGACAAATGGTTGGGGGAAGTTTCAAGGACTAATTTGGTTTGCGGATACAGTGGAGTCAGTGCAGGAAAATGTAGCCGCTCAGCAGCTTGCTCAGGACTTCTTCCATTGACGGCGTTAACTTGAAGCAATCCAAAATATCGTTCATTCTCTTTTGGCGTTCGGCATTTACCAGAAACAAGATCGCCCGTTCTCAAGTCAAACTTGCGGATTTGTGAAGCAGAGATGTAAATATCTTCGGTACTCGGGAGATAATTGATCGGCCTCAGAAAGCCGTAACCTTCGGGAAGGATTTCCAGAACCCCCTGCATAAACATCAATCCGCTCTTCTCAGCTTGTGCGCGCAGGATCGCGAATATTAATTCTTTCTTTTTGAGCGTTCCGTAGTACGGGATCTGGTATTGCTTGGCCAGCTTGTACAGGTCGGTCAGCTTCATTTCTTCCAGATCGGAAATTTGCAGATCCATATAATAACCACCTATTCAATTATTAAGTCCATTCATACATCTAAATGATAGACAATGATATCATAAACACCATTAACATAATTTTAACCAAAACAAATAAAGTTATGCAGCCATCTGCCTGAATTATACCGAATTATTCCGGTTTTCCGATAAAGGATTGTTAGGTATGAACCACAATCTTGTATCAAGCAGCGGCTGCATAGGTGTTGCCCGTTCTATCGCTTTCGTTCCGGAAGTTCGAAAAAATGGCATGGTCTAATTATTCAGTCTGCCGCCATACATCCGCGCCTAAAAGACGCAGGTTGGAAACAAGGTGATCATAACCACGGTCAATGTACTCGACACCCGTCACCTCAGTTACACCTTCGCTTACTGTAAGTCCAGCAATGACAAGGGCCGCTCCGGCGCGCAGATCTGCCGCTTTTACTTTAGCTGCATTCAGCTGACCACCCTCTATAATAGCAGACCGACCCTCTACGCGAATTTTAGCCCCCATACGCACCAGCTCAGGGACGTGCTTAAAACGATTGCTGTACACAAAATCGCTCAATACACTGACACCCTGCGCTTGGGTAAGCAAGCTGGTCATGGGAGATTGTAAATCTGTGGCGAATCCGGGGTATATCAAGGCTTTAACGTCGACATGTTCATAGGAAGGTGCACCTAGTACGCGAATACTTTCATCATATTCCTCGATGCCGATGCCCATTTCCTGCATTTTTGCAGTGAGAGCCTCCATATGTTTGGGGATTACATTGTCAATCAATACATTTCCACGGGTTGCCGCAGCAGCAATCATATATGTGCCCGCTTGTATACGGTCAGGTATGATGGAATGACGGCAGCCATGCAGCTCCGACACACCTTCAATTCGAATCGTTTCCGTACCGGCACCTTTAATAATAGCCCCCATCGAGTTTAAAAGAGTTGCTACATCTATAATCTCAGGCTCTTTAGCCGCATTTTCGATAATTGTGGCGCCTTTGGCACGTGCAGCCGCCAGCATAATATTAATGGTAGCGCCTACGCTGCTAACATCCAAATAAATCTTAGTTCCGCGCAGTTCTTTGGCGTGCAAATGAATAGCGCCGTGCTCGTTCGTTACCGTGGCACCCAGCGCTTCGAAACCTTTGATATGCTGATCAATGGGCCGGGGTTCGAAATTGCACCCTCCTGGCAAACCGATGATCGCTTCCTTGAATCTGCCCAGCATGGCTCCCATCATATAATAAGAGGCTCGTAATTTCTTAACAGGCCCATTCGGCATAGGAATGGATTTAATGGAGGAAGGATCTATTTTCATCTGGCTACCTTCCCAGGTAACCGTTGCACCAAGTTCCTCCAGTATTTCGGAATACACCGCCACATCACTCAACAGTGGCAAATTGTCCAAAATGACTTCCGACTCTGCCAGAATGGCTGCGGGAATCAAGGCGATGGCACTGTTTTTGGCACCGCTGATGGAAACTGTACCTTGAAGCGGCCGTCCACCGGTGATCATCAATTTTTCCATAAGCTTGAGGGTCCCCCTACGTGTTTTGCAGTCGGTCAAACAATAATCTCAAATTATAAATCTTTTAACTTTTTTAGTGGTGAAAATGGAAAGACACCGGCTAAGCGGTGTGCTTTCCATACCAAACTATTCAACTGTACAGATTTAAATATTTTGTGCAGCAGAACTACAGCTACAACTAAAAAATACATCTAGCCCGTGCAGACGCACGACCAGTTTGATTCATTATTACGCTTTGTTGTTGGAACCGAACTCACGAATTTTACCGATAACGGTTTGTTTAATCGCTTCACGACCTGGAGCGATGAATGTACGTGGGTCATAAGCATCCGGTTTCTCAGCAAGCACTTCACGAACCACTTTCGCAAATACGATTTGGTTCTCAGTGTTTACATTGATTTTGGAAGTTCCCAGAGAGATTGCTTTTTTAATGTCATGTGTTGGGATACCAGTACCACCGTGCAGAACGAGTGGAAGTTTGATTGCATTGCAGATCTCTTCCATTTCTTTGAATCCGAGGTTTGGCTCGCCTTTGTAAGGTCCGTGTACGGAACCCAGTGCAGGTGCCAGTGTATCGATACCTGTTTCGTTAACGATACGCAGACAGTCGTCCAGCTTAGCGTACATTACGTCGCCGACAACATCATCCTCTTGACCGCCAACCATTCCAACTTCAGCTTCAACAGAAACGCCTTTGGAATGAGCATATTCAACCACTTTTTTCGTTGTAGCAATGTTTGTGTCGATCGGGCTGTGGGAATCGTCAATCATAACGGATGTGAAACCAGCGTCGATAGCTTCTTTACATTTTTCAAAGCTGGAACCGTGGTCCAAATGGATCGCAACTGGAACGGTGATTTTCATGTCATGAATAAGACCTTCTACCATTTTAACAACAGTGTAGAATCCGCCCATGTGACGTGCTGCGCCTTCAGAAACGCCCAAGATTACTGGGGATTTTTCTTCTTCAGCAGCGCCCAAAATAGCTTGAGTCCACTCCAGGTTATTAATGTTGTATTGACCTACTGCATATTTTCCTTCGAGTGCTTTGTTCAACATGTCTTTCATAGATACCAATGGCATGGTTACAGTCCTCCTAAAGGTGTTTGGGTTTGTCTATATTTTAGCCGACATCACATACGGGCTTATTATACCACAACCCATGTTAAATACTAAACAAGCTTTTGCATATCAACACATACAAAAATCACGTTAGGACGCCGTTTTTTCATAGAATTGTATAAGGAGAGGATTTACTTTCAGTATTTCCCATAATCACAAACAAAAAACCCTGTTGTGTTAACAGAGTTCTCAACCATAGTGACTCACCTAATCACCTCTGAGTTGTTTGTTCACAGCGATCCGCATTTCGTCAATATCAAAGGGCTTGGTAAAATGCATGAGCGCACCTAGCTCCGTCGCCTCTTTAATCATGTCCAGTTCTCCATATGCTGTCATCATAATAACCTTGATATCAGGATTCATGGTTTTTAGATGCTTCAGAATTTCGAGTCCGTCCATACCTGGGATTTTCATATCGAGCAGAACCAGATCAGGTGGTTCCTTCTCAACAATTTCAAGTGCAATTTTCCCGTTCGCCGCCTGAAAGGTCTCATAACCCTCACTTCCGAACACTTCCATTAGTAAAATCCGTATTCCATTCTGGTCATCGACGATTAATACTTTCTTCTTTTCCAATGTTTTAACCTCCTAAGATCTTAAAACGAGGATCATGCAGCTATTGCCATAACAGCGTCCGATGACGTACAATATCCGTCCCATACCTAAAACTATATTCGCTCCTGCAAAAAGAAAATCCTGCTCTTATACATAATTGTGGAATATTCTTTCATAATCAGGAAGCATGGGATAAAAAAAGACCTCCCTGAGGAGGTCTTACAAGCCATAGCATTAACCTTGAAGCTGCAATGCTGCCTTTACAAATTCACGGAACAAAGGCTGTGGACGATTCGGACGGGAAGTAAATTCTGGATGGAATTGTACCGCCAGGAACCACGGATGCTCAGGGAGCTCCACAATTTCCACCAAGCGTCCATCTGGTGAAGTACCGGAAATACGAAGACCCGCTTTTTCAATAACTTCACGATATTCGTTATTGAATTCGTACCGATGACGGTGTCTTTCGTACACCAGCTCGTCGTTGTAGCAAGCCGAAGCCAGGGAACCTTCCACCAGTTTGCATGGATACAAGCCAAGACGCATCGTACCGCCCAAATCTTCGATGTCTTTTTGGTCAGGAAGCAAATCGATGACAGGATAATCAGTAGCCGGGTTAATTTCCGAGCTGTTGGCTCCTTCGAGACCAGCCAGGGAACGGGCAACCTCAATGACAGATACCTGCATACCCAGACAAATGCCGAAGAACGGAATTTTTTGCTCCCGTGCATAACGAATGGTACTAATTTTGCCTTCAATTCCGCGATCGCCGAAGCCACCCGGTACGAGAATGCCGCCAATGCCGCCCAGCATGTCAGCTACGTTCTCGTCCGTCACTTCTTCAGCGTTCACCCAACGGATTTTTACGTCTGCATTCGCATCAAATCCAGCGTGGGAAAGTGATTCAACCACACTTAA
This sequence comes from Paenibacillus sp. MZ03-122A, assembly GCF_024213325.1. NCBI lineage: Bacteria > Bacillati > Bacillota > Bacilli > Caryophanales > Paenibacillaceae > Paenibacillus > Paenibacillus sp. MZ03-122A. Next base: position 29,022 of record NZ_JANAVI010000023.1, on the reverse strand, counting down.
GTACGCATCATGTAACGCGACATATTTACCAACAATGGCAATCTCAACCGTTTTATCCAGCTTGCTGATTCGATCAACTAACCCTTCCCATTCGGTCATATCTGGTGCAGGTGTTGTCAGCTTGAGGTGGTTAACTACGATTTCGTCCAATCCTTCTTCACGCAGGTTCAACGGAACCTCGTAGAGGGTTGAAGCATCGCGGCATTCTACCACTGCATTCGCATCAATATCGCAGAACAATGCAATTTTAGCCTTCATATCGGAGGACAGTTCATGCTCTGTACGGCAAACAATGACATTCGGTTGGATACCGATACTGCGCAGTTCTTTTACACTGTGCTGAGTTGGTTTGGTTTTAACCTCACCCGCAGCTTTAATATAAGGAATGAGTGTTACGTGAATGTACATCACATTCTCGCGCCCAACTTCGCTTTTGAGCTGACGAATAGCTTCCAAAAATGGCAAGCTTTCAATATCGCCCACCGTACCGCCGATTTCTGTAATAATTACGTCCGAACCTGCTTCACGGCCTGCACGGTACACGCGTTCCTTGATTTCGTTCGTAATATGAGGGATAACCTGCACCGTACCGCCCAAATATTCTCCGCGACGCTCTTTGCTGATTACGCTGGAATATACCTTGCCTGTTGTGACATTGCTGTTCTTGGACAGATTAATATCAATAAAGCGCTCATAGTGTCCCAAGTCAAGGTCCGTTTCCGCACCATCATCCGTTACAAATACTTCACCGTGCTGGTAAGGACTCATCGTACCCGGATCGACATTCAGGTAAGGATCAAATTTTTGGATCGTTACCTTCAGTCCCCTGTTCTTCAAAAGCCTCCCCAGTGAAGCTGCCGTAATCCCTTTGCCCAAGGAAGACACAACCCCGCCTGTCACAAAAATATACTTTGTCACTGTTCAAAACCCTCCTAGATAAGATGCAAAATTCAGGCGACATTATGATGTTATCGTAACCCGTTTGCACGGATTATCATCCATGAAGAAGGCAGCGGAATCATTTTCCATGTCCGCCGCCCTTAGCCCTCTTTCATGAGTGAAAACACCCCTATAAAAAACAAAAAAGCACTCCCGTAGTACGGGGCACTTTTATACAAAAAGCAAACATATAAGTGAATCAATCATAAGCCCAAGCAATAGTTTACCCCGTGTCCAATCCGCTGTCAAGGAAGTTATCCGTGTTAATTTGTCCATTGAACCAGATTGGAGAGAATCCACCTGAAAGCTTTAAATCAGAAGGGGTTTTCAAGAAAACGGTCATGAAAAAGGGGAGAACGCATCTCCCCCTGCAGCCTGTTCCTAACGAAGCGAATCGTCGTCTTCCGTCGACTCATCATCATTTTCATCTTCTGAATCTTCCTCATCACTGAGGTCTTCATCGTCTATAACCACGTCTTCATCACTATCATCATCTTCTTCTCCGTCGAACAGCTCATCTTCGCCATCCTCGTCTTCGCTATCTGCATCGAAGTCGTCATCAGAGTTGTATGTTTCTTCTTCCTCATGATAGTCATCTTCATCGTCATCGTCTTCGTCGTTAATAATACGAGGACGCTTGGCGCCTGTCAGGGCATCTTCGGATTTATCTACCGGATACCAACGTTTCAAGCCCCACAGATTCGTACCGACACAGGCAAAACGCCCGTCAATGTTGATTTCAGTATATAGCTGAGCAATAACGTCATTAATTTCTTCGTCGGAAAAGCCACGCAATTTGGCGACTTCCTTCATCAGGTCACGGTAATAATACGGAGTATTGGCTGCTTTCAATACCATAAATGCCAAATCCACCATTGGAGTCTCGTGGACTTTCTCCGGGTCAATCTTCAAGTTGAGTGGGGTACTCACCTAGGGACACTTCCTCTCACACGTAATTCACAAGAACATGTTTCAGAGCATACACGATACATGCAATACTAACATATCCATTATCAAAACTAAGTAAAACCTATTTGGAAGCAAATTGCAAGTTAAAGATGGGTATCGTCATAATTTCCAGGAATATCCCCCTAAACAAGACGGCATACATAAAAAGACGGGGTCCCCCCCGTCTTCGACTGTACCCGCTCCGGGAGAACCCCCCAAAGTTGTTGCACAAGAGCTTATGCCCTCCATGTATCGTATGTGTCCACGGCCACTTTGACACGACAAGCAGGCCTATTTCCATAAAAAAGGGGCAGGTTTCCCATGCCGCAGTTGACGCTTGCTCATACAATACCTCAGCATGGCTCATCGGAGGGGGACCGTCTCAAATGGACTATCCGGATTTTTTGCAGCGTCTGCATGAGGGTATTTCGGAGCCGTCCGGCAGTGGACGGAACAAACAGATCATCACGTTCGATAAGCCTCACCAATACCGGGAATGCCTGTCCTATCTCAGGAAGCTGAAACCCGAGCTTGCGGGATTACGGCAAGTACAACCGGCCCGACTAATCCGTGCTTTAATCGCTCCGCTTTCAGGGGGAGACAGGCTGGGCAAATATCACAACGGTGTCACCGTTGAAGAAGATACCCGCATGAAGGTCCACGCTGAAACTGCTCATATACCAAAAGCAGAAAAGAACCTTTCCATGCCATGGGGAGTCAAACAGGTACGTGCATACAAGGCTTGGCCTTCCTCGACAGGGAATCGGGTCAGAATCGGTGTGATCGACACAGGAGCGGATTTTCAACATCCTGATCTTCGTCATTCTCTCGCCAGAGGTATTAATTTGCTTAACCGAACCATGCTACCCTATGACGATAACGGCCATGGTACTCATATTGCTGGAACTATCGCGGCGTCCAACTATGACGAAGGTATGGTCGGCGTAGCACCACGGGCTTTAATTCATCCCGTAAAAGCTTTTGATCATAATGGAGCCGCCTACGTCTCCGATATCATCCTTGGTATCGACTGGTGTGTATTAAATCGTGTCGATATCATCAATATGAGCTTTGGTATGAAGTCGCGCAGCAAGGCACTACTTGATATGGTGAATAAAGCATATCATAACGGCATTGTGGTTGTAGCGTCCTCGGGAAATGAGGGCAAGCGCCGAAGTATTGACTATCCAGCCCGCTATTCTCAGACGATTTCAGTGGGGGCTACCGACAAATACAGACGCATCGCGCCTTTCAGCAACCGGGGGCAATTTGTAGACGTGTACGCACCTGGCGAAAAGATCACATCCTCCTGGATCCATGGCAAGCATCACGAAATGAGCGGTACCTCTATGGCTACCTCCCATGTGACCGGAAGCATCGCACTTCTCCTTTCACTGAGACCGGAACTGGGGCCTGGAGAAATCAAGGCGTTGCTTAAGCGTACCGCCACACCGCTCCGTCTGCGTAAAAGCGCCGGACGTAGCTCTATCTCGACCAAACTTGGAGAAGTCGATGCCTTCCGATTGATGCAGGAGGGCACAAAGTGAATGATATTGTGATACTAAACCTCTAGTGTAGCGCCCGGCTCCAGAGAGTGAACTTTTCTGGCAGGACCTTCACATCCACCATTTCCTTCTCTTATCAACTCATCTCGTACCAGGTCGGTCTGCAGCTTCGGCGCATGAACGAGTACAACCTGTTTGCTAGGCAGCTCCTTCAGCATTTGCCGCACATCTGATAATCCCTGATGCACCTTATAAATCAAATGCCGAGCTACACAGTTGTTATTTTCATCCGCACGTTCCAACAGATGTTTGCCAAAAGAACCCTGTGGAGCATGTCCGGTCAATATAACACTGTTGCTAATGCTTTCTCCGCTATCTTCACCCTCCCCCATGTTGCGGTTATCCGAAAGATACTGATAGTACCAACGCGCCTGTGGGGAATCCATCATGCCGTCTCTTGTTATGATAATAACCGTTGGGTTCTGTTCCAGCAGACTCACTCGTTCCGCAGCATCACGAGGCACGAAGACCCTGTCACTGTTTAGCACATGTTTTATTCGCGCCGGGGCTTCTGGACGCAGCCATTCTTTCCAGCGGTTTAACTGTTTCAATCCCTGCCATATGTCGTGCTCTACAATCATTGCCTGTTCAGGGAATTGCTCGCTAGCCCATACGATCATGTCCTGTCCTCTACCAAAGGCAGGCACCGGCAACAACACATGACCTCCAGACCCTAATGTCCGCTCCATCTCGACCCTCAGCCGCTCCAGCTTAACAGGCTGCGGGTCTATATCCATGCCATAGGCATTGTCCATAATGGATATGTCCGCTAGATTGGGCTCTGACTTCCATTCAGGTAGGTCATGCAGCCCCTCTCCAACACCCAAGTCTGGCGCATCGGCAGCAAGAAGTTCAGATTCGCGGCTGTAATCTCCAGAAAAAAACAACCGCTTCCCTTCCATTTCTACCACATACCACACTGCACCAGCCAAATGTCCACTGCGTCCCCACATGATTCTCACACCCGGACAAGCCTCAAGCCATTCTCCTGCTGGCGATTCATCTTCTAGATAGCGATAAGCAATGGATTGGATATCCTGTTCGTCGTATGGCAAGTCGGCTCCTCTCGATTCAACATAAGTATGCCAGGAGCGAAAATAGGAGCCTAACTGCTCAGCGGTGGCCTTGGTCGTCCAGACCACTCCCCGGTATCCATACTTGTACAGTAAGGGGAGCGCCATGGAATGATCTTCATGTGCATGAGACAGCAATACAGTAGTCAGTCCCTCCGCCTTTTGCGGCGGAAAAACCGGATATTGTCCGGTTCCTTCCTTTTTCACGCCACAATCGAGCATGACGCGATGCTGCGTTCCTTCAAAAACATAGCAGGAGCGACCATGTTCGCCCGCTCCTCCCCAAATCCTAAGCTTGGTCATGATCATTTCCACTTTCTTTGCGAGTTTAAGCTTTCGATTAAGATCAGCAGCAGTGTGGTCATTCCGACCGATATGACGGCCATCGCCATCCCAAGTGACACCTGTCCCTGCTCAAATTGTGCAAATATGTAGGTTGCAGACGTCTGAACGGATGGCGGCAAAATCAGCAACGATCCTACCAGCTCGCGTGAAGCGATCGTAAATGTCATCATCCAACCAGCGAGCATTCCCGGTACAATCAGCGGCAGTACAATCCGGCGGAATATGTAAGACGGTCGTCCGCCAAATACCCGTCCCGCCTGAAAAAGACCCGTGTCCACCTGTGTAAAGGCGCTTTTGACATACTGCACCGTATAAGGAACAAACAAGATAACATACGTCAGAATGACCATGCCGTATGTGTTATACAAAGGGATCGGCATCCACGGCGAGTTCCACCACAAAATCAGGCCGACCACCATAACAATTCCCGGAACCGTATTCGGAAGCAAGCTGAATGCATCAACTGTCCGTTGGATTCTCGTGCGTGAGCCGCCAATGACAAGCGCAAACCAAGTGCCCAGTACCACAGCAAGCGTCGAAGCACCCAAAGAGAGAAATACGCTGTTCAGGAGCGCCTCCATGCTCTCTGATCCCCAAGACAGCAGTTCCTTGTAAGAGTCGAGCGTCAAATTATCCCAGGCAAGACCCATTCCCCTCAGCTTCATCGTCGAGGCTGAAAGAATTGAAAAATAAGGAATGCCAATGGACGCAATGAGCAACAATAAAATGAATGCAACACTCAGCCCCGTAGTCCAGCCGGATATACGGAGACGGGACGGACGCGAACCTTTACCACCTACCAGCCTGTACGTAAACTTTCGGTTGATCACCGACTGCGCATACCACATGAGCAGGCAGGCGGTTAACAGCACCGAGGCCATTGACGTCGCTTTGCCAAAATCTATGGGCCAGCTGGAGATATATTTGTGAATTTCCGAAGTCATGACCTCATACCCGATACGTCGCCCAAAGGTAGCGGGGGTACCAAACTCGGCAATCGTTTTAACGAAAATGAGCAACGCGCCCATTCCGTAAGCTGATAGCAGTAGCGGTAAAATAATTCGACGGAACCTGTACAGAAAGCCGCCGCCCATTACGGCACCCGCCTCTTCCAGGCTCCCGCCAATCCTCACCAGCGCCCCGCGCAGCAACAGGTACAGGAATGGAAACAGATGCAGGCTCATGATCATCACCATGCCACCAAGGCTGAAGAAGGACGACGTTAAGAAATGCAGGTCCGGGAACAACTGCTCCAGATATCCGTTTTTTTGCATAAACAGAATCCAGCCCATGGACCCGATATAGGGCGGGGTCATAAACGGAATCAGCAACACGACATCCAACCAGCGCCAGTGTGCAAGACGAGTGTTGGACATGATCCAGGCTAGCGGAAGTGCAAGTACCGTCGTTCCTGCAATCACACAGATGCCTAGCCAAATCGAGCTAAATAGCACGCCTGCAAATGGTGAAGCAGCTAACGTTCGAAAAGGCGCATCCCATTGAAATTTTTCATCAACATATACACTTTGGATAAAGATTTGCAGCAACGGCATCACAATCAGGAAAAGAAGCGCGATTAGAGCCAGCGTCAGACACCACGCTCTGATGTGTTTAACGGATAAGCCTCCCATCGGCTTACTTGAACATTTGCGTGAACTTCTCCGTCACGTCTGATCCGTGCTCACCCATCCACTCCCAATTGGTTTTCAACAATGGAATCTCGTCCAGGTTGGCACGCTTGTCGGCTTTGACATCCGTGCGGCCCGGGAGTAAGGAGGCATCTGCTACTAGTTTCTGTGCCTCTTCCGACAACAGATAGTCAATAAATGCCTTGGCATTCTGCTCATGCTGCGTTGACTTGAGAATTGCGGCAGGACGTGGGCTGATGACTGTTCCCTCTGTCGGATAGACGATATCAATCGGCTCACCTTTGGCTTTAGCCTTGTAGGTCATGTAATCGACCGCAGCGACGACTACACCTTTAGCTCCGGTAATCACGGGGTCCAGCGCTTCCTGATTGGCACCAGCCATAGCAACACCGTTAGCCTTGTACTGCTCGAACAACGTCCAGCCTCCATCGCCCTTGGCGCTCAGATAGCCTGTCATAAAATCCAACGCTGAGCCGGACAGGGATGGATCGGGAATATTAACCTGATCCTTGTACTCAGGCTTCGCCAAATCAGCCCATGAAGTTGGTGGTGTTTTCACCAGCTTCGTGTTATACGCAATGCCCAGAGCAGAAGCACTGGTACTGAAGTAGTTGCCTTCCTTATCGGACCAGTCTGGATTTAGCTTGTCTGCATTCTTGGCATCCGGGTAAGGCAGCGTGAGTCCTTCCTTTTTCAGGCCTTGTACAGACGGAAGCGATGCCAACACAACCACGTCCGCTACCGGATTCGTCTTCTCGGCTTCCATGCGGGCCAAAATTTTCCCTGTCGTTCCCTGAAACAACTCTACCTTAACTCCGCTCTGCGCCTCATACCCTGCTACCAACTTTTTCGCCAGTCCATCCGGGCCTGCGCTGTAGACCACCAGCTTCTGATCGGTGGATGCCGCCTCCGCTTGTCCTGCTGATCCAGTAGCTTGTGCCCCATCCTTGGATGTTGTAGCTGTTCCGCAACCCGCCACAGCGAGTCCAAAAGTCAAGGTTAATGCGAGCATCGTTCCTTTTTTCCATCCTGTACGAAAAACATGCCTATTCATCATCTTGTATATACCCCTTTTCCCTATGCTTCAAGTTGGTGGATGTGTTGCGGTGATACCCAAACGTGCATTTGTTGACCTATGGGCAAGCGGCTGGAATGATATGCAGTCCATTGCTCGCCGTTCTCGGCTAGTATACGAATTTCATAACGATCGCCGACATAGCTGACATGCAGGATCTCTACTGTAAAAGCATGCTGATCTGCTTGCTCCTGTTCCCAACGCACATGTTCAGGACGAAATAGTGTCCGTTCCGACTCCAGCCAGTTGGATTTGCCAATAAACCTCGCCACCTCTGGATGAGCTGGGCAACCGTAGATCACCTCTGGTGTTCCGGTCTGCAAAATATGTCCACTTTTCATAACAACCACTTCATCAGACATGGACATGGCCTCGATCTGATCATGGGTGACATATAGGGCGGTCAGCCCCAGATCGCGCACAAGCGATATCATCTCAATGCGCATCTCCTCCCGTAGCACCGCATCCAGCGCACTGAGTGGCTCGTCGAACAACACAAGTCGAGGCCGGATAGCAACCGCTCTTGCAAAGGCAACCCGCTGCTGCTGGCCACCGGACAGCTGATGAGGATACCGATCCTCCATCCCTGACAATCTGACCATGTCGAGCGCCTCCAGCACCACTGTCCGCAGTTCCTTGTCTCGAGCGCTGGCGAACCCTTTCCCTCGCTTGCCCGCACGCAGGCCGAAGGCCACATTTTCAAACACCGTCATATGCGGCCATAACGCGAAATCCTGAAAGACCATGCCAAAGTGGCGGAGATGGGCGGGAATATCCTTTTTGCGTTCTGCCGAAAAAAGAATTTCCTCTCCCATCGTGATTGTGCCGGTATCCGGTGTCTCCAGACCAGCAATCAAGCGCAAGAGCGTTGTTTTCCCACAGCCGGACGGTCCGAGCAGTGTTGTGAATTTGCCCCGTCGTACTACCAGATTCGTCTCATGCAGCGCGGTTATTTGGCTGAAGGTTTTACTTAATCCGTGAATATATAGATCCTGATTCATCGCATTACCTGCCTGTTCTTCTGACTGATCCCAGTGTAAAACTTGAATTCGCAACCTGTGTTATTGGAAAGTTAAAACAAAATTAATTATTTCAATGAATTTTGTTAACACTCATAGATTTAATCTATATAGAGGGGGTTGATGCTGCTACCCATAGAAATAGGCATGATTGTTCGATTAACCTGAAAGCGAGGCATTCTAAGTGAACTTAAGTCTTCTAAAGTTACATATTGTAGAGCTGCTAAATAAGCATCATAAAATCACCACAGTCGCCGAGCTTCTTGGCCTGAAGCAACCCACCGTTACTTTTCATATGAAAAATCTGGAGCGTGAATTCGGAGTAAAGCTGTTTGACACACGTATGGGCAAAATCATCCTGACGGATGCCGGAAATGCACTGCTGCACTATGCCAGCAAAATTAATGCACTGGCTGCTGAAGCTGAGCGAGTCGTCCGCGAGTTCGATACGCTCCAGCGGGGAAGTATACGTATTGGCGCAAGCTATGTACCCGCTACCTACCTACTTCCTGCTGTGCTGCACCGCTTTGCCCGTGAGCATCCGGGCATCCACATCGCCTTGTCTGTGAAAACAGCGCCCGTGATCAAGGACATGCTCGCTCGCCACGAAATTGACCTCGGCATTATTTCGGCAGAGCCGTTTCAATCCCCAACGCTACTCTCCGAATCCTTGGGCGAAGATGAACTGATACTCATCTGCTCACCCACTCATCCGCTCGCCAACAAAACCGATTTGACGCCCGAGCTTATCTCTTCTTCCTCCTTCGTATTACATGGCAAGGAATCCAGCACACGCCATGTGACCGACAAATGGCTGGAGCGTGGGAGTCGGCGACTTCCTTCCTACCTGGAGCTGGATTCATTGGAAGCCATTAAACAGGCGGTTATGCTGGGAGAACACATCTCCTTTGTCTCTCGCATTGCCGTTCAATCAGAGGTTGAGCGGGGCTTACTGGTTGTAAGACCTATTCCGGGGCAGTCTGTTGAGCGGTACATCTATATGGTCAGCAACAAAGACCGTCATCGCTCGGCGCTCATTCACAGATTCACCGAATATTTGTCATGGAACCAAGATTAAATCTTACCTGTCATATAGAAATTATGTAATTTTTTAACCGGAGTCTCCTCTTGCTTTGACATACGACTGACAATACACCCGTAAAGTGTAGCGTGTAACCTATTCGGACGAACAGGAGAGGATGAAATGAAAACAGGCCTTCGTATCACCAAATTGATGTCGGTAGTAACTCTGAGTGCAGTACTGCTCGTAACAGGATGGAAAGGAGCAGAACCGGTACAAGCCGCCGCCAATGCCACACCAAGCTATGAGGTGAAGCTACTACTGGATACGGCTCAGGTCCTCAATGCGGATGGCTCATTAAAAAGTGGCATCGTGAACGAGTTTCAAATTAGCAACGATGCACAACGATTGAGCGTCGAGTATTTTGATACAAATTCATTGCAATTGAATGACGAGGGCTGGAACGTGAGATTTCGCAAAAAAGAGGACAAAAAAAATTATGAATTAACCTACAAAAAGCGCTATACGGTCACAAATGGAAATATTGACGCGGCGCTCACCCAAGCGAATAAAGAAGGGTTCAGCGCATCTGATGATAATTATGAGGCTGAGGTGGATTGGGGATACAACAAGCAAACACTAAGCTTTTCCAATGATAAAAAAACAAACGCCTCCAAAGGATTGGCTCTGCCTTCCCCAGATCAAGCATTAAAGCAATTGCAGGATAATCTTCCGGGCAAGCTGCAAAACTGGAAAAACAGCAATTGGGGCAAACAAACCTTGGCAGACTCCAGAGTACGCGGTCCTGTACAGGTCAGTAAATACGAGGGTAGCTTTCAGGGATTGGATACCGACGTTGAAATATGGCCTATTCGCAGCGCAAACGGATCAGGTACAGAGCATATTATCGAAATCTCCTTCAAAACCTCGGATTACAGTGTTGCCGCCAGCAACCGCACCAAGCTGATGAACCTGCTGCAATCCAAAGGATGGCTGGTTCCCGCCGATTCCCTGAAAACGAATTTGGTACTGGAACGCTACTAAGCTAATCCAACATAAAAAGGAACCGAATCGCCACCCTGTTGAGGGTGATACGAACGGTTCCTTTTATTATTAATTATATGACTACAAGGTCATTACGTTAAGTTGTTTGCTTACATACGTTCTGGTGCAGACACGCCCACCAGCTTCAGTACGTTGGCAATGGTCGTGCGCACCGCACCAAACAACGCCAAGCGTGCCTGTGTTTGAGCGGCATCCTCTGTGATGACGCGCTCTGCCTTATAGTAGCTGTGGAACAATGAAGCCAGCTCGTAGACATAGCGAATCATACGGTGTGGTGCAAAGTTTGCAGCCGCTACCGATACTTCTTCCGGCAGTTCGCCGATTTTGCGTAACAGATCGTATTCATGTTCAGCCGTCAGCTTGGACAAGTCAACTTCTGCCAACGGCAGGACAGCAATACCTTGCTCTTCGGCTTGACGATATACGCTGCATGCACGTGCGTGCGCATATTGTACGTAGAATACTGGATTCTCATTGGAAGTGGAAATCGCCAAATCCATGTCAAAATCCAGGTGCGAATCCATGCTGCGCATAGTGAAGAAGTAACGGATCGCGTCTACACCCACTTCTTCCATCAGATCTTCCATCGTCACGGCCTTGCCGGTACGTTTGGACATTTTTACTTTTTCCCCATTTTGGAACAAGCTGACCATTTGGGCAATCAGCACTTTAAGCTTATCTGGATCATTGCCCAGTGCTTCCATTGCTGCCTTCATCCGTGGAATGTAGCCGTGGTGATCCGCTCCCCAGATGTTGATGATCGTGTCATACCCACGAGCATATTTATCACGATGGTAAGCGATATCCGGGGTCAGGTACGTATATGTACCGTCATTTTTGATCAAGACACGGTCTTTATCGTCGCCGTACTTGGTCGTATTCAGCCATGTAGCTCCGTCCTTCTCGTAAATCTCCTCACGGTCACGCAACTCATTCAGCGCTTTAAGCACTTCACCGTTTTCATACAGCGACGTTTCGCTGAACCAGGAGTCAAAAGGTACACGGAACAGCTCCAGATCGCGCTTGATCTTGTTCAGTTCCTTTTCCAGACCGTAGTCACGGAAATAAGCTGCTCGATCTCCCGGTTCCATGGACAACAGAGAATCGCCCTTTTCGGCCACCAGTTCCTTGGCAAACCCGATGATATCCTCACCATGGTAACCATCCTCCGGCATCTCCGCAGGCTGTCCCAGCTCCTGCAAATAACGCGCTTCAATAGAGCGGCTCATGTTGTAAATCTGGTTGCCCGCATCATTAATGTAGTATTCACGAGTTACTTTGTATCCGGCAAAATCAAGCACGTTGCAGAGAGCATCCCCTACGGCTGCACCACGTGCATGACCTAAGTGAAGGCTACCTGTCGGATTGGCGCTGACAAACTCGATTTGTACCTTTTTGCCTGCACCTTCCTGTATACGCCCGTAATCTGCCCCCTGCTCCTGCACTTGTCCAATGACTGCATACAGGTAGCTCTTGTTCAGGCGAAAGTTAATAAAGCCCGGTCCAGCGATTTCCGCACTTTCAATAGAAGCGGAAGCTAAATCCATATTCGCGATCAAATCTTCAGCGATTTGCCGTGGGTTCTTCTTCGCAATGCGGGTGAGCTGCATCGCAGCGTTGGTAGCCAAATCACCGTGTGACTTGTCCTTTGGCACCTCCAGCGTAATGGTCGGCAGCTCTTCGCGGCTCACGATTCCGGTAGCCAGCACTGCCGCTTCGATTGCTGAAGTCACCTTTTGATTAATAAGTTCCAGTGGATTGCTTGTCATGATTATTGCTCCTCCTGTATATGCAAACTGATGGCAAAATGCCCCGAGAAATCCTCAAATACGTACAGATCATAGGTCCAGCTCACATGTCCGGTGAAACCATCCATCCGAATATCGAGCTTCTGCGTATGCGCAGACATGTTCAGGTTTAAATAAGGCGAGCGGTAAAATCCAGGCAACCTGCGTCCCAGCGCAAACGACTGCTCTGATTGTACCTCACCGTGACGAATCAGTTTTAGCTCATCCGATCCGATTTTGACTGTGTTCCGTGTCGTACCGCCCTCAGGACTTTCTTGCGGCTCATCGTACCTTATATATAGATGCTTCCCACGCACGATCGCTTCTCCGGGAAGTTCCTGTACCACATCTTCTCCGTCATGGTGACTATGAAGACGGATTCGGACCTTTGCATTATGTGGCATGTATTCAAACTCCATTCTATTGCTATCCTACTGTACTACTATATCCAGTTCCCGATTGCAATTCAAATGAGTTTTTACAAAAAGATGCTTTCATCCAAAAAATTCAGCTACCTTAAGTCAGCTCCATCGGATGCTTGGCTAAAACTTTCAATGAATCGAGAGGCTAGAGAAGACATGTATTTATCCTTCAGCCAGACAGCCGCCACACGCGTATGCAATTCCTCACACATAATTTCCTTAACGATTAACTGGTTATTGCTTCCGAGTGACAACGCAGACCGCGAAATCATACCGATCCCCAGCCCTTCATTAGCCCAGTGAAGCGTGGTGCGAGCATCGTCGTTTTTGCAAAAGAAATTCGGCTCAAAGCCATGCTTCATACAGGTATCGTGGATCAATTGTTCAAAGCGGCGATATACGATGAGCGGCCTGTTCTTCAACTCAGACAATGAAATGGTCTTCTGTTCAGGGTTCCAGTCATATTCTTCTGTCATCACTGCTATCATCGGCTCAGTGGACGCATATCTACACCCTAAATCGGTAGCATTAAAAGGGGTTCTGACGATACCGACCTCGACAATTCCTTTGTTCAAAAGATCGAGAATCATGAACGTATTTCCCTCATGAATTTCAAATTTTACACCCGCATAGGTTTTATGAAATTCGGAAAGCCTGTCTTTCATCAGCGTTGCCCCAGAGGAGGAGACCGTTCCAATGGTGAGCGTACCTTTCATCCCCATGGCAAAATCGTTTATCTCTCTTGTCGTGGCATCTGTCAGCTCCAAAATCTGCTTGGCCCTGTTCTGTAAAATAATGCCGGCCTCCGTCAACTGGATGCTTCGTGAGCCTCGATGCACGAGCTTTACGCCAAGCTCTTCCTCTAGCTGCATGAGCTGCTGACTTAAGGGAGGCTGTGCAATTTTCAGCTTTTTGGCTGCCGCTGTAATCTGTCCGGCCTCTGCAATCGCCAAAAAATACTTGAGATGTCTCAATTCCATCATTATGGACCTCCGGTACTGATATATGTAAAACCTATACCTCTAATATATATTAAATATTATTCATATGGTTGGGGATATGCCATAATCAAACTCAGTTATGCTATTGCGGCATGAAGCTAGATACATTATTTAGGTTAGGTGATGGTTTAATTGCTGAAATTTGCTGTTTTTTTGAAACCCTATAAAAAGGAAACGATTCTTGGACCTCTGTTTAAACTAATTGAGGCCATCCTGGAACTATTGCTGCCTACGATGGTTGCTTTAATGATCAATCATGGTGTAGGTAAAGGAGACACCCATTATGTTTGGCAGATGGGTCTTTTGATGTTACTCATGACTATACTGGGCTTTGGCAGTTCATTAGTTTGTCAGTTTTACGCAGCTCGTGCCTCTCAAGGATTCGGAACTACGCTGCGCAATAGAATGTTTAAGCATATTTCTTCGTTTTCTTATGCTGATCTCGATAAATTCGGTACACCCTCGCTTATCAACCGGATTACGAATGATGTCAATCAGCTGCAAACAGCTGTAGCGATGTTGATTCGTTTGGTCATTCGCGCTCCTTTTATTTGTATCGGGGCGATTATCATGTCCATGATTCTGGACTTCCGCCTTGCTTTGGTGCTGTTGGCGGCTACACCGATTCTGGCTTTGATTCTGTATGTAGTCATTACGAAGGCTTCTCCCCTGTACCGGCTATACCAGAAAAAACTCGATAAAATCGCTCTGGTACTTAGCGAAAATCTTACAGGCGTACGGGTCATACGTGCATTTGCTAAAAGAGGAGCTGAACGAGGAAAGTTCAATGCCACCTCAGATGACCTGACCCAGACTGCTATTCGTGTCGGACGTATTTCTGCTTTGCTAAGCCCCGCCACCTTGTTGGTGGTGAACGGAGCTATTATTGCTATCCTGTGGATCGGCGGTATCCATATCCAATATGGATCTCTTACACAAGGGGAGATTATTGCCTTTATTAATTACATTACGCAAATTTTACTGGCTCTGATTGTGGTAACCAATTTAATTATTTTGTTCACCAAAGCTGCCACTTCAGCAGCGCGTATTCAGGAGGTCCTAGACACGCAAGCTTCGATTTCCGACACTGCTGCTACTTCTACATCTATAGACAGGGAGGGAGCAAGTGAGCATGGCGCTGTACCAGCCATCTCTTTTGATCATGTTTCCTTTAGATACAATAAGACAGGACAACTGGCACTGAGCGATATAGTGGTAAACATCTATCCCGGTGAAACGGTCGGCATCATCGGAGGAACAGGTTCTGGGAAATCCACCTTTGTGAATCTTATTCCCCGCTTCTATGATGCGGTAGAGGGTCGTGTGCAGGTTGATGGCATCGACGTTCGGCAATATAAGCTCGAGCAATTGCGGCAGAAAATCGGAATTGTCCCTCAGAAGGCACTGCTGTTCACTGGTACTATAGCGGATAATATCCGTTGGGGGCATGAACACGCCACCGATGAGGAAGTCGCTCAAGCAGCAGCAATCGCGCAAGCGGATGAGTTCATTTCCAACCTGCCGGAGAAATTCGATGCTCCGATCACCCGAGGGGGGCTTAATTTGTCAGGAGGACAAAAGCAGCGACTTACCATTGCCCGAGCTATTGTCGGCAATCCGCAAATCCTCATTTTGGATGACTCTTCAAGCGCACTCGATTTTGCAACCGACGCCGCCCTCCGTAAATCGCTACGGGAAAATAGCACCAGCATGACCGTCCTGTTGGTCTCGCAACGAGTAAGCAGCGTACAGCATGCTGATAAAATAATTGTGTTTGATGAGGGACGGATTGTTGGTATCGGCACACATGAACAGTTGATGAGCAGCTCAGATGTATATCAGGAAATTAATCATTCCCAGCTCTCAACGCAGGAGGTAGACCAATGAGTGGCAAGGAAACCTGGAGAAGATTGTTAACCTATGTGGGTCAATATAAAACAACAACATGTTGGGTCATCGTCAGTGCAGTTCTCAGCGTGCTTGCCAGTCTGATCGGACCCTACATGATTGGTCAGGCTATCGACCATATGGTGGATAAGGGAGTAGTAGATTTTAAAGGTATTGCGCAGATTCTAGCTGGATTAGGCATTGTATATGTTGTAGGCAGTCTATTTAGCTGGCTGCTCACGTATTTGACGAACCGTATTGCTTATCAGACCGTAAATGATATGCGGCGGGAGTTATTTGATCATTTTAATATCCTTCCATTAAGCTTTCATGACACTCATCCACAAGGAGACAGCATTAGCCGTTTTGTGAACGATATGGATGCTGTGTCGGATGGATTACTACAGGGCTTTTCCACATTGATTACCGGGATTATTACGATTATAGGCTCCATTGTACTCATGCTGTATATCAGTCCGATCATGACGTTGGTCGTATTGGTGTCTGCCCCGATCACATATGGCGTAGCACGGTTCATTACCACAAGATCGCAGCGTATGTTCCGCGAACAGGCCAAAATTTTAGGAAGCCTGAACGGTTATGTGGAAGAAATGATCGGCGGGCAACGGGTAGTTACCGCTTTTCATTATGAAAACCGCTCGCTCGAGGAATTTTCGGCCAGAAACGAACAATTGTATCAAGCCGGAGTGAAATCGCAGTTTTACGGATCACTGTCCAACCCCTCTACCCGATTGGTGAACAACATGACTTTTTCAGTCACCGCCATGATTGGCTGTATCTCCATTATTTTGGGTGGGATCTCGGTAGGCGGATTGTCGAGCTTTCTGATTTATACCAATTTGTTCGCCAAGCCTTTTAATGAAATTACGGGTGTGCTGACCCAGTTCCAGGCAGCTACGGCTTCTGCTCAGCGCATATTTGCTATTTTGGACTCACCGCCAGAGCAGCCCGAAAAATCGAACGCCGTACAGCTGGAGCACAGCAAAGGCACGATTCTTTTTGATCATGTCAAATTCTCCTATAACCCGGAACGTACGCTCATTACGAACTTTAGTTTGGAGGTAAAGCCAGGCACTCGTGTGGCCATTGTCGGGCAGACTGGAGCTGGCAAAACCACACTCGTCAATCTGCTCATGCGATTTTACGATGTAGACAGCGGCTCGATATCCATCGACGGGGTGAATATCAACGACATGAGCCGGGACAGCCTACGGACTAACTTTGGTATGGTGCTTCAAGATACATGGCTGTTCAGCGGGACCATTCGGGACAATATCGCTTACGGGAAGCCAGAGGCCACGGATGAAGAAGTCATCGCAGCTGCAACAGCTGCCAATGCGCATAGCTTCATCAAGCAACTGCCTCATGGCTACGATACGGTCATTAGCGGGTCAGGCGACAGCCTGTCGCAAGGCCAAAAACAGCTGCTCACCATCGCGAGGGTGATCCTCGTCGATCCACCTATGCTGATCCTGGATGAAGCCACCAGCAGCATAGATACCCTGACAGAAGCGCGTATCCAAAAAGCATTTATGAAAATGATTGCCGGACGCACCAGCTTTGTGATCGCCCACAGACTATCGACCATCCGCGAAGCGGATTTGATTTTATACATGAAAAACGGCGATGTCGTGGAAAGCGGTACCCATGAGGGACTGCTTGCCAGCGGCGGCCATTATGCCTCGCTCTATAACAGCCAGTTCACTACAGCCTAACACTGCGGGTTAAGGGGAAAAGTCGGTTGCTCTTATGCAATCGGCTTTTTTTGTTGTGACACAGGAAGAAACAAAGCTCAAATGCCTGCCCCCGTAGCGGTTGGATGATCCATTTGCTCACTTTCCTGAAAATCCCTGCGGTACAACCAGCCGATCAAGATAGCAATGGTCGTCATAATCGCAGCCAACAAATACACCTGCACCATACCGAAACGGTCTGCATACCAGCCCATGAATAACAAGGACAGACCGAAAGCGAGATTTGTAATCACATCAATTCCCGCCATCACTTTGGGCAGCTGAGCTGCCGGTGCACTGGTTTGCAGCAAAGTGCGGCGAATAATCCCTGCCATTTGAACAGGTAAGCCTGATACAGCAAAAAGAATAAGTGCAGCAACGGGGATTGTATTCAGCGCAAATACAATTGTAATCAGTACATACACCAGCAACGCTCCGAGCATGTACAAAAAGCTGTTCTTTTGCAAGCGCTTCACCAAACCGACGACAATCAATCCACCCAAAATTGTGCCCGAGAAAAAGGATGCATTCATAAAGCCCCACCAGCTTGCATCCCGATGCAGCACTTGGCTGACGTACGCCAAAATAAATACGCCGAGCCAGGAGACTCCCCCAATACTATCCACACTATCGACGATCATCAGAGAACGAATACGACGGTTATGCCAAATGATTTTCCAGCCTTCCCCAAGCTCTTTCCAATGGGAGTTTTTTTCCTTTCCCTTTGCAGGTTCTACTAGATTTGTTGAGGAATCCGAAGCTTCAAGACTTAATTCCTTCTGATCCAGCGGATCACGGATGAAGGACGTGACAGTTACAGCCACAAGATAACAACAGGATGCGATCACAAGCGTATTCAGGGAACCCAGCCAAGCCACAATAATTCCGCTCAACGCCCAGCCTGCACACTTGACCACCTGATCACTGACCGCTACCATGCCGTTGGCCCGCATTAGTCCTTCACCCGTAGCCAAACGGGGTACAAGCGCATTACGCGCGGGATTTGTCCAGCCATCCAGAAAAGACATACCAAACACCATCACAAAAATAAATAGAAACGACCTCTGCTCAGGTACGATCCACAAATAAAGCAGCAGCAGCGTAAAAATGACAAACTGCCCAAACTGGGAAAATAGCAACACGCGCGTTAGCTGAAATCGGCCAAGGACGATCGGTGCAACGAGCCCACTAAGTACTTGGGCAGACAATCGGAACAACGGAATTAAAATAGTCGTCATTAAGGAATTACTTGAACTGAACACCAATACCACTACACTCAACATGTAGATGATATCTGCTACGTTGGAGATTGTCTGAGACCCCCACAGGTAATAAAAAGAGCGTCTGATCAAAAAAGTTTCCCCCTCTTTGGTACATCGCCGATTTATGTATTTCCATAACCAAACCGTTCCTGTTGACATTACAAATCTGTTAAATGTCTGGTTTTTTGTATATTCTACGCACACCCTTAAATTTCCTTCTTTTATCTTAAAAGGAAATCCAGTGTCCAGTATGCTTTTATACCCTTTTTCAAATCTTATCCAACACAAAAAAAGCGCCTATAGCGCTCTTTCCCACCCAAAAACAGGCAATAAAGACCACTAAGGCGCTTTTTAAAATGTTTACTTCGTTAAATCTTCTACAAACTTAGGTAGTACAAACGCCGCTTTGTGTAGACGCGGACTGTAATATCGGGTGTCCATTTCTGGAATTCGGGTCTCGTCTACTTCGAGCGGATCATACTTCTTACTCCCCAACGTGAATGTCCAAAGACCACTCGGATAGGTCGGAATGTTCGCACCATACACACGCACAATCGGGAAAATTTCCTTCACATCTTTGTTGACTTTCTGAATCAGGTCTGCCTTGAACCAAGGGTTATCCGTTTGCGCAACAAAAATGCCATCTTCCTTCAACGCCTCAAAAATACCTTGGTAAAACCCGCGCTCGAACAGCGGGGCTGCCGGACCTACCGGCTCCGTCGAATCGACCATAATGACGTCGTATTCATTTTTGTGTTCAATAATGTGCATATATCCGTCATTGACTAGCACTTCTACATTAGGCTCGTCCAGCTTCCCTGCGATTTCAGGCAAATATTTTTTGGAATATTCAATCACCTTACCGTCGATCTCAACCAATACCGCCTTTTCTACCTCAGGGTGCTTGATGACCTCACGAATAACGCCGCCATCGCCACCGCCCACAACCAAAACTTTTTTCGGATTCGGATGTGTATTCAAGGCCGGATGTGCTACCATTTCGTGATACACAAATTCATCCTTAACCGTTGTCATCACCATGCCATCCAGAACAAGCATATTGCCGAATTCCTCTGTCTCGATCATAGCCAGATCCTGAAAATCTGTTTTCTCAGAGACATAGGTTTGTTTGATTTTTGCTGTAATGCCGAAAGAGGGAGTCTGCTTCTCCGTAAACCACAAGTCCATCATTCCAACCTTCTTTCTGATCAAAGTATGTGTCCGGCAATCCGTTAGCATAAACGTTGACTTTCCTTATATCAGCAACACGCAAACGCCGAGTTTGCTATATTTATTGTACCAAACGCATTGGAATTTCACACTTTTTGCATTATAAGTGATACCTGAATGGACTGCAAAAGCAATTTGGAGATTTAATCTTGTTTAAAATAGATACGTGTGTGTATCTGATGAATAGACGCTTTCGGATTGACTATACTGAGAACATCAACTATGGAAGGAGGTGGCATGATGACCGATACGACCGGGCGATCCCCCAAGCGTAAACCGCTTTGGCTTCGATGCTTTCAAGGACTGATGTCTCTCACTATTCTGACGGTCATCGCCGCCTGCATCCTGCTCGCCTATTTGTACACGACCAGCCTTCCGCTCGCGGATACGGATCGGAATTCACGTCTGCTAGATAGTCAGGGACAAGTCATCGCCACTTTCTCTGCTGGAGGCAAGGAATCCATTCCGGTCCAGCTTGATCACATTTCACCCGATTTGATTGCAGCTACCCTGGCTGTGGAAGATCGGAAGTTTTACGATCATTTTGGCTTTGATTTCAAAGGTCTGGGCCGGGCGGTAATCGTTAATCTGACCCGCTGGGATATGTCGCAAGGGGCCAGCACGCTGACTCAGCAGCTTGCACGTAATCTGTACTTATCTCATGAGAAAACGTGGACGCGCAAAGCCAAGGAGGCCATTTATACCGCACAGCTTGAAATGAAGTACACCAAGAATGAGCTGCTGCAAATGTATTTGAATGAAATTTACTATGGTCACGGCGCCTATGGCATTGAAGCAGCTTCGCAAATGTATTTCGGTAAATCCGCAAAGGATCTGGATTTGGCCGAAAGTGCCCTGTTGGCGGGTATTCCGAAAGGACCGACCTACTATTCACCGTATAATCATATGAAAAATGCAAAGGATCGGCAGAAAATTGTACTGGACTCCATGGCGCTCACTGGCAAGATTACTCCGGCTGAAGCCACCAAGGCCTATGAGGAAATGCTGGCCCTGCGGCCCGAGAGCCAGCGCCGGACAGTGGAAACCGCTCCCTGGTTCCGCGATTACGTTCGCCAGCTGGCGACTCATCAACTTGGGATTAGCGAAGGGGTGCTTGAGCATGGCGGACTGAGTATTTATACCACGCTGGACATGCACATGCAGCAGGCAGCCGAGGCGGCTGTAAACGAAGGCATGAAGAACAGCAACGGACTGGAAACCGCGTTAATCTCCATGGACCCGCGCAACGGACATGTCAAGGCCATGGTCGGCGGAACGAACTATGTCGGAAATCAATATAATCATGCGCTGGCCACAACCCGGCAGCCGGGCTCAGCCTTCAAGCCGATTATGTATCTGAGCGCGCTGGATTCCGGCGAATTGACGAGTACGTCCAAGTTCGAAAGCCGACCGACGTTGTTCCACTACGATAACAACCGCAAGACCTATAAGCCCAAAAATTTTGGAGACAAATACTTGGGCGAAATAGATCTTCGGCGCGCAATTGCGGCGTCCGATAATATTTATGCCGTTAGCACCATTTTGAAGGTGGGAACGGACAAGGTCATGGACCTCGCCAGCAAAATGGGCATTACAAGCGAGCTCAAGCCCGTACCTTCGCTGGCGCTGGGCGTGTCACCCGTCAGCCCGTTCGAGATGGCCTCGGCCTTCTCGGTCATCGGCAGCGGCGGGCAAAAGGTGGCTCCGGTGGCAGTGCTGCGCATTACCGATGCGGCCGGGCGGTCGCTGTACGAAGCGCCCCAAGCCGCGCCCGTGCAGGTGGTGAAGCCCGCCTCCGCCTATGTCCTCACACGCCTCATGGAAGGCGTGTTCGAAGAAGGCGGCACCGGCAACCGGGTCGCGAAGCTGATCAAGCGCCCGGTTGCCGGCAAGAGCGGCACGACCAACACCGATGCGTGGATGGTCGGCTTTACCCCCGAACTATCCACCGCTGTCTGGGTTGGCTATGACAAGGGCAAGGACATCAGCACACAGGATGCCCGAAGGGCGGCTCCAATTTTTGCGCAATATACGGAGAAAGCGCTGGAGAATGTGCCGCCCAAAATCTTTCCTATCCCCGACGGCGTAGTCAGCGCTTATATTGATCCGGCCAGCGGCAAACTGGCTGCACCGGACAGCCCGGATAAGCGGCTGGAGGTATTTGTCAGCGGCACGGAGCCGAAGGAGACGCTGTCGGGGCAAGATAACCCACCGGCATCAACACCAACTGACCAAGCGGAGCGACAAGCCGAAAAGAAATCATGGTGGGGCAATTTTAAACGTTGGTGGATGGAATAGCAAAAAAGACTGAGGGAACGCGATGAGCGCTCTCTCAGTCTTTTTATTTTCGCTTCACTTTACCTCATGTGCCCATTTACCTCTCTTGACAGTGCCATCAGCCATCATCCCGTTAAGCCCCGCTCTTCCCTAAAGCTGCGCTATTACCAATAACAGCTAAACGACTCAATACGGTTAGTGTCTACACCATAATAAAACCAAAAACGTCCACTCCACCGAAAACCCGCTACGGATGTCCTGCCTACAAAGACAGGGTACATCCAGAAACGCTCTCCGTTCGTCAGCCATACAAACGTGTTGCGGAACAAACAACCAAAGATGGCTCCAGGGTCAACCGCATACGCCGAAACCAGCGGCTTGGGTGGCGTAAATTGCGGTGGTGGGGAAGTTGGTGCTTGAGTTTGCTGCCCACCTTGCGGACCGAATGGCCCCTGCGGCGGCGGTGAGAACGGCTGTGGCGAAAAAGGCCCTGGGCCTGGTGGCGGACCTATCGGAGATGGGAACGAATCCTGCATATCAGGAAATTGTGAAATCGAAGGACCTGACGGCGTGAATGGACCCGGAGTACCCGGTTGCGTTCCGAAAGGAACTTGTGGCAGTAAAGACATGTGTTTCACTCCTTGTGTTCTAGGCTGATGTATCCTATGCGGGACATCAGCCCGCGGACTGGGCGAATCCCCATATCGCCGCCAAACTCCGCCATTTCGTCCTTTTACATCAAAAATTCTTATTTCCTGATACGATTAACTCCCTTTCTGAACATGCTCCAGCTCAATTTCATGCACCATTTTAATCTCGATTCGTTTCCTTAGCTCATAATACCGTTCCAGTAGTCGGTGCTCAACCCCCAACTGTTCATTCATCCAGCCTATAATAGAGTCATCGTGATGTTCGTTAGACCAGCTAAACAAATCGCTATATAGCTGACCAAATGATTCCTCATTGCTGCGAGCGAACCGGATCGGTCGGGCTGTATAGCTTAGCTTTAGTTCCAACATCTCATGTAGCACGTCCAAACGGTATTCCAATGTCTGTACATCTTTTTTGGATGTATCGTAGCTTTTTATATCCTGAACAAGCTCCCTAAAGGTTAGTCCTACATGCTGCATAGCAAAATAAGACCACACACAACTGCCTGTAGCCGTTCCATGAGCCTCCCAAAACGGATTCCACAGGATAGATCGGATCGTCTCCTTCTGCCCTTCTCCAAACAATGCGATTCCAGCAATAATTCCTGCATTACAGTCTACGGAAGCATGTTGCTCTCCCCAATGTACCAATCGCGGAATCATATCTTCAGTCGTGCATTTGAAGCTTAACAGAGGTAAGAATTCATTAAACAAATTCTGATCCAGCGCTTTTTCCAATTCAGCCGCCAGTTTCTCACGATACATTTCGCATGGAAGATGTACCAGTCCCAAACAGGCATCCACAGACACAGCTCCATACGGTCCGTTCACCAAAGCGACGAGATCAGCAGCAACCTCCACATAACCCAAATAACCTAGCGCATACAGCACACCGTCAGGTATATGTTCTGGGGATGCCTGATTTCGGACGTAACGCTCGTACATATCCTGCGCCAAAGTAACATCCCCGCATCTCATGATCGGCTGAAGGAGCAACCCCCGGATATAATGATGGGGATCTTCTACAAAAAGCCTATATAACTCCCACGCATCCTCCACTGTCCCATATTGGGCAACCACATCCGTATAGGCAGAAATGATGCTGGCATCCAGCTTCTTAGCTGAGCCGAACATATCCATAAGTCTTGCTGTCGCGTCCATTATCCTGTCTTTCTCCTTTCACGTGTGTACGTCTTCATGAAGCACTTCTCTAATGCTGAATATTTCTATTAAAAAAGAGGAAAGATGTTATCATCTACGATACAATCTAGGGAGTTGATCTCATGCATGATTCCAGTCCAAAAATCACAACATTTTTCATGTTCTCCGGTCAAGCAGAAGAAGCCATGCAATATTATACCTCTGTATTTAAGCCGTCTGGTATCATGAGCATTTTTCATCAGGAAGATGGGACCGTGTTACATGCCGTATTCAACCTCAAAGGGCAGACTTTTATGGCTATAGACTATAACCATCAGGACAAACACCCTTTTACCCCAGCTCTATCGCTATTCGTCACTTGTGATTCGGAAGAAGAAATCCATAGCGTGTTTGACCAGCTATCTCAGGAAGGCCGAGTTCTAATGCCCCTTGAAGCCTCTCCCGTAAGCCAACAATTTGGGTGGGTTGAAGATAAATACGGAGTCTCATGGCAATTGAACCTGGCAAAAGACTAAATTTCTTCTCTAAACGATCCAGCAGACTCTAGAAGTCTACGAAAAAACAATAGACCATGCTCCATCTTTTTTTGGTAATATTATATTTAATAGGTGCCAGTAAAAGGATGTGTGTTTATTGTATAGTGCAAATTGTGAACAATGTTTTGGTTTATGCTGTGTAGCCTTGCCTTATGCAAAATCAGCTGATTTTGCTTTTAATAAGGATGGAGGAACCCCTTGTCAAAACCTAAATGCGGATTATCGTTGTGATATTCATAAGAATCTAAGAAACAACGGCTTGCGAGGCTGTACGGTATATGATTGCTTTGGAGCAGGTCAAAAAGTTTCCCAAGTTACATACAAGGGAAAAAGCTGGCGAGACGATCCGGCAATAGCTGAGGAAATGTTCAATATATTTCCCATCATGCAACAGCTTCATGAAATGCTTTATTACCTCAATGAAGCCCTTAACTTAAAAGAAACTCAACCCATCTATACAGACTTACAAAAAGCTATGGCGAAAACCGAGCAGCTTACGGATCAAGATCCAAAATCCCTCATAAATCTTCATGTACCAACCCATAGGGCGTTAGTCAATGATTTACTTTTACAAACAAGTGAGTTAGTACGAGAAAAAGGTAAGAAAAACGTGGAGCACAATAAATATAGTAAAAAAATCAGGAGTAGAGACCTTATCGGGGCCAATTTGAGAGGCGCTAATCTTAGAGGTACCAACCTGAGAGGGGTTTTAATGATTGCTGCTGATCTGCGAGAGGCTGATCTGAGAATGACAGACTTGATCGGTACGGATTTTAGAGATGCTGATTTAAGTGGGGCTAATCTGGAAGGAAGTATCTTTCTTACACAGGCGCAATTAAATTCGGCTAAGGGCAATTGTAAAACCAAACTGCCCCCTTCTCTAAGCATTCCCGGTCATTGGCTGCATTAGAGTTTATTTTATAGTACTCTCCAAGAAAATACGTAATTAAGTAATTAATATCTCAAGACGCAATCTCCTTGATGATCATGTTCGGCATGTTCATTCTGGCATTGCTTACCTACATGAAAAAGAAATAGACCGCCCCGATCCAGGGTAACGGTCTATTGTTGGACCCTACTGCCGACTGCTCTTTAAGCAGTGGTTGTATACTGGAGTCGTGTTAGCGCACGACTCCTTTACTATTCTTACCTCAGTATAGCCCATTTTATAACGTAAATACAGCTTTTATCTTCAAGAATTTTACTGATTACTCAGCTCTTTAATGTATATTGGGCAACAAAAAGTACCTTCCATTGGATCAGGTTCAAAAATCACGTCTTTATGACTGCATCCAGATTTAAATCCCCTTATTCTTCTTCGTTTAGAAATTCCTTTAATCTCCGACTTAAGGCTGCATACTGCTCTGCATTGGTGTCCGAAAAAGCCTCCTCCCGGTTGGAGTATACATCCTGATATTGTGGAGAGATTGAAAATTGCGACCTCGTAAAATCTATAATGTCCTCACCAATACGGTTGTAATAATGCCAGCCACTATCCAGCCATGTCCTCAAAATATCGCCGCCAAGCCTGTCCTGAACGACAAGCGTTGTGACACCACATTGTCCAGCCGCAGGATTATTTGCTGTCCATTTAGAACTAGACTCCAAAGACCAAGCTTGAAACAACGCCTTTTCTAATTCTAAAAAACGGTTTGCATTCAACATGCGCCTCCCCTTTCGATTCCATTCTGCACTTATGGTGAACGTGCTTTATTCATTTCAACCCGTATTCCACACTCTGTGAATCTTGGCTTCTGCTTCTTTCAGCTCTAGCAAATACACGTCGGGATTCGAAATCTTTTTCCAGTCCTCAAACCCAAACTGCGGATCGTAATGTCGAATGAGAAGAGATAGTAAAGCTCCATGAGTTACAATGATAACCGTTTTTTCCGCCCGCTCTATAAGCTCCTGAACAAGCTGGATTCCTCGATCTACTGCTTCACGGGATGATTCCCCTCCCTCCAGCTTCAAGTCCTCGTCCAAATAGGTCTGTTCCAGCACGTCCAGCCAATGGTCCAAATGCTCATGGCTAAGTACCCGTTCTTGAAGACGTACATCAGTATACACCTGCAACTGTTTCCGTTCAGCCAAGGGCTGAATGGTTCGCACGGCCCGTTTCCACGGGCTGGACACAATATATTCCACACCTACATTCTCCATAAAATCAACTAACAACTCAGCTTGTCGGGTACCCTCATCGGTAAGTCGGGCATCTGGTTCCTGTCCTGTTGCTTGGGCATGTCTGACAAAATAAATTTTCTTCACGTCATCACTCCTAACTGTCACACAAATTTAAAATTCTATGTATTTACAAATAATTATTTTTGTGATATAATATATGTTTACATATTTATATTTCATGATACGATTCCTTGGTATTACATCAACTCTTATGGGAGGGATTCGATGCAATTAGACAAGGGAATACACATGCTCCAGGTTTCTGCTAACATTATGGGAAGTATAGAGAGTATTCACCCCACTTTAATGTGGGACGAAGATAACATGATTTTAGTTGATACGGCTTACCCCGGGCAACTCTCACTTTTGCATGAGGCTATTCTAGGCACCGGATTAACAATCCATAAACTTACCTTCATATTAATAACACACCAAGATCTTGATCATATCGGCAGTTTAGCAGATATAATCCGGGCTTCTTCATCCCCAGTTCAAGTATTAGCCAGTTCTATCGAAAAGCCTTATATACAGGGAGAACAACAGCTTATAAAGCTGACTCCAGAAGCAATAGATCAAGCTGTAAGCGCCATGCCCGAATCCGTTCCGGTAGAGTGGAGACACGCATTCCGGCGTACACTTGAAAATCCCCCAAAGGCTATTGTAAACTCCACCATCGTTGCCGGAGAGGAATTACCCTTCTGTGGGGGGATCGTAGTTATAGATACTGCTGGACATACACCAGGACACCTAAGTTTCTATCATAAATCCAGTCAAACCCTGATTGCAGGAGATGCTCTACGCGTGGTAAGCGGCAAATTATTGGCTCCAGACCCGCAATACTGCTGTGATTTCAATATGGCCAAAGAATCTCTTAAAAACCTGCTGCCATATGATATTAAAAAAGTGATCTGCTTTCATGGAGGGCTGTACGGAGGCAATTGTAATCAGCGGATATCTGAAATATGTGAACCTAGCTTTTGATCACATGGTCATACCCGATCCTTGACCAGTCAGTGAATCATCTAAAGAAAAGACTAACCAGGAATTACTGGCTAGTCTTTTCTGAATGAGACTAGGCTTTTAAGTGAACTCTTAATACGGGTACCTCTGAAGAGGCGGATGTACCTTCCAAGATTTCCACATGACTGATCATCTCTTGCCCGTCTGGAACGATTACCGGCGTAATTACAGGCAAGCCACCCTGTTGAATCGCGTCTAGATCAAACTCCATCAGTAATTGCCCTGCTTTAATGTTATCTCCTGTTTGAACGTGAGGGTTAAACCCTTGTCCTTTGAGGGAAACTGTATTAATCCCGACATGTATCAAAATTTGTACACCGGATTCATGCTCAATGATTAGAGCATGCTTACTTTTCTCCATCACGTGGACCACTTTACCCGCGAAAGGAGCAGTCACTTTACCTTCAGTCGGATGAATAGCGATACCTTCCCCCATAGCCTTCGTGGAGAACGCAGGATCTGGAACCTCTTCAAGGGAAACCACTTTTCCCTTGATTGGTGCTACCATGTCAAATTGTTCAATACGAGGAGCCGCCTTCTTTTTCAACCATTTAAACATAACGATGCCACCTTATTTAGAGATTACATTCATAAACAGTGAATGAGACTTAGCTACACATTTCAAGGAACCGGTTCCACAGAATAAATAAAAAGAAAAGTGGAAGCGATTTCTATCTGAATTATAGTGAATGCCTGTTCAGGATGTCAAGGCGCTGCCGTCGTAAAATAACCCGGCTAAGATAATGTCTATCTTAGTCGGGTCATTTGTTACCACAATTACGCATTTAAGCATTTTCAATCTTAAAAGCGATTGTTTTATGATATACTTTGCCAGTACAACATACGGCTAAAAGGGCGGTCGGCTAGTCTCCCCGAAGGGAAGTGATGCCCATGGAGGTTAAAGACGCGATTTCCTTGATGATCAGGGGTTTGGCATGTTTATTCTGGCATTGCTTACCTACGTGAAAAAGAAATAGACCGCTCTGACTAAGGAATACGGTCTATATCCAGGTAACACAAAGCTTAAATAGAGGATCTAATTTGGTTGCTTCTCATAGGAAAAAAGCAGCCCACAGATTGAAGTGACCCCTTAAAGTTAGACAACTATTTTTATGCAACCAGTTGGGCATGAGCTCGGTATTGTACCGGGCTCAT
>NZ_JANAVI010000022.1:0-61742 GCF_024213325.1 Paenibacillus sp. MZ03-122A | reverse complement strand
TCTTCGAGCATGAACCGCACGCGCTCCGCCGGGTAATCCGGGTCGAGCGGCACATACGCCCCGCCCGCTTTCCAGACGGCCAGCACGGCCACCAGCAAGTCCACCGAACGCTCGGCGAGAATGCCGACGATCGACTCCCGGCCGATGCCGCTTACGCGCAGCGTGGCCGCCAAGCGGTTCGCCCGCTCGTTCAGCTCCGCATACGTCAGCCGGTCATTCTCGTACACGACAGCTGCCGCTTCCGGCGTGCGTTCTGCCTGTTCCTCGAACAGCCGGTGGAACGCCGCCACAGGAGCCGCTTCCGACTGCGCCGGGTTAAACGCGCCGAGAATTTGCTCTTTTTCCTCTGCCGTCAGCAAGTTCAGCTCGGCAATCTTCGCATCCGGACGGCTTACGATCGCCGCAAGCAAATGTCCGAAATGAGTCGACAGCCGCCGGATCGTGCTTTCTTTATAAAGAGCCGTTGCGAATTCAAAGCTGAACTCCAGGCCGCCGTTTTCTTCCGTAACATCCACACTCAGGTCGAACTTGGCCGTGCCGTATTCGCTAGGATACGGGGACAATTTCAGCCCTTCCAACTCAAACTCTTTATCCTCCAAGTTTTGCAGGGAGAACATCGTGTCAAACAGCGGGTTGCGGCTCAAATCCCGGCTGACCTGCACTTTATCAACGAGCTCTTCGAACGGATAATTCTGATGCTCATAAGCGCCTAAGGTCGTTTCTTTCACTTCTTCCAGATACGACAGGAAGGTCTTCTCCGAAGCCGGATAAATGCGGAGCGCCAGCGTATTGACGAACATTCCGATCAAAGGCTGCGTGTCTCCGTGCATTCTGCCCGCAATCGACGTTCCGACGATCAAATCGTCCTGACCTGTGTATTTATGCAAAAGCACGGTATATGCCGCAAGCAGCACCATATACAGCGTCGTTCCTCTTTGAGCGGCCAGCTGCTTCAAGCCTTCGTTCGTTGCCTCGTCCACGAAGGACGTCAGCGTTTGTCCCTCAAAGCTCTGCACGGCAGGACGCGGATAGTCCGTCGGCATTTCCAGAACCGGCAGCTCGCCCCGGTAACGGTCCAGCCAGTAAGCTTCCTCGCGTTTCAACTGCACTTTTTGCTCGTCCGACTGCTGCCATACCGCATAGTCCTTGTATTGAATGCGCAAAGGCTCTAATGACTCGCCGCCGTACATACGAACGAGTTCCTCGACTAACACGTCCATCGAAACCCCGTCGGAGACGATATGGTGCATGTCGAACATCAGCAAATAACGTTCGGCTGCCAGCTCTACGAGCTCCGCCCGCAGCAGCGGAGGCTTCGCCAAGTCGAAAGGCCGGATGAAGGCCTGCACGACTTCGGGCGCTTCTTCCTCGCTCACATGACGGTACTCGACGGCAAAGTCGACGCTCTCGTAAATGCGCTGTACAGCTTCGCCTTGTACGATCTCAAAGCCGGTTCGCAGCGTTTCGTGCCGTGCGATCAGTCCGCGGAAAGCCTTCTCCAGCAGGCTCCGGTCAATCGATCCTTCCAGCAGCAGCACGCCCGGCATGTTGTAGCTCTGATCGGCCCCTTCCAGCTGATTCAGGATAAACAGCCGCTTCTGAGCTGAGGAAAGCGGATAATATGCTCTTGCGCCCGCCAGCGGAATCGACGAGAACGACTGCTCTCCGATCCGGGAGATGGCGAGAGCCATCTCTTCGATCGTCGAGTAGCGGAATACGTCGCGCAGTGGCAGCTCGACGTTCAGCTCCTGATGCACCTTGCTCACCAGTGTCGTCGCCCGCAGGGAATGGCCGCCCAGGTCGAAGAAGTTGTCATGAACCCCGATGTGCTCCAGTCCGAGCACGCTTTTCCAAATTCCCGCCAAGCTGGCTTCCAGCGGAGTCCGAGGCGGAGTACGTTCTTCGCCCGGTTGCAAGCTCTCCTCCGGCGCCGGGAGTGATCGGCGGTCGACCTTGCCGTTCGTCGTCAGCGGGAGCCTCTCCAACTGGATCAGGTACGCCGGAATCATATAGGCCGGCAGTTCCTGGGAAAGCACGCTCTTCAGCTCGGCCGCCGGAAGCTCGCGGTCCGCTTCATAATAGGCGCAAAGCTGCTTCTCGCCGGAGGCGTCTTCCCTCGCGAATACTGTCGCTTTCCGAATTCCCTCCACTTTCTGAAGCTGAGCTTCGATCTCGCCCAGCTCAATGCGGAAGCCGCGGATTTTCACTTGGTCGTCCGTCCGTCCCACGTATTCGATCGTGCCGTCCGGCAGCCATTTCGCCAAATCCCCCGTCCGGTACATGCGCTCTCCCAGCACAAACGGATTGTCCACAAATTTCTCCGCCGTCAGCTCCGGCCGGTTATTGTAGCCCCGTACCAAGCCTTCTCCGCCGACGCAAAGCTCCCCGGCCACGCCGATCGGCAGAAGCTTATTCCGGCTGTCGACGATATACACCTTCGTATTACTGATCGGCCGTCCGATGGGTACGGTAACCGCCGACTCATCGACGAAGTCGACCGGAAGGTACGTGGTATAAACCGTGCTTTCCGACGGGCCGTACAGGTGGTTGAGCCTGCCCGGTCCGATATGGGCGAGCGCTTTACGCACATGTCCGACCGACACTCGCTCTCCTCCGAACAAAATCGCCCGGACATCCCGCAGGCAATCGACGTTCACATCTACAAGGACGTTGAAGAAAGCCGTCGTAATCAGCATGACCGAGATGCGCTCACGCTGGATGAGATCCGCCAGCCGGACGATTTCCAGCAAAGTCTCGCGGGGAACCAGCACCAGCCGCGCCCCGTTGGTCAAAGCGCCGAAAATATCGAAAATCGCTCCGTCGAACGAATAGCTCGAAAGCTGGAGGACATGATCCCGTTCGGTGATGTCGATATAATTCGTATTTCGCACGATCCGCACGATGTTGCGGTGCGAAACAAGGTTGCCTTTCGGCTTGCCCGTCGTGCCTGACGTATAGATGACGCAGGCCAGATCCGTCGCTTCGGTGCCCGGATTTAGATTTGTGCCGTCCTCGTGATAGAAGGACTCGTCATCCAGTAAGATCACGGAGTCCGAACCCGCCAGGAGCTCGCGCAAGCGGCTTTGCGTCAGCATGACCTGCGCTCCCGAATCCTCAATCAAGAAACGGATACGCTCCTCGGGATATTCCGGGTCAATCGGTACGTAAGCCGCTCCGGCTTTGTGTGCCGCCAGCATGCCCACCACCATTTCGATGGAACGCTCAGCCATAATGGCGACCAGACGGCCTTTGGATATCCCGTGGCTACGCAAGGTACGGGCAAGGCGGTTGACGCGTTCGTTCAGCTCGCGGTAGGTCAGCTCTTGCTCATTCAAGGAGATGGCGGCTGCATCCGGGATGCGCTCCGCCTGCTCTTCGAACAATTGAATGAGCGTCTTCCCGCGCGGAAATTCCGTGGTGGTGTCGTTAAAACGTCCGAGAAGGTCGGCCTTTTCCGCCTCCGTCACAAGTTCCAGATCGCCCACGGTAATTTCCGGGTTATCCGTCACCTGCTCCAGCAGATGGACGAGATGCCCCTTGAGCAACTCGATGCTGTCTTTATCGAACACTTCGGCGTTAAAGTCGAATCGAATTTCGATCTCGACTCCCGGCACCACGGTCACGTTGAAGTTATAGTTCGTCTGCTCCTCCATCTGAACGTCAGCGATGGTCAGGTCGCCGTGCTGCTGGTCGCCCGCCTGCTCCATCTGCTCGTCCACTGGATAGTTCTCGAAAGCGATGATATGGTTGATCAGGTTCTGCTTTTGCACGCTGCGGGCTTGAATTTCATACAGCGGATAGTAATCATAACGCCCGGACTCCAGCGCCCGCTCTTGGAGCTTCGCCATCAGGTCGGCGAACACGGTGTCCGCTTCGCTCGTGACGCGAACCGGCACCGTATTGATGAACAGCCCGATCATGGACTCGATGCCCGGGATTTCCGCCGGTCTTCCGGCCACGACGCTGCCGAATACGGCATCGTTTGTTCCGTTATATTTTTGCAGCATCACGCCCCAAGCGGCTTGCAGCAGCGTATTGACCGTAACCAGGCGCTGTTTCGCCACCCGGTCCATCCGCTCGCTCAAGTCCTTGCCCAGCTCAGCGGTGACGTGATCAGCCGTAAATCTGCCGTTTGGCGCCGGTTCCTTTTGTCCCGGGAGTACGGTTTGCCCTTCATAACCTGCCAGGAATGCCGTCCAATAGCCGGATGCCGCCTGATCGTCCTGTTTCTCCAACCATTCGATATAAGCGCCATAATCCGATCCCTTATCTCCCGCTGGCTGCTTGCCGGATGCCAAGGCCGAGTACGTCTCAAACAGCTCCTGCGTCAGCTGCGGCAGGCACCAGCCGTCCATCAAAATATGCTGGAAACTCCACAGCACATGATAGCTTTGCTCTTCGGTGCGCAGGATCGTAACCCGAACGAGCGCGTCATGTTCCATGTCGAAGCCGCGAAGCTTGTCATCCTCGGCCTTTTTATCCAAATACGCTTGTTTCTCGTCCGCCTGCAAATGAAGCAGCTCTTCATATTCAAAGCCGACCGGCTTGTCGCGGTATATGATTTGCAGCGGCTCGCCCGCCGGTCCTTTCACAAAATTCGCCCGCAGCACCAGATGACGTTTCGCAAGCTCCATCCAGCTCCTCTCGAAAAGCTGGACGTCGAGCGCTCCCCGCATCGTAAACCGCGTCTGCTCGAAGTAAGCGGCCGTTTGCCGGTCAAGCGCGCTGTGGAACCACATGCCCTTCTGCATCGGCGTAAGCGAGTAAATATTTTCAATTTCCCCGAGATGGCCCGAGCGCTGGGCGATTTGCTCCAATTCCGCGATGGTCAAGCCTTTAAATTGCACGTCGCTCGGCGTCAATTCCGTGTTTTCTTTGCCTGCGCAGTGGGTAATGAGCTCTCGGAGACTTTGCTCAAGCCGCTGAGCGAAGGCTTCCATCGTTTCCTTGCGATACTGCTTCCGGCTGTAGCTGAGATCGAGCGATAAAGCGCCGTCCAGCACCATGCCGTTGATATCCAGCACAAAGCTGCGGGCCTGCCGGTCGCTGGCCGGGCTGCCGCTGGAATAAGAAGATATGCCGATCTCGTCCTGATTGACATCATCGTCGAACTGGCCGAGGTAGTTAAAATTAATTTCCGGCTCTGCGCCCCAAACAAAGCCATCCTCCGATTGGGAGAGATAGCGGCATACGCCGTACCCAAGCCCCTTGTTCGGAATGCGGCGCAAGCTTTCCTTGACCTGTTTAATCTGATAGGCCAAATCCCGGTCGGTTTCCGGCTCCAGGACGACCGGAAACTTGGTCGTAAACCAGCCGACTGTGCGCGTGATGTCGATATTCGTTCCGATCGATTCGCGTCCGTGTCCTTCGAGATTGATCAGCACCCGTTCGTGTCCCGTCCACTTGCGAACGGCTATGCCGAGCGCCGTTACCAAAATATCGTTCATTTCGGTGTTGTAGGCCCGGTGAACCCGCTTCAGCAGCAGCTCCGTTTCTTCGGGAGTCAAACGGACGAACAGCGATTCGCTGTCCTGCTGCGTCGTAACCTCTGCCTCCAGATCCTTCGGCACGGCCGGAACCGCAATTTGTTCCACGGCCTGCCAATAGGCCCGTTCCTTCGCCATCTCCGGGCTTTGCGCGTAAGCGGCCAACTGCTCGGACCAAGTGCGGTACGCATCCGTTTTCGCAGGGAAACGAATTTCCTCGCTTTTGCCGGCCTGCTCGTAACCCAGAGCGAAATCCTCCATCAAAATGCGCCAAGACACGCCGTCCACCACGGCATGATGAACCGCGAGCAGCAAATGGTCGCCGTCCGCGCACCGGAACAGTCCCGCCTTCACGAGGGGCCCGTTCTCCAGATCGATACCCGCTTGAATGTCCGTTGCCTTCGCTTCCACAGCCTGCGCGGTATTCTCCGCATGCTTGAAGTCGAACACGTCCAGCGTGAACAGCCCGCCTTCCTGAATCGCGCGGGTCCGCGCGCTAAACCCTTGTTCCGTCTTGCGGAACACCATCCGCAAGGCGTCATGATGCTCAGCCAGCTTTTGCAGCACCTGACGCACCGTCTCTTCGTCGAAGCGTTCCTTCCGATACAGCATCACCGACTGGTTGAAATGATACGGGTCCGCAAAGGAGCTCTTGAAAAACCAATGCTGAATCGGCGTCAGCGCCGTTTCACCCGTTATTTCGCCTTGATCGATGGTACGTCCGATCGGTTTCACATGCAGGCTGAGCTGTGAAATAGTCGGATATTTGAACAAATCCCGGATTTCCAGCTTGTACCCGGCTTGATGAAGCCGCGAAGATACTTGAATGGACTTGATCGAGTCTCCGCCCAGCTCGAAGAAATGATCCGTTACCCCAACGCGATCGGCGTTCAATACCGCCTGCCACACATCGGCAAGCGTCCGCTCGGCTTCATTGCGGGGAGCTACGTACGCGCCGCCGGTCAGCGCGTTTCCTTCCGGTGCGGGCAAAGCCTTGCGATCGATTTTGTCGTTAGGCGTGAGCGGCATCCGCGGAAGCTGAACAAAATGCGCCGGAATCATGTAATTCGGCAATTTTTGCGCCAGCTCGCTTCTCAGCTCGCCGAGCGTAAGCGGGCGGCCCGCGACCAGGTAAGCGCACAGTTCTTGCCCGCTTTTGCCTTCCCGCGCGATTACGATCGTCTCCTGCACGGAGTCGATCTTCAGAAGCTGCTCTTCAATCTCGCCGATCTCGATCCGGAATCCACGGATTTTCACCTGATGGTCAATCCGGCCCAAGTACTCAATATTTCCGTCCGGCAGCCAGCGGGCCAAGTCGCCCGTCCGGTACAGTCTCTCTCCGGGCTCAAACGGGTGTTCGATGAATTTCTCCGCCGTCAGATCCGGCCGGTTCCAATATCCCCGGGCGAGGCCGACGCCCGCGATGCATAATTCTCCCTCCACTCCGATAGGCGCCAGCTGATTCTGTGCGCCCAGTATATACAAGCGATGGTTCCAGATCGGACGTCCGATCGGTATCGCTCTGCGTTCGGTGTCATGCGTAGACGCCGCCCACACGGATGTGGCGATCGAGGCTTCCGTCGGACCGTACGCATTATAGTACTGTACCTTGTCTTTCCACTGCTGCACGAATTCGGCTGAAACGGCGGAGCCCGCCGTGATGAGCCTGCTCAGACTCGGCAGGCGGTCTGAATTCAAATAAGCCGCATAAGTTGGCGGCAAAGTGGCGATCGTAATTGCATGCTCGTTCATGAAACGTTCGAACAGCTGATCATCCAAAATCGTCTCGGTTGACGGTATATATAAGGTCGCCCCAAAATACAGAGCGTTGAACATCTCCCAGCACGACGCATCGAACGATAGGCTGGCGAATTGCAGCACTCGATCCTGTTCGGTCGTGTGAAGCGTATGGGCAAACGTCAGTTTCAGGCTGACCAGCCCGCGATGCTCCAGCATGACCCCTTTGGGTTTGCCCGTCGTACCTGATGTATAGATGACATAAGCCAGATCGTTCGGACCGCTGGCCGGCTCCAGGTTCGAGCCATCGTCGCTGTAGGCCTGCTCGTCATCCAGCGCCACCACGGTCCCTTCGAACGGCACCTGCTGCAGCAACTCCCTTTGAGTCAGCAGCAGCTGCGCGTTCGAGTTCTCCAGAATGTAGCGGATGCGTTCTTCCGGGTATTCCGGGTCGATCGGCACGTAGGCACCGCCAGCTTTCAAAACCGCCAGAATGCCAACGACCGTCTCCAGCGATCTCCTGGCCATCAAGCCTACCAGCTGATTGGGCAGCACGCCGACCGATCGCAGCGTCCGCGCCAGCCGGTTCGCCCGTTCGTTCAGCTCCGCGTACGAAAGCCGCCGCCCCTCAAAGACAACCGCCGTCGCTTCGGGCACCCGCTTCGCCTGCTCCTCCACGAGCTGATGAATCGTCCGATCACGGGGATAGTCCTTCTCGGTATCGTTAAAGCTTTGCAGCAATTGAAATTTCTCGTCCTCCGACAGCATGTCCGCCCGCACGATGTCCAGCTCCAACTCGTGAAGCCCCACGGCCAGCAGGCGATTCAGATGGCCGACGACCCGAGTCATGAACTCGGAGTCATATAAGTGCTCGTTATATGACAGCGCTAGCTGTATCGTCCCGCCGGTTAAGCTGAATTCAAAGGAACAATCTGTGACCACGTTTTGCCCGATTTCGTCCAGATGCAGCTCCTTAAGGGATATTAGCGTATGGACGACGGGTATCCCGTCTGCATATTGCAGGTCCAGCTTCTCCGTCATTTTCAAGAACGGAATATGTTGATGCTGAATCGCTTCCGGCAAGGAAGTCCTCAGCTCGCTCAGAAGCGTTTTAAAAGTCGCACCCGCCGAAAGCGAGTTTTTCAAAATGACCGTATGATTAACGGATCGGCGCGTCTCCGTCAGTTTCCGTACAACCGGAATGCCGACCAGAATGTCAGAAGCGCCTGTATATTTATGCAAGAGCGACTGAACACCGGCGAGCAAAATCATAAAAGTGGCCAGCGGAGCGCCCTTGCTCATTTGAAGGACGCGCTGCGCCACTTCCTCCGAAAGCGTCCCGCCGACGGTTGTCATAATGGGCGCCAGGGAGCTTGGAGCTTTGCTGTAAGGCAGCCGCGTCAAGGTATAATCGTCGCTACCGAATTTTTCGTTCCAAAACAACGTTTCTTTTTCAAAAGCCATCTGGATCGTTCCCCTCTCTTCATCGGTAAAAGCAATCCGGCGGAGCATATGCCGCAGCAACGCTCCAGCCTCGCTCCCCGCCTTTTCAAACATGTGACAACAATGTCAATGGCTTTCGCCAGGTCACCGCTTCGCTTGCCCGGTTGATCGCATGCGGCAATCCTCTGCCTAGCAGCTGTCCCGCTCGGCTCCCATGCGTGAAAGACAACAAAGAGCATCGTTCTACGCAAGAGATGCGGCTGCTTCCGGCCCCTCTGCTTTAATATGCTTGCTGCGGACGAGCCGCCCGAAGACGGGCTTTGGTTTAACATTGGGTTTCGGAATTGGATTTGGGGGTGAACAAGGGATGTTCCTCCCATCGATGTAAGGCTTGCTGTAGGATTCCGGCCGGCCAGCAGGAAGTCGGCCGTACCTCCGGATTCGGCACCGGAGCTGCCTTTGTCGAAGCCTATGTTTAAGGGATATTGATACACTCTATGTACGATTTGTATATTCCCCCGCCTGGTGTGGATAAGTAAAGATCCGGCTGCGGAGTAGTGAGCTTTTCCTGACGATTAGATGTGACGATGGTGTTGCATGAGGGTGAAAGCGTTATCTTAACATCAGGGCCGCACGGCCCCCGGAAGGCACTTCCGTGCCTCTTGCCGGGGCGGCCACCGGCTTGGCCGAGCTTAGGTCGTTACCAGCAAATCCTGGGTCTCCTGAGAGATCACCTGCTGCATACTGGACTTGATAATGTCGCAGCCGGCGGCCAGATGCTCCATCGAGACGGTCAGCGGAGGCATGATCTTTAGTACGCGTTCTCCTCTGCCGGCTCTTTCAATGATGAGCCCGTTCTCGAAGCTGATCTCCGTCATCCGCTTCGCCCCGGCTTCATCCGTGAAGCCCGAGACGTCAATGCCCCAGATCAGGCCAAGTCCGCGGATGGCGATGGACGGATGCAGAGGCTTGATTTCTTTGTCAAAGAACGAGCGCACAAACTCTTCCTTCTGCTTCACCTAGGCTTCCAGGGCGGCTCTGTCCCGGAACTCGAGAGCGGCCTTGGCGGCCGGCTTGTCGATTCCGGAGTGCGAATCAGTCAGGATATTCTCGATATAGCTGAGCGTATCCATTTCTGCGAAAGCCCCGCTCGGGTGCGGCATGAACGTAACTCCGCCCAGAGGAAGCCCCGCCCCTTCCCTCATGGACTTGGAGCTTGTCGCCGACAGGCTGCCGATCGACATGCCGTGGAAGCCGCCCATGAATGCGAATATCCCGGTTCTCTTCTTCGCCTTGCGTGCGAGCTTAAGGGCCGCTTCCACCGCGTTCGTCCCCGTCGGACCGCAGACTTGAAGCTTGTAATTCAGCTTCTTCGGCTCCAGGATCCGCTCCGAGAAGCTCTTGAAGAATTCGCGCTTGGCCATTGTATACATATCCAGACCGTGCATAATCCGGTCGGAGGTCAAGTAATCGAGAACCCGGTCCTTGATATAATCGTTGTTATGACCGTAATTCAGTGCCCCGGCACCTGCAAAAAAATCAATATATGCTCTTCCGTCCTCAGAATATAACAGGTCCCCACCTTCTGACGTCATGGATCAACATATTCTCGGCTGTCATTTTCCACAATTGTCGGTCTCCGCATGCCGGCTTGCTGGGTAGCCAGTGGACTGGTCTCTCGCACACAGCTTGGATAGGTATAAAAACCATCCAATTCTATTTTCTATCATAATTGGAAAGTTGACCTAGGTAGAATTATATCAAAATTTCCAATAATGTATAGTAAAACTTCAGTTAAATTTGGTCAACACGGTGTTAATATTTTGCCTAAAAAGAGCGAATGGAGAAGAAACGCTGGGAATGGTTTGCCATCAATCGAGGAATTCGACGCGTGTCGACATTCAGGCGGGGTGCCGGCCGATTTGGGAGATCTTCCCTGTAGACATTCTCTGCCGGTGCTCCGAATCCTTGCGCTTTGCGATAACTTAACATGATTACCTGACGAATTTCTGGAAGCCTGGCTGGAAACGTGACTGGATGTCAGCTGGATATTCTGCTGGAAAATCCGTTGGATACTCGCGTTTTGGTCGGGTGTAACGTTAATTCCAGACGTTCCATTATCGTTCGAATGATCTCGTATGCCCGATCCGCATCCTTCTTGGGGATATATTGGCGCTTTACGGGTTGCGGAATGTGCAATAAATTTTATACTTTCTTCTTGTTTTACTGTAAGTAACATATCTGTAGTCATAATGATGGGAAGCTTATTCTTGGGGTCAGTTGGATGTTTAATGCCTAACTTTTGTCAATATAGAGGGTTTTATCTAGGGGTAATAAAGGAAATTGTTCGCGAATATCAATCTCTTGCTCTGACCACTCCATTTGGTAATAACGTGCCAATTCAAAGTGTTCAGACAGATAATGGTGAAGTCGACCACTTTTCCAACCAAGAATTCGAGTAACTATCCCTATTGAAGGTACATCATGTACAGTCAACCAAGGTTTATATTCCGAAAAGTGGCCTTGACCTCTTCCTTCTTTGATTTTCTGTTGAATAGATGCTATAGAGTTACTTGATCGAATTTTGCTCATTATTCACCTTCTTTTTAGAACTACTAAATCAGAGTAAAGTTCAGTTATCTTTTTCTACTCCTAAGATATATTTTAGTTTTACTTCAAAATACAAATGTAGATTATAACAACTCACAGCTTTATACAATAGCAAAGTAATATTTTTTAGCTATATTTTACTTCGTATCCTATTCATAGGCTACTCGTAGGGTACAGTAGGGTATGAATAAGCTATAATATGGGCTATAAGTAGGTATAATTAGTAAGCAGATGGGTCGGGTTAAAAACTATTTGATATTCTCAATAGAGGTGAACTCATGAATACTTTGGGACAGCGATGTAGAAATTTAAGACTACTCCATAAATGGACATAAGGGGAACTTGCTAATAAAATCGGGGTAACCAAACAGGTTATTTCTAATTGGGAGCGAAATGTAGCACGACCTGAAATTAATCATTTAATATCTTTAGCAGAGGTTTTTGATGCTACAACCGATTATTTACTTTGTATTGCTAATCAAATGACGTTCCCCTACTGTGTGGACTCAATTGATTGATACAATTCATTCGGACTTTAATAACGAGAAAATCAAAAAATCCTTTGATCTTTTATCATTTCTAAACTCTGGTTTTCGAATTGAATTAAATGGCCAGGTATTAGAACAAGAAGATTTGAATCTAATCGGTAAAAATATTACCTTTTTAATGAGCATTTTGTCTCTCCTTTAAAGAAAAGATATAGTAAATAGAAAATTTTAGTACCCATTAGTTCGCTTAAAGAAGTAGCGCCTCACACCTTCTTTTACAATTTAATTAACTATATGTTAGCTGAAGTTTTACTTTTAGGGATAGTCTTTCAATATTTCCTTTGCAAGTTTCATTAGTTGCACACTCTGTAAATAGGTCTCTATGTTAAGACCTTGTAATGATTCTTTTACCACCGATCTACATTCTTCATAATCTTCAAATTCATTTCTTATGTAAATTGATTTTAGATCAGTTGGGGTATATCTAATGCTGAGGTTCCAACCGCCTTCTTTCAAAGCTCTTTCAAACCATTTCTCACATTTTTAATTTTTTTATGCATAAATGCCAGGAATAATCGGCATATGGATAAATCGTGACTTTTATGTACCAAAATTAAAATGAGTATTTCTAAGACATATTATTAAGGAACTCCCGTGAAAGATTAGTACCGAACAATCTTTAGTTTTATAAAATCAATAATTTCATCTCTATCTTCTTTAGTAAGTTCTCGAAACAAAGAAATAAGTTCTGGCCTATTGCAGACATAATTGTCCTCCTAAGCTAAAAAGATCCCGATATATCATCGGGATCTTTCTTGATGTTTGTAAAATGACTAGTTCCAGACTTTTTTTACTGGTTCCACACTTTTTTATCACCAGATGTTCAGTTACATTATAGTTGGTAAATACAAAATCGCGTATTATCGCACTTTTTCAGCATTTTGACTCAAATTACAATTCCATTATAGTTGGTAAATGAAATTGTCTCATAATGAAAAGTTACAATATAGTTGGTAAACCCATAATAATCCAATTTTTTCAATTAAATAAATACGATAAATTAGGTGCTTCATTGAGAAACGACATACTCATCACTCATTTAACGAAAAGAACATTTAATCCGATTTTCAGTAACTGATACTTAAAGGACATCCTTATTCGTTACCGATGTGAAATATTTTACAAATCTTTTAATCAACAGATAAGTTTACTGATATTACTTACTCACTGTATCCTTACTCATACTCTTTAAGTTCATCCCTATACTCACCCAATAGCAATTCGTTCAACTCTGAAAAAGACTCTAGTTTCCTAATCCTGGATTCTATAATCTTTCGCTTCCTTTCATTTTCTTTTTTCCCTTCTCCCCAAATATCCTCAACATCACTATACAATTCTTGAAAGATTACAGAGAAGCTGTCTCCTTCCTGAAGTGCTGCTGAGTTTTCTAACCATTCAATTGTAGAATCATCAGTTGCAGCTAAGGCAGATTGTTCAAAAACATATTTTAGCCACACGCGCGTTGCTTCATCAATTCCATCGGCAATATCCAGCCACTTCTGAACTTCTTCCGGGACGTTGTCTGTTGTATCCTTTCTATTTTCAAAGAAGAAATGACGATCATTTTCAGGATCAAGTCGTGCTAGTGTTCGAAGTATAGGCTCAAAACTTTCAAATGGCCTTGAGCCCCTAGGGAAAGCTGATCTATGATTCCATAATTTTAATATCGTTTCAAAGCAACGTTCTTCTGCCTCTTGCTTCTGAATACCTGAACTGTGTTCGGCGATTTCAATTTGTTCCGCGATATAGTGCGCCATCCAACGAGCAGTGGTATCTACACCAGGGTCCAAATTAAGCTCTTTGACTAGAGCTTTGCCTAAGTTCATAGTACGTTTCTGTATCTCTGAGTCTTCCATCAGCTGAGAAGATAAATAATTTGCTAAACGGTGGCTTATACTCATTCGACTCACTCCCTCTCATGTATGATTTCTGTCTAAAACTTCTTCTAATTTGAACTTCAATAATTAATTCACTTTGGAATTCAGTACAAAGTCTTTTTAGAAATAAGAGCGATGCAGTTAGTCGATTACCACGGCGTATTTCCTCTTCTTCATGACTATCATAAATAGGCACCCAAATTTCACAAATTATTGATGCTTTACTCTCATCAGCCAAAGTCCATTCCCTCTTCTCATAATCAGAGGAAATCTTCATTTTCTCAGTGATTGAGTTCCCTATTTTATATGGTGGGTAATCTACTTTAGCAGAATGTGGATCAAATTCATCTAAATACTTATATGCTTCTTCTTGATATACCCAACCTTTAAGTTTAAATGTATCCAAGTCTATTTCCATTTCATCTTCTTTGTAAGCAGGTAACTTAAAATCATGAGGATTTGAACATGTGCTCAATGCATGCAAAAGAGATTGAGCAGTGGCCGATGATACTAAAGAGCTTGTAATATAGAAATTCTCTGCTCTTTCACTATCTCCATCCTGCCATGATCCGAACACGTTCAGCCATAGTTCTCCGTTTCTTTCAGCCAATAAGCCATCAAGAAAATCATCATTCGATATTTCTTCACGCCATTCAGGCTTTCTCGAATCATTAATCCATTCCCTTCTAGACAAAGGAATAGGATCTCTACGGTCATATAGCCAATAACCATCACTTCGAGTTAATAAGTGTCTGTGTAACCACTCATACCACTCATCTTCATACCAATCTGAGCTTTGAACAACGGGCATCTTCTCCAGCAGCTTTGAAGCTACGACAAGCATGGCATGATATGATAGATAAAAGTTATAATTGTCTATTCGTGGGTAACTTCCATGACTATGATAAGTTTGTTGTTGTTCGCTCGACGATCTCCACAATGAGTGGCGTGGATCATTTTTATACCCACCATCATGTTCCATTTTCCATTCATTAATAACAACATCGGTAACAAGATCCTCCACTTGCTCGCTAGAAATACCGAATACTCTCCCTAATGGTGCAAACCAGTAGCTATCAAAATCATTTCCATGATGAAAATTCAAACTAGTATCAATCGTCTCGTTAGCATGCCAATAACTATCTCGCGTTTCCCAACGGTCATCTAATTCAACCTTATCAAATTGACTCTTCCCCACTTTTTGCAATAATTCAATTACCTCTATCGAATAAGTTCCTGGATGTGTCTTCTCGATATTGAGTGCAATATCAGTTGCATATTTTTGAATAAGGATATGAGGAGAAGATTTTAAGGCATATTTATAGAAAACATTACTATGATGCAGTAAAATTTGCGGGTTATCGATGGATACTCGAGCAAGTGAAATGAATAAAAATTGTCTCGCATGTAAGTTGTAGAAAGGAATATTAGTTGCCCCAAATAAATCAACATTATCCCTTTCTAACCACTCTATTAATGCATCGATTTCTCCATTACATTGAGCTTCTGCAAGTCTACGAACA
The DNA here is from genome assembly GCF_024213325.1 of Paenibacillus sp. MZ03-122A. Classification (NCBI taxonomy): domain Bacteria; kingdom Bacillati; phylum Bacillota; class Bacilli; order Caryophanales; family Paenibacillaceae; genus Paenibacillus; species Paenibacillus sp. MZ03-122A. Next base: position 46,518 of record NZ_JANAVI010000022.1, on the reverse strand, counting down.
CAATGAACAGCACACCATCGAGTTGAAGATTTTGGAGAACCTAAAGCCGACCAAATAAAACCTGCAAATGCACTATTCATTTGAACCGGCGGTAAGAGGTTTTGTGACCATGGTCCATCTCCGTAATTAGAATCAATATGAAGTTCAAATCTCGATAACGCGAAATCAAGTAAATCAGTTGCTTCCTGTGTTGAGACATGTTTCAAAGCAACTGTTACAAAACCAAAAAATGTAGTTGTATGAACCAAATCTCCGTGAGTTGCTAATCCTTCAATTATTCCTTTTTGAATAAATGGTATATTCTTAGTACCTAAGTGAAGTCCATTAGTGAAAAAAGCAATAAATCCTCTTTCCAGTAGAAAAGGAGCAAATCTTTTTCCCACGAATTGCAAAATATGAGACCACTCGGTTTGAATACTTATTTTGCGATGCCATTCTTCCGGTACTACTAAAAGTGCATCGTGTATATCATAAACATTGGCTTCATCTATTTTTATAAGCTCATTTAAAAACTTCTTTGCTTCACTATCGGAAATTCGACTGTAGACTTCATGCCACAAGGAATCTCTAAATCTCAGGGTCTGTGGTATTTTTTTGTAGCGTAGAATAGCTTCTCTTAATCCATTTGGTGAAACCAAGTCCAAATCATGTAGCAATTCGTGCCAATCAATTGCTTCTTCATCTGACTCTTTACCGAACAAAGGATTGTTTTCTTTATTGATAATGTCAATTTCTCTTGCGATATTGCCTCGATTATATGCGAGTACTTCATCCAACAGAGCACTCTTTAAAGAATACTTCGAAGCTACATCATTAATTTTGTTCCAAACTTCCCCTTCCACTCCGTTTATTCTAAGTTCATTAATGACTGAATCAAAAATAAATTTCCGACGATCACTTGACGTTTCCTTCTCTATACACCGTAATGCAAAATCAACTATTTCATACTCATTCATAAACGATGATAGAGACCATGCTACCGTTGGCGCAACGTAGCCTCTTATTACAACTTCCTCAGAAAACGCATATAGTTGACGATCAAATCGACCGATTTCCCGATCTCGCCACCTACTTAGTGCAGCAATACTAGTTACAGGAGACAATCGAGTGCAGGTCCTAACAGACTCATCCCTGTCCCAATATTTTTCTCTAGCTACATTTTCTCCGATAAGCTCAGCACAACGTATAAATCTGTATGCTAAATCGTAAGGTGCAAATTCCTCTATTTCTCTTCGATTAGCTAGGGACACAACTGCTTCCCATCTCTCGACGATTTCATCACCAAATTTTGAAACAGCATCGATGGCAAAATTGAAGTAAACCGCGGCATCATCACGATTTACATTAATCAATGATCGTGCAAGATCAATGTAACAGTTTGCCCTCTCCTCTGATCCGATGCCTGAAGCAGAACGTATTACTTCATAAGCATTATGCTCAAACTCTCTCTTCTGTTCAGCTAAATGGCTTAATCGAAAAGCAGAACGAACTAATTTCAGATGTTCAGGAATGAACATTCTGATACTCTGTATATAATTTTCATAAAAAGTTTTGGCTGACATTTGTCCGGGAAATTTATAAAACATTAAAACATCGCAACATACTCTAGCTATTTCCGTAGGTAAACTATCATATTCTCTATATCGAGTAGATGTTGCTGACCCTGACTTTTTTTCCACTGTCGCTACTTCATTATCAAAATCAAGAACATTACTTGCTAAACAGCGTATCCGTAGCATATACCAAGGTAACAACCCGTCCATAACCTCTTTTATTTCTCTTACTTCTTGTTCATATTTATAATCTCTATTCTGTTGAAGATCTTTTGGGAGCACTTCATTAACATCAAACTCGAGTTTTGAGAGTAATACTTTTTTTAATGCCAGAGCTCGCATAAAAATTGCACGGTCTTTATTACCGTAATTTCTTGTAATAGACCGTGAAGCCCTTTGAGGGAAAAAATGGTTTAGAACCCTGACGATATTTTCCTTCGGTAAATTGTTTGCTGCGCAAGTTTCAAGAAAAGAAATAAGAGATGGAAGTGTTGTGTCTTGATAGGTATTTTGTATATTTGAAATTCTAGCCCGTTTTGTGGTTAGTAAAACAAGGCAAGTGCTGAGTAAATCCGAATCAGGAATATATCCGATCTCTAAGGACTCATGTGCAAAAGCAATTATTAAATACTGATTACGTGAACCAAGTCTTGCAAACTGAATTGCAGCAGATAGTTCCTCAAGATCCATAAGTCGTTTAAACAGTAACCTGGAAATATGATAAATAGCCTTAGGATGCCATCTCGTAAGAAATTTGAAAGCTTTCTCTACCCCGTGTACATTAAGGTGTGCGTAAACAAGCTCCATAATTTCTTCATATTTTAATTGTTCATGATGAGTGGTAGTACCATTAGCTTTTTTTTTATTCCTATCCTGGAAGTATAGACTTAACCAATTCTCAGCTGCCCTAAGGAAGCTTCTGGCTTCCCCTTTGAAATTCTTGACTGTTGATAACAACGCTGCGGAAAAAACATTCTCTGAGCCTCTCCAAGAACCACTAAATAAACGACGAAAAGCAAACTCTTGTACACGTTGTTCATCTTGTAAAGGCGCAATAAGATCAATATTGTTTGCAAGTAGTTCTAACTGTCGTTTATCACCAGCTACTTCTTCACCTGCTCGTAAAGCTAATTTTATTGTCTCAACGTAGCTCTCTTTTTTCAACGCAGCCTTAAATGCAAATTGAAGACGAAATACTCGAACATTTCGCTTATCAATAGGATTTTCCGGAAGATATTTATCGGATAAAGCTAATTCAACAAGATCGATATACTTCCCTGATTGTAATAAAAGAGAAGGCATAGCAGAAGCCACATATGAATACTCGTTAGCTAATGGTTTGATTTGATCGATAAAAAACTCTATTTGTTCCTTCGATGCTGCATAAGTCTCCCTAAACCAAGTTTCTGTGGGCTCATCTCTAAACTGAACTGAAGAATCAGAGAGCCATAAGAGACGTCCCATATCTGCAACAAAACTTCTAATAGAAGATTCTTCAACATTAGCAGCTCTAGATAGTATTTTCAGTGGAATAAAGGGAGGTAATGTGGCAAGACCAATACATATAGAGTCAATTTGATTTGTGTAATTATCATGACTATCTCTTATTGAATCAATCGCAAACTTTAATTGTAACTCTATTTGTTGATCGACAGTGGTTCCTATATTTCCGAGTGTGGTGAATACTTCGGCAATTGTACTACAATTCAAACTTAAAGCATTTGACTGTACACGTGGATTGCCACTGGTAAGCCTATGAAATTCTTCACCATCATCTATAGATACGTCGGTATAGTGGGACTTTAAATAAGCAATAGATTCTTCCATCGAAAATGGCCTTAACTCATGCAGGTTGATATTATTAGAAGGCCGGAGTAAGTGTATACGCTCAGTTCTACAAAGCGATACGATCTTAACACCTTCAATCATACGTTCACGGAGGAGTTCATGAACAAAGCAATTGTCGTTAAACTCTTCCGCAGCCATTTCAGCATTATCGGCTGCATCTATCAGGATCACAAGAACTGAATTACTGTTCGATTTCCTGATTGCCAAAGCTGCGTTTTCAATTCTTTCGAGGAACTTCTTAGATATATCTGTTTCTGAGGCTCCTGAATTCACTATTATAGGATCACAGAGACCTTGTACAGCTAATTCATTAACAATTTGAACAAAAGCTTGGCGGTGGTGATGCCTAAATTCGCTACGATTCCGATAACGACCACCACCAAAACAATCATATATAATACCCAAAGATCCAATAGGTAATGATTTGACTATTTGACGAGAAAAGACCGTTTTCCCTACGCCTCCAGGAGCATGTATGATCAAAGGAGTTGCTGATTCTAAAATGGTTTGCAACAACTCATCGTGTTGCTCTCTATGTACAAAGGCTTCAAGTTTTTCAAACTCAGCTGGAGCAGGAAAAAGATCACGATCGGAAGTTATGTTAAACTTCTCTAGTATTTCTTCACGGATAATATCACCTTTGGTACCGGGCAATGCCTTGTCGCGAACCAGGCTCGTAATACTCTCTATTTCTGGAGTGTCAATAATTCCTGCAACAAATTGAGAAATTTCCACATGAAGTTTATACTTCTGTGTATTGTAGTCACCTTCACCATCAACGAATTTTATACAAGAACAAAACCTTTTTAGATCTTCACCAGATAACTGAGTGTATCTTGCTAATGTGTTTTGATATTTTAAATTGGCTCTTTCGCCATTAGATATTTTCAAAATGTTATCTTTAAAATTTTGATTGATTGGTCTATTTGTGACAATAGCAAAAATGACCCCATCAATTTTTTCTGTGGACCTAGTCATGTCTTGGAACCTTTTTGAAAATCCTTCAAATGTTCCCCTAAGACCACTAAGATCAAACGGGTTATCTTTATGAACAGTAGTGTGTTTTAACTGATAGTATGCTACATCTTGGAATCCTTGTTTGGTTAATGAATCAGAGTACTCAGCAACATCAATAACATACTCTCCTGCAAGTTTATTCTCCTTAGAACCCTCAACCACGATTCGATTGATTCGGGATTGGGGTGAGATTAATTGCAGACAACGACGGGCAGCCCATCGATAGTGAAAAACATCACCAGCTCTTGAATATCTAACAAGTTCGTTCTCCATTAATTATTCCCCCGAACTAAATGGTTTTTTCTTCATCAATGCGTCCGAAACTTATGTGGGATCCCCTTCTGCCGTTTTACCTTCCAAAGAAAGTCGCCGATTGCAAAAATTCTCGCATTTTTGATATTTGCAGAATATTTTTTCTCTCGTGCATCCACTAACAGAAGCTCAAATACGTATTCCTCAGCACATATTCCATGTTCATCAATATTTAGTCTGAATGGGTCTGATGATTCAAAGCCAACCATTAAGTGTCCAACTTTTTCGGTTTTTGGTGTTAACACTAATTTGAAATCTGCACCTATAAATTTATCAAATCCATATACGTGATGCCTTGAAAATTCTTTTCCTTGATCATTGCGGACATATAAGGTGCCACCAATTATCGTAATAGGCAATTCTGTTGTATTTGTTAATACAACTTCTATAGAAGCACAACCTTCTGTATCGTGTACGGCGTGTAGTGTCTGTTCAAGAAATCTTATTTCAAATTGTCCTTTGTTTAAATACATATAGTCAAAGTCACTTCGTTTAGCTATTGTATTCATACTTCCTTTACGGATTAAGCAAAGTCCCTCTTTCAATCCGCTGAAATTCTTTCTCATCATATATGGCTTATTGTCTGTTTCGTGAATTTTAAAAATACCTAACACTAAACCCTTATATTCGTATTTGAAATAATCAAACTGTATTTCGGGTTCGATATTATTTAAGACCAACTGCCCATAATTAGATGAGTCTATAAATTCTTTTGGATCAATTCCTTTTATCTCCTTGCCTTCTGGTCGATCCTTGATTCCAATAATAATGAATTTATCTCCATTATGCCGAGAATTGGCCATTGCCATTATATCCATGAGTAAATCCATACTTTTGTCTTTATGGTATTGTCTCTCTTTAAAGTCCAGGAATTCGCACTCATACCCTGATTCAATTAACTCAACAATCTTATCCATAGGCACCTCACTATACCTCTATGTACAACGAACTATATGTTTACATGTTTACTGTAAAAATTCGACACCATGCAAGAAAATCCTACTTTATTCACAAAAATTCTCATATAATACGAACTATAAAGTATATTGAAAATTAAAAATCGATCTTGCTAATGTACTTATTTCTCTTCTCATTCACTACGTAGTTGATAAATAATTTTCATTATTGTTATCCCACTAAGAAAGAAATGTTCTACAGCTTTCTGGGATGTTCATTTCGATACTTAAATCTCTCTATGAATCTTCACTTTTATACTCAATAAGGCATACAATGTTTTTTCAAAATTCAAAAAAGGGAGCCCAACTTAATGTCTCAGGTTCCCTTTTTGAATATGTTGAAATTTTCAATTTAAATCCGGTTGTACAACTTTTAGCTCATGTTGCGTGACATAATAGCTGGTAGCCTATTTTAGCACAAGTAAGTTTTTTTATTTCACCACTTCATTGCGCATCAATGTAAGCTTCACAACCATCACAAAGTCCGTCCTCTTCTTGATTTAGAGTTTTATCGCATCTCATACAAAACCCTAATGTATTTACTCTTCCACAATTAAGGCATTCTCCGGTCTTATATCTTGACGGACTCTCTACGTCCGACTCTTCATCACTGAAATAAATAGTATAGGATTCACAATGACGACAAGGTACATTAGCTATCTCATCCTCTGTGATTTCGGGGAAATCAGAAGAAATCACAGAGGATATGAACTTCTCCATTTTAGATAGTCCAGAGGTGACCTCCCAATGATCTTGAACTAAAGGCATATAATTTGTTTGCTCATCGTTATACTCTGCCTCTCCATTCGTATAATAGAGATCAAACATTTCCTCTTTATCAATTGTTATTACTCGCAATGTTACTGTACTTGTAGCTCCTGCAGAAGAATCGATATCGGGTAAGACAATCACTTGTATATCATCTCTTGTTACATTGTGCTCAATTGTAAATATAATGGACTCTTCATTAAGAGTAGGTTCATTATATAAAAATTCTAAATCCGAGCGATAATAAAACATATCTTTTAAGTTATCAAAACTGGCAGTCAAGTTTTCTTGGAATTCTTCAATAATGTTACTCTCCTCGAGAATACGAATACCAGTTGCTTCTTCGATATAATCTTTCCAATCATCAGTTTGTTGTCTTTGTATTACTTCAGCCTCAAACCTTGTTTCTTCCAAGTAACTTGCAACTTCCGTCTCCGTATATTTTTCAAATTTCTTTTCGGCTTCTGTAATCAATTTTTGGAGTTCACTCATGCCTTTATTGAACTTATTCCTCAATTTTAAATCTATCAGTTTATTATGAGCAACATGATTTCGATCTGTAGTAAACTCAGACCAAAGGCCACTAAATTTTCTGGAGTCACAGGAAAACCAAGGAAGGAAGTAATCTTCCCAAAAATCTTTATCCACTTCCATTTGTTCTTCTAATTTTTCTAATAGATTAGGGTGTAACTTCTCGATTGATTTAGTGTTAAAGAAGATACTATTCATTATGCCTTGGAAAAGGAAAAGCTTCTCTTTTTCGTCTCTAGTTAAAGCATTTAGTGGCTCAGCAAAACCCTCAAACAGATTCATTTCATCAGGTTCGCGAAAAATGCTATTCCTCTTCAACTTATATGTTTTATAATTCAGGATTCGAATTAAATCGCCTGTATCAATAGACATCAAATTAGTATGTATATTGTCAAAACTAGGAGTGCGACGTCTATATTGATCACTTCTTTGGTTATACTTATTGATCAAATCATAGGGCATATATCTATCCCACCAGTCCCCTCCAAGCTTAAAAAACATTATGCTGTTGATCAGTCTCCTTAGAGAATTTTCTACACTATGTACTTTCTTATACAACTCTTCTGCAAAAAGTTCAGACTGGCTGTCTTCTAACCATACACATTGTTCCCATTCTCCAATCATTAGATCTTTAATCTTTATCTTTACATCATGTAGCTCAAGATTTGAAGTATCTTTAGTAGGTAGAGTAATATCTACTTTAAGTTGGATTGTTTCTGAAGTAGCTACAACAGTAAAGTTAATTAAGAATTCTTTTTGTTTATATTCAAAGGTAGCTTTACGAATAGTTTCCTTATTTAAATAAAACTCCAATCCATTGGACTCTAACTCATTCTTTAAATTATTCATAATCTCATTTGTATAGCTATAAAAATCAAATCGTTTATTCTTCTTATTGATCATGACAAACCTAATCAACAGTCACTCCCCCTTTTGGATCAATGATATAAAAGTTATTATTTTCAGCATAAACAAGCTTAAATTAAAAGTCAGAGAATGACAACTTCCTCTTGCAAACATCACATTTCACTTCAATGACCAGACCAATCCCTGTAGGAATAAACGTATAAGAAAATTTCGCTCCCGATACATCAATCGGTTTGCACGAATCCCACTCTCGTATTTGTTCTTGCATTTGATCCGTAATTTCGAATATCACATGACACCTCGTTTCCCATTTATATTAGTTAGTTTAAAGGAACAAACGGATTCCAACAACAAGTAACCTTTTAATTAATCATTACATACTCATTTTATTTCTCTCATAATTCGCATTCGTTCATGATACTGTTCTGTAGTTTCAACTACTTGTTCCAGCTTAGCACGACTTTGAGGTAATTTTTGACGTTTAGTGTAGATCATCGTCGTACAATGAAGCTTTCTTGTTATTTCAGAACGTGATATACGTTTGGTATGCGTTGTTTTCAATAAAGTAACTGTTCTTTCAATGGCCTGTAGCAATTGCTCATCTCTTTTTCCCCAATCTACACGCTTATAAGGAACTTTATAATCATCACGATTTATTCTTTTACGTATAGGTTTACGTCGAGCACATTGATGCTTTGTATTTGGATAAGAAGTCGCTTGACCTAACTCTGAACAATTTGAGTACTTTTTGACCGTTCCTGGATCAACTCCCAACCTTCTTGCTTTTTCACGCAAGCTCAAGGCTGGATTTGAGGACAATTCATTCAACTTGTCCATCCATTCGGCACCTAACTGCTTAATTCTTCCGATTCGATACATGTCCGTTTCAGTCTGATCTGGACCTCTCCGTGAATAGATAAAACCGCAGCTACACTGAAATGTTCCAACAGGTTTGGCAGTTGTTGAACATCTGCTCACAATGACAGATGTAATTACTTTATTCCTAAAGTGGGTTGCTGCTTTGTTTAAACATGGCCAAGGCCCTTGGCCAAACGCATTTGCCTTAATATATTGGTTCTTTCCCTCCAGGTCCTTCATATCCACATTTAGAAAATACTGCACTAAAAGATGTCTTAGAGGGTGAGTTGAGTGGCGAGGCTTCCTTAACATTTTGTGAAGCCAAGTATCCTGACTACCTTTATTCAATTTACAACCTAAGTCTTCAAGCATAGTCGTGCTATAGAAGGAATTGAACTGAGGAACAAGGTCTCTAAATTTGATGTTGCCTGCAGCAGTTAGGAATCCCATATATTGAAGCCTGTAGAGGTAGTATTTTCTGGTTGCTTCCATATCAAGTGAGCCATAATTGTTTTTTAGGAGATCAACTGCTTTCTGAGCTATAGTGATTTCCTTGTCACTACCTTGGAGGGCAAGCGGAACAATATCTTGAAGTATAGATTCAAGAGGTATAAACTCGTGTTTCTTCCCTTTTTGTGCATAGAGAATGGGGGATTCCAAAAGATAGCACTGATGTTCCGAACACACGAAGGCACCGGTTAGTTGATGAGAACGATGCCAGTAAGCTATCCCAAACTTCAAACGATCGATCGACACACATTGATTACAGTATCTAAGAAAAAGTGGGCTTTCCACTCCGCTTGCAGGCAGGCCCATCCACATATAGATAGATTGGCAGTTCGTGTGTACTAAACTTTGAAGTATACGGTTATATCGATTTTCGAGAATAAAAGGACGATAATAAGGAATGAGCGTGTGGTGCTCCAATAAGTATGAAATAGGGATAGCCTTCCCTGGTATTCGCGTGTGTAAAGCATATAGATGACCGGAATACGCAGTTACAGCAGAATCATTAGATGTAGAAAACAAGTCCCTCAATGTCTTTCTACTGCTTTCATTACCAGAATTAACATGGTACCTTGCAAAAACACTATACAATACTTCATCTGGTAATGGAGTTGGGAAGTTGATCATGTCTTTGTTTCCTTTCTGCAAACTATCTAGTCTAGCGTTCTATTTCTTTAATAACCCAGTCTTGTACTTCTTTCGAACATTTTTTATACAGAGGAAACCTATTCTGAACTAATTTAAGACTAGGATTTTTATATCGAGATTGTTTAAACCATTCAATGACTCGACTAACTGTACGTAGTGCATACGCATCCTCTGTCTCGATCTTCGATTCGAGAAGCCCCCTACTACGTGGGAGAATAGATCGGTAAGCATAGTACAGCTTATACTTAGCTTTTGAGAGCTCTCGGAAGATAACCATTCCAGATATTCGCTCACGTGGATTTTCACTATAGACTTTTGTAATAGCTTGTTTCAATTCTTGATACATCTCATCATCTTTTGTTTCCCAATTAATGGATGTTGATATTGGTTTCCTAGGCGGGAGATGTTGCTCCATCCATTCTCTTTCTCTCTTCATGAGCCAATCATATCTATGCATGTTATACTTTCGAATTTTAGGCCTGGTGGCATCGTTCCCTAATATCTTGATCGCCTCCAAGATAGTTTCCTTACAAGTTGTTACTTTATCTTCTGCAGCAACTGCTGCTTCGAAAAAACCGATTTCCAATACCTTTTCTTCTTCAATCTCTCTAGGGTATTTATGTTTTCTACGTCGACCCATATATGGTCTTAAATATTTCCGAACAGTGGTTCGGTTAGAATACAATTTTTCACCAATCTGTTCTAGAGTCATCCCCATTTCAAAGTATTCTATTACCTTCTGTATGAACAAAAAACCCCAAGTTTCAACGGAATAACCAGAGTTCTCTTCTTCATTTGGCTTTGTTTTGCGAGTATAGATAAGACCGCAATGCGAACAAGTAAATCTGCCTGTAACCCACTCATGGGCTTTTCGTCTAATATTGGTAATCACAAGCTCATTATAGTGCGTACAAATTGGGTTAAGACATGGCCAAGGACCGACCCCAAACGGGATTTTTATCGAATAACTTTCTTGACTATTTAAAAATGATTTTACGGAGCCTGATAAAAATCTCATCATAAGAATGTATACAATTATAAAGCTCCCCATATATCTTTTATCAAATAATCGTGTTATATTTTTTTCACTCAGCAACTCCTCCGTAAGTATTCCTAGTTCAAGCAAATACCTTTCACCGTAGAACTCAATAAATTCAAGCATTAATTTTTTTTTATATATAAAATCTCCACGAAAATGAATGAATCCCCGTGCACCGATACTGATCATTAGTTTTAAATGGAGTGACTCTATATCTAATCCCTTTTCATTCAGCAATGTATTAATATCATTCAATAATGCTTGGTCTGCCTGTCTCTTGTTTAAGACTCTATTCTCAATAACATCCTGATTACAGGAAGGACAATAGAGATCATGTAACATTTCCTTTCCATTTTTTTTGATTAGTGATGATCCACATGTATTACATTTAGAAATCAGGTCGCACCCATGTATCAAACACTGACTCAAAAATGAGAACTGATGCAAACGATGAAGATATACCACACGATATTGATTGTAATCTTCAAACATGCAATCAGGGCAGTATCTACCTTCTGTGCTAATAAAAGAATACAGCGAACGAGAGTTCAATTGATTTCTCGATGAGTTAACTCTCATACCTTCTTGAGTATTTGCTTGCTTTTCTTTTGTAAGGAATGGTCTTATGATTGGAAAAAAACTATGATTCTCAATGATATGATCCACGAAGTCTTCTGTAACACCTAAATCTAATGACATACGAGCAAGATTTTGGGGATAGATGATCCGCTCTGGTACGGAGTTCCCCAAAAGCTCTATTTTACTAAGTGCATATGTTTTTGTAGATCTCAAGTAATACCGGTGAACAATACTCCGGAAATCCTCATCCGGGTACGTGGGTGGAAAATATATAATTTTTCCCATCCCCCCTCCTCCTCTCATATAAATTCATCAAACGCGGCAACAAGTCCAGCACGCTTAATAGCTTCATCTGAAGAAATACCTTGTTTATTGGCCTCGGAACAAATGGAACGCATATCATCAGGTCTCAATATATCTTTGGTTTTAGACTTCGTTCTTATTGCTTTCTTTTGGTTAATTGACGACTTTGAATCCTCCTCTGGTTCTGATTTTTTACTGTCGAGAACCTTTTGAGCAATCAGTGAGTATAGTAACTCTACATCCACTTGCATATTTCGGTTTTCTAATTCAATTTGTTCCGCAAAAAATGTGGCTTTTTCAGTCGTAGCACCCATCTTCATTGCAAATGTGCACAATTGTTCGATCAAGACCTTCCGATTATGCTGAATTAATATGAGCTTATGTTCCTCAGAAAGTTGGCCATCAATTGTTATTCGATGCTGAGCATCCATAATATATTTTTTAAAAGCGATCCAATCGGGCTTTAAATCTTCATACTCAGCTGGATCTATTTCATCGCCGCGTCGTATGCGCTCAAAAATGGGTTGTACAAGTCTAAACGTTTTGTTTGCAACCATTTCAAGCACATCCATCGTGATTTTTTCTGTATCCCCGTACAGAATCGTATGGCATTGCACATGCATAAATAGTTTTACAGCGAAATCAGGAATACCAAGTGTGTGGTAATACATCGCGGCTTTCAGCTCAGGTGTTAGAGGAGTAAATGTTTTGGTATACTGTAAATCCCATAGTCCTTGCAAAAAGAGCTCCCACTCCAGGCCGTCTTTCATTCGGTCAGTAATGTTCTCAGCATAACCATCAGGTATGCCTCGTCGGGTGTTAGCTAGTGAACTCTTAAATAGGTATAGTGCTTTAAACGTTCCAATCATAACGATCGGAATCCCAATTGAATTGGTCAGTTCCGTGATGAAATCAATCATCTTTTCTTCTCCACCTGAGTGACCTCGATGTATGCGCTGTATCTCATCAATAACAAGTACACCTAAATTGATTTGTCCCGCTACTTTCGACATCCGTTTAGCCAGAACTTCTGCACGTCCATCCTTTTCAGCTAAGTCATCATAATAGGAGGTTCCTAGCAGTTTATCCACAGCAAAATAGAAATTACGACAAAGTGCCCCTACCGATTTATTACTTGGACATTCAATATGAAGCCAAACGACTTGCTTACAAGCCAGATAGTCGGATTTATACTTGGTATGGTGAATAACCTGGGGAATTAGACTCAACACTCTCTCGTAAGATTTGGATTTCCCCATCCCACTTAGACCTATATCAGCCATTTGCTGAGCTGTCTGAATATTGCCAGCTAAATTCTCTCCATCTTCATTGGTGCCTGCGGACAATATATGATCTAAACCAATAGAAAGCTGCCTTTGATACATGGGGCTAATTGGATTTCTCGACTGGTAACCAATCTTAATCATGGTGTATAGATTTCTATATCTCTCGAAGTGGGACACTAAAGGTTGCCAGTAGGTGGGCTTGATTTGTTGGACAAGTTCCACACGTTCTTCATCGTTCAGTTGAGAAAGATCCCCTGTAAATCGAGGCATTGAATATAAGAGTTGGTAAAGTTGATCTTGAGTCAGTCTAGGTGGGATAGCTTCAATAAAGGGGTTGTTTTGATAGGATTCAATTATTTGTGGATGGTACTTTGCCTCGATCTGTCTCCCCTTAAGATACATAAAACGATCTGATTTACTGTTCATTTATAGACCGCCTCTCTTTATTTTTACTCAAAAGAAAAAGCTGCATCTTATTTATAGGAGGAGTATGAGAAGACGTCTCCGGTGACATTAATCGAGATTCTGTAAATTCGATTGGATTTTCTTCAGTTTTCCGCTTCGCTGCCCATGAGATGGAGCTTCCATGGAGACGAGACTCAAGTTTCCTCTTGATCCGTTTATTCTTATATCTAGTGGACTTAGGTTCCCCTTGTCGACGTTCTTCCATTGCACTTCTTTCAACTTTAGTCATATATTTTGCAACAGCATCCAATTCCGATTCAATCTGATATCGCTCATTTTTTGCCGCTTTCAATTGTTTCTTTTTGAAATTTAGGAGGGCTCTCACATCATCCACATGTAACCCTTCATATTCTTTGAACTTAGTCGTGAGACTGCATGGAATAATAGATCCATTTTTGAGTCTGATAAAAATGCTGCTGCAGTTACGGGGATCGTAGCTAACCTCAATTTCATGGTTACCCTCTATCAACTCATCTTCAAACCAACCTTCTTTTACACCGAGTTCACAAGCATAATTCAATTTATTGGCCATAATACCCCGACGTGTAACCGTCCCTTTTACTTTAGGCAGAAGTATATACCGGATCATTTCGCGAGGTTTTTCCTGAAGCAGGCTTCGCTTTGCCCCCCAATTCCACATGGAAAGTGGTGTTAACTCGACATTTTCCCTTGCCATTTCAGAAGTTACAAGATAATCATCACTGAGTGCCTTACGGTTGTATTCCAGAACAAATAAAATAACAATCTTCATAAAAGCCTCGAATGTATACACGCTGTTCTTTGAAGGATCAAGGTCTCCTCTTTCACGGTGCTGCTTATGGACTGCTCCAGGAATTAATTCCTTCACACGCCCACAAAAAGAACGAAATTGTTGCTCAATGTATGGCTTTAAATCTGCCCGATAAGAAGGAGGGTTCCCCACACGCACATTTAAACTTACTAAGTTGTTGGAGTTTTTGCTCTTCATTTCCCCTCGATCACCGACTACCATCTGCGGAAGATGCTTACACGGCCAGTCTTCTTCATTGATTGTGATTCCGTATTGATCGCAAAATTCTACTTTGTCAGTAGATGCATTCTCGAGTGCGACCATTGCTTCGGACCAAGCATTCGTTTTAGAAATATGAGCTCCTGCAATTAGACGGCTCATTACATCTTTGACAAAATACACATGAGGTCTGCCAATTACGGTTTTATAATCAGATGAAAGTAGAAGTACATCCGCTGGCGTAGCATCAATCTCATAAAGTGCACCTGGGCTATGAATGGCTTCAACGGGTGACCCTAGCAACGCTCTCGCTTTCATCTCCGCTTTGCGATCCCCTAGTTTTGCAGCCAGACGTCTCTTTTTGTTATACTCCTTTTCATACCAATATCTAAATTGCCTAAGTGACGGACAATTATCCATAATTACAATGGGCACCATAACATTGTGTTTTCGGTAGAATCCTTCGTTGTAATGCTCTTCACACATATGCTTATGGGTAGCAATGATATTCATTTTTAACCTTACATGGTATTTCTTTATCGCAGCCTTAAATCTTTCTTTATCCTTGTCCGTAATTACATAATTATGGTTTCCTTTTGGTTTGGGTCCTGTCTTTTTACTTATCTTTCTCTTATCCGAAGCAACACCTACGTCACGATAATCATGAAGTAAACCATTAATTGATTTTCCATAGAACCAATATCTTTTTAAGAGATGATATATTGTTTTTGGGGGTGTTCCTGTTCGTTCAGATTCTTCTCTAATTAATGGCCCGCGTGATACGCTAAAATAAATTTCTGGCTCTTTACTTGCGATAGACTTAATTAATGCAAATTTCTTCTCTCTCTCTGCTCCATATTTATTTAGATAGTCATCTGTAGGGTGTAAGATTTTTAGATCCGGCTCATAAAAATATAAGCTGGCAGCCTCTACCTCTAACAGATTGAGCAGTTCTTTATAATCTCTACAATATGGTAAATGTATTTTTCGTTTATTATCAATATTTATCAAAACAACGTACGATTGATCAGGAGCAATCCAGAGGACTCTTTCAAAGGACATTACTTCTTCATCGTCCGAACTATGTTTTCGAAAAGCAACGACAGAATTGAGATAAATCATGGTTGCACCACCTTTGTAATTAAACTGAGCTTTCAATATGCAGAGGGGCACTTTCACGTATTGGTTCCATCATTGATGTGATCCAATGCTTGTTGGCTAGCATATGTTTTACCATGAACATTGATGTTCCTGGCTCTATGCCCAATTGATTATCGCAGTTAAGACATTTTTTGCTGATAGATAAGTCTTTACCAAGTGTTTGAAGTTTTAGCAGTATAGGTTCTGCTAACATGCTCACCATTTCCTCATCTAAGCCTGGCCTAGCATCAAGGCGTTTCGCATCGTACAACCAATCAATATTTTGAATGAACGAAACAGGTCTTCCAACATCAAAAACAACTCTCCACTGTAAATTCATTTCTTTATAATATTGACGCTCAATCTCAAATAGCTCTAAGGTTCGTTTACTTAATTTATGGGTTGGTTTGATGGTCCGCGGATGTTCCTGTAGTTCTCCATCACTACTCATCGTGGTTAACATAAAATCAGTGGACATAACGATATCCTTACCTTCATATTGAGGGTGTTTTATATTCAGCTTTGCTGCAATTTCTTGAGTAACTTCGATTGGTGTTAGGGGATATTGCTCTCTGATGTCTACAACCTGATCTGACCATTCCTGAACAAGCAAATATTGATATTCATATTTAGAGAGGGTATGGTGGATACGATTGGAGTGCCATCCTAAAGTACGGGTCAACCATCCCTCTGATGCTACTTTATTATCATTAGCTTTTATAAAGGGAATATAGTTCTCCCCACGGCCTTGCCCTCTTCCATCCTTTAAACGATTAAAATGAGTTGGATGAATAGCCATTTCCTCACGTGCTCCTTTCTCAAAAAAAGGCACACAACATTAATGTTATGTGCCCTCTAGTTGTGTATATTTTCCTCATCATATCACAGTGTAATTAGGTTTATAATCCTTTTTGTATAAATTTGTCCAGGGAATTCGCCAGATTACGAATTTATACGATCTTTTCTTTGCCTTTGTCTTCGTCGTACCTTTTGCAATTGTTACCAATACGATAACATAAAATATGATGCTCAATAGTAGAGTTGAATTGTAGAATCAGTATGTCTTCTTGTTCTTTATATTGAAAGACAGGTATCATCCAACCCAAAATGAAGGCACTCTCGTACCAATGTTCTTTCAGTGCTTTCTGACATGTATAGAAACGGTCTTGAAACCGCTCTATGCACCGAGATGATATTGTTTCAATTTAGGTTTATATGGTATTTTAACGTAATTTGAAGCATCTAAAACAGAATATACCCTATCATTCATAAATATGCGCAAGTCATGAATCGTCTATGACTTCCATAAACTTTCCTGACTAAATCGTGATAATCGAAGTTGCTTTTTAAGAAAAAATTCATGCATCCATCCGTCTTTCTCCAGGTTGGTCAGTATATATCTACTCGTTATATTTTTTAACTGACGAAACCGATTGATCTCAGATTTTTTAAAGAAACCTTTTGCAGCATATTCCATCACTAACTCATAATTAATACGCCCAGCACAAACTAAAGAATCCTCACTTAATTGACCCAGTGCATCGATGATTTTAAGCTGCGGACTTGGGATCACTACATTCAAACTTCCAGAAGGAAGCTCTACTCTTTGAATTTCCTCTTTCATTTCTCGTACCGTGCTTTTCCGCAGAGCATCCCACCGTCGTAATTCCTGGTCATAAAAGAGACGGATTCTTTTCCACTCCTCGATCTGCTGTATAATGTCTAGCTGTTTAACGTGTGTCTCGAAGCCCCTTAACTCGTCAGCATCGATCCATAACGATTTTTTGGGCGAAAAACGTAAATAAGACTGTTTTGGAATTGAAAGCTGTTCAAGCTTCTTTTGTTCCTCGGGCATAAGTTTGTCCCATTCAATGTTTAAAACCAGAGAAAGTAAACCATAACTATTTAAAAAATCGAACAGATTTCTCTTGTCTTCCTCATAGGTATGTAACAAGCAAAACGTTCCCACAACTCTCTGCTCTAACCATACCATGCGTTTCAGACCTAGACTTTCTTGATGATTCATCACACTATTACGTAATAATGCCAACTTCTTTTCCCTTCGTTTTAGATTTTTATAGTTCCCCTCCTTAATAAACCGTTCAAGTTGATCTAAATACACTGGTACATCGCTCCTTGTGTAAATGCATATCTATGGTTACCAAGTGCTTGCCCTGCAAAAAATAGGACTCTAATCGTTATTTTTTATGATCTGCTTAGCTAGTTTCATTAGTTGGACACTCTGTACATACTCATCCAAGTTAAGACCTTGCAATGACTCTCTTACAACAATTCTGCATTCTTCAAGTTCTTCGGAATCCGCTTCTAGATAAATAACACTCAAGTCAGTTGGGGTATATTGAATGCGGATATTCCATCCCCCGTCTCTTTGGGCTATCTCAAACCAACGCTCTCGTATCGCTTTGGAACAAGTATAATAAAGCTGCTGATACCGAATACCCATAGGTGTTACTGAAGCAAAATCATACATTTTAAAACAATCTGATTTCAGGGGCATCATCGTTCCTCCCTTTAGCTTATATCTATATTTATTGACAATAAGATTTTTTATATTCATTACATAATAAAATATCCGAATATAAATAATACTGAATAGGCTTCACCTTAGAAATGAACTTAACACTTTATTCAGGTAAAGTCAGCTTTCATACTGAATTTCGTCTTTTAACCGAGATTTTCGTGTGATAAAACAACATTCAAAAAGGAGGAACTCCGGATTGTACTATTCAATCATACTCAACAATGATACTGTGTGGTGTTGGAGATAGGGTCGCTGAAGCATTAATCATGGAGCTTCCAACCGAAGTACTTGCAGATGAAGTTGCTTTTCAACTCCAAATGGCTTGGTTCGATGGAGAGTCTTGGGGAAAGAATGAGATGAAAAAACAACTTGATCCAGATGGCTACTATTCAGAAATCATAGAGCAATAACAAGCATTAAAAACTGGAATCACAGCGAACAAAAAAAACAACATGCCGAAATGACAGAACAATATAAATCACAACGAAAGAAGTCAGACAACACGTATTACGTTTGAAAAAATGATTCCCTTGGTAAAGCTCAGATGATAAAAATATCATCATCATCTTAAGGTAAAATAAGGACTATCTCCCATAGGAAATAGTCCCTTGCTGTATCGATTTAATTATTTGGAAGGATAAAATCCCTTCAATACATCACGCATTTCTTGCTTGACATGGATATTCGGACGTTTTTCTTTAGCTAAGGTCTCTGCATGTCACAGAAGAACTTTCTTGTAAGACGGATAGTGATAGCTTAATTGTTGGTGCATCTGATTCTTCAAGCCACTGGCATGTTCGACGATGACATTCCGCCTTGCTACCAGTTGCACAATTGTCCAGTACATGTCTAATGGATTCGCATCCGGCAATTCATCAGTCTAGCAAGCAATACTTTGGAATGCAGAATGCTTCCTAATCGTCACTCTTTTGCGCGGTGATATTGCTCATTCATTCGGTGTAGGATAGGGCAGAATTGACTTCCTTGACGATTTGCTTCTTCTCGACAAGGTGAACAAAGAAAAAACCTTGAAAGACTACAGCCTTTCAAGGTCAAATTACAAAACAAAATTCAGAGGTTCATGTCCACACTGTGAAATGTTTACACAAAATATCTTACAGTTCCGAACTCGCTGAAAATAACGAGTTCTCATGTAATCGATAACTTATATACCATTTTAAACAGATAACTACATACATTCTTCATCATAACGCCATAATGACATCAAAGTCAGCTCATTACCGAACTAGTTTTGGTTGACTCAAGTGACCATTCCTTTAAAGGGGGTATTTCAGACTTGGACTGTCTACTCAAAGTATCGGCCAAATGCTGTGCTAAACCTACCATGGTCAAAGTTGGATTCCAAGAACCACTAACAGGCCAAAGAGATGCACCAGTAACGTACACATTTTCTACGCCCTTAGGTCGATAATCCAGTCCTACAACTGCATCCTCATCGGAACCAATGTATAGGGTAGATCCTTCGTGTACCATGCCTGGCACTCTTATTTCTGAGGGATCTGGCCTAATGGCTTGCCATGTGCCTGATCCATTAGCATCTCCATGCCAATATTCTACTCTGCCTGGACCTTGGGGTGAGAGAACGCGTTCTAAGGCTTCAAAAGTTCCCTCCTCCATGGTGTCCCATACGGCAAGATCCTTTTCGTTTTCCTCTACCTGCAGGAGCACATTACTAGTGAGGTCATTCCCTTCCGTTTTTCGAACTCTATTTCTTGGATTATTATAATCAAGCTCACCTAGCACAGCGCAGACAAACACAACATAGTCTTTGGACGATAGCAGCTGCTGCATCGATGCGGTAGCTACTACATCTGGCATATGACGTGCAGCAGTAGCGGCATTGGCTAGTGGATCGCGATCCGACAGAGCTGTGATTTGAATGTGATACTGGCCCTGAGTATGTTCATTCTCTCCCGCTAAATAAATGGCAGCTAACTCCAACTCTTCCAGTTCAGAGTTGAACTCATAGTCGTTACGCGGGATACGAGCCACAATAGAACTAATGAAATGTGCCGTAAATCGGCTTCCCGCATTGGTTACCTGTGGAAAAGAATTCAATATCAAGGTTGTGGGAGGAAGCGTACCCATTGCAAGGATTACTTTTGCATCACCCACGTTAACAATCCCGCGGCTTGTTTCCAACGCAGTAGCTTTGCCTTCCTGCTGCACAACACGGCTTACTATGCAATCAGTTGCAATTTTCAAAGAGCCCCCTTTTTCTTGTTGCTCTAACTGTCTCTGCTTCATTAGCAATGATAGAAGGGGTGCCGGCGTAGAAAACTTATTGAAATCTATACCTTGCACGGTTGACGACCCAACAGCCAATGGGGCGGGAATAACCCTTGTGGCCGATCCAATTTTGTTCAAATTCTTTTCGAGGCGTTTGGTGAGTTGTTCCTGCAAAACACCAAATATTGGACGATATCCTACCGGAAGCGCCGTGCAATCTTTATCGATTTCATTAGCCGGAATCACGTTAAGCAGGTATTCTGCCTGCTCAAAATATTCTTGAGCTGTGTTGATAACCTCCTCAGGCCAATGTCTCATCTCATCACGTGTTGGACGTGGGCACCAAGCACTCCAAAGTGTCGATCGACCACCAAAAAAGGGAACCATCCCGTGCTGCCACTTAATATACTGCTGGTTGATTGTGGATGCTGAAAGAGTCCATGGAAACGTTTCAGACAACCCACCTAATGTTTGCTGAAATGGGAGTGGCAAGTTTTGAAAATGCTCTGGCAAGAAAAAAGGTCCACGTTCAATGATCAGGATTCGAGCGTGAGGATCATTTTGCAATACACGATCTGCAAAACCAAGAGCACAAAAACCACTTCCAATAATGATGAAATTGAACCTCTCTTCCTCACGCGCCCGCTTCCACTCCTCTTGAGAGAGGAAAAAAACATGATCCATAACCTGGGGACCCGTAGGATTTTGGGGACCCGGGGTGGGATATCCATAATTAAAATTGGGGGCTGAAGATGCAGTCTTCATACATAAGCCTCCTCATATGTTATTACTACTTCACATACGCCCTTTTCATCTGATTTTGTGTAATGAATGTTAGTATTTTTTTATGGTAATTTATTTTAAACGGGTACAGCAGACCTGAATTTCGGAAAAAATGTTCTGGGATGTTTTTCCTCATCCTGTGTTCTCCAAACAATTAAGTCAAACTCTTCTCCATTAACCTCTACTAATATTTTCTCTTTACCATTTAAGAAAGCAACAGTACCGATTGCTAGTAAGCCTTCAGCACTAAGTCCGACAAAAAAACCACCTTTTAGTTTTAGAAGTCTTTCCTCACCCTGATTATCCTTTTTTGTATAGTTGTATTGAATAGTAATAAATTCAGCTTTATTGCTTTTCTCTAATCGATTAACCTCCACATATTTCAAGAAATAAATCGTGTCTTCAAGAGCAGTAATTTCAAAAGGACCATCATTAATATAATAATGATACCAGAAGTGATGTCCATCAAGTTTACCAGGTGAGTCTCCTTCCTCTCCAATAAAGACATGCTCAAAAGCAGATGTACTCGTATCATCGTATTTATATTGCTCGAACCACATAGACTTCAATTTTTCTATCCATTCTACGTTAGAACTATTATTTGATAAAAAACCCTTTTTTTCTGCATATATCCTTGCGATTTTCATCGGTTCAGTTGTTATTGCAAATTGCAAGAAATTGTTTATTTCATTAGCTTCTTCTGTTGTAGGCAAGTCATCCTGATGTCTACGCCAATTATAATTATCATGCAGTTTTCTGAACAATTCATAGGACTTCATCTTTATATTCGGAATATAAACTTCAGTGAGTACGTGAACTTGCCGTTCTTTACTAGGAGTTGATGATTCGTTAGGGTAAGGATCCCTATCAACGATAACAAATCCATCACTTGCATTTTTTTCATTATCACTTACTCCTTTAATCAAGGGTTGCAAACCATTTTGCTTCATATCAGCTTGCCAAATTTCATTAACCCACATTTCAATATGCGCCACTACATACATCTCCCTTCAAGAATTTACTGTTCTTCCTGTAAGTTATGTTTTACATAATTAGCGTTCATTATTTATTCCAATTCAAGCTAATATTCAGAGATACCCGTATTCAAAAAACAGTGAGAATTACCGAGCCCCCGTCTTCCGAAAAAGTACTGCGAACCAATTTTGCAAATTAATTCACAAAAAAATAATGCACTAAGTAAGGTCTTCCTTATTTTCAATAAACTAAAAACTATGCCCGTCTCCAATATTTTTTTGAAATCGTGACCAATCGAATAAGTCTCTTAAATCAAAATGTAGATCAGGAATCTCCAATGAATAAAAAAGCATCTATAAAACCATTTATATTGTGGTTTTTCAGATGCTTCTGCTCATTTTATGAGACTGTTCTTCTATTGGAAAACCTTTAAAGTTAGGGCATCATATGACCTGAACCATTACAAATGAGACTTGGCAAGGATATGTACTGCAAATGAATATTTCTTTCATAATTTGACAGCACTCACTTTTTGAATCCTCATCCAGACTGGTTTAAATCTGAAGCGAACCAGTCTGACTAAACATGATCTTAAAATTCAAATCACAGAGATATGGACTTAATAGCAGATATTGGTGGTTGAAAATAATATTCGCCCCCCGTTGGAATGACAAAATCATTCATAAGGTTAATTGGGCAACCATTTAAATCAAATGTGCGTGTACGAGGATTATTTTGACTAGGATCATTATTTTGACCAATGATTGGATCTTCTCCCCCTTCTCTAGGCAGTTTTTTTGAATTCGCCCATTTATTACTAATAAATTCAAACTGTTCCTCTATAGAGGTTTGATAGGAAAGAAACATAAGTCCCCTATCACCGTTTTGAGAATCCTCATATGGTGGAAGAGCTAAATTTATATTTAACGGTTCGCCATATGGTATACCTCGGCGAATGATTCTACGGGTTAAATTTGCACTTGCTGGCCTATCTGTATCGACATCTCGTGGATAAACTTTTCGAATATGTGCGGAGACCGGACAAACTTCCCCAAATTCATCTGCTTTAGCTTGATCAATTTCATCTTTAAAATCAATATCAGAACGGATTTTAGCTGTTGATGAATCGTTTTGAAAATTGAAATTGTTATTCGCTAACTCAGCCTTAGCTAATTCTTTGTTATCTTGAGTAGGTGATCTCATTATTGGTGCTCCACTTGGCCAACGTCCTACTAATTTTGCGCCAAACATAAAAGGATCGGAAATACCCACTTTAGGCCCTTCGTTAATTAAAAACTCCCAGAAACCTTTTACATCTTGGCGTAAACGTCGAACTACCAAAAACGAACCATTCTTCGCCCAAACAGGTACAGAATATACACTAGGAAGATCACTATCTTTTATTTGATCAGGAGTTATTGGATCATCATCTTTCTGTTTCGGGTAACCAAATACAAACTCTCCTGGCCAGATAAGCTTTTGTCCTGGACTAGCTTCAATTTGTGATCGAGGATCAGATGAATCAATAAATCGTTTTGTTAAGTAATCATCTAATGCAACAGAAATTTTTCCACGCACTCCTGGTTGGGATACACCATCTTTAAAACCAAAATGCTCGTGACCTGGTAAATCAAAACGTGTCTTACATGCTTGTTCAAAAACCATTTTTAAACCAGAGGATTTACCAAAACCAGGAACTTTATCAATGCTTAATTTTATTGTTGAAATCATTGCCTCAAGTTGATTGTGACTATCACTTGCTATAATTAAGCATATGTCAGGATTATTAGCACTCCCCCCCAAAACCCATTTATTCGGATGGCCTTCTGCTGTAGGATCAGTTGGATCTCCCAAATCTCCCGAACGTTTTTGTAATCCCTTTACGTATGCACTTTCCTGCCCGAAATCCAATAATTTTTCCTTTGGTAGAATTTTTTGAAGTCCCGAATATGAAAATGCCAAATTCATCCATGTGGCTATTAATCCCTTAGGCTCATTTCCTTGGCGAGCCCACATAGTTTGATATAAGCGATTAAATGAAACAACTTCTCTCAACGTGGAAATTTTGGGTTCAATGTAACGGAGCCAATCTTTAACCAAATCAGGTTTTTCAATCTCAAAAAATATGAATTGTTGGTGATCTTTATTGAATCCTGCAAGGATATTTCCTTGAATATCATCAGCTTCTAATAAGGGTTCAGTTATAGACACTATGAAACATCTCCTTTCGAATTCGTGAAAAAACATTTATTTTTTACAGACGTCTGCATCCATCCAATGTGCCTGACTCACAATCAACTGCCTGATTTTGTGCTTGACCGAAACGACAAGCAATCCCTGTCAATTTAATAATTATATGTTCTGCAATTTGCCCTCCAAATTTAATATTTGTACCTCCGATCTTGATGTCACTTACAGTGAATGGAGCTGAATCAGGTACCTCAAAAACAGCACGTACAATCATTCCATCTTGTCCCCTTAAAACTTTCCAATAGTCCATTGCATTGGAACCATCCGGAGTTACAAATCCATCTGTATCAATACTATCTATATAAAGACCTACTGGATCTTTAAGTGTAATTGATGCACCCTTACGTGCTAACGCATTTACCTGGCCACCAATTGTAGGATCACTAGCTCTGAGTGGCGCACCATATTGTGCACAACAAATTAGTTCATTAGCATCAGTAATAAGTGTTCCATCTTGCTTCTTACGTAAAACTGTTGCATTTGCAGCAATGTCAATTTCTGCATTCAAAGTATTATTTGGCTGTATTAAATGTAAGCAACCGTGTGTAGTGTTCCACTTATTATATGGAAAATAAACACCTTCTAAAAAAAGATCTTCCATCTGCACATTTGGACTTATATATTGACGATATAGGGCTAACAACTTATTTTTATCCCCCTTAGCACCAGCTGTTTTCGACCCTTTATATAAAAGTGGATATCCTCCTGCTAAAGCTTCCCAATATTCAGGCCCTTCACAGGTAAACGTAACTTTTTTTACATTGCCATTTTGATCAAAAAAAGTATGCCACTCTAAGTATTCATCTTGTTGACGGACTTTAACAGAATTAACACCCCAAATTAATTGATCATCCTCCCTTAAAGAGATCTCCTTTAATTCTTCTGCAACTTTATATGCTGCTTCTTTAGGGTGAACTTTTTCCAAAAGCACCCTTGGAAAACCTAACCAACTAATAACGCGGGATTTTTCGTCTTGTGTTGTTTCCGTAAATAAGGGATTATAAAACTGACTTTTACCTTGTTCGAGTTTTTCTTCAACATTTTTTATTCCTTCATTAAAAAAATATGAGATGGCTTCACTCCAAGCTTCTCTCTGATTTGGAATGGAATCGAAATCTGTCAAATTTGCTGGTGGTGAAAAAAAGTTTAATTTCATGGCTATCTTCCTTCCGATATCAACTTATATTTGTAAGTAATTTCTTCTGCAGCTCTGAAAATCTCGTTCTTGTTCTATTATTGGAATAAACAATTAATTTTATACAATATTTAACAAAGAAATATTGCATAAATAACAAATTGAATCTTTCATATAAATCATTATGTAGATGACCCCAAATAATGTATTCACTTCATTTTGAGTGGAATTTCGTTTCTATTTGTTATAGGATGCCTATGTAGCATTTCATAACCTGTAAATTCAAAACTTAAGAGTATCGGAATTAAGATGATAAAACAAAGTAGTTCTTATAAATATTTAATAAAATCTAGAAACCCTAAAGTTCATATGCATTTGTCGAGCAAATCAAATAAAAGGAACCCTTTAAGGGTTCCTCAGGCTGTCGAGAAACCCCCTGTTTTTTTGCAGGGGGTTTAAAACTGTCTTAGTGGTCTAAAAACTAGGGTCCTCAGATCGTTTTAAATCGATTTTTGTTTTAAAAGATGCGTCTCCCCATATAAAAATAGAAGTGTCGAAAAGTCCTCTGGACTTTCTCGACACTCTGAGGAACCCTTTAAGGGTTCCTTTTAAAAACTAAACCATAAATGATAACTGCACTTCACCAATTAACATCTTTTTGATTTCCATAGCTATAGTTTCAGCCATCAACGGCGGAACAGCATTACCTATCTGTGTAAATACAGCTGTACGTGGTCCCTCAAAATAAAAATTATCAGGAAACGACTGAAGTCTCGCTGCCTCTCTGACAGATATTGATCTGGACTGGTTAATATCCGGATGTATATAATAATGCCCGTCCTTGGCTATATGAGCCACTACTGTATGTGAATAAGGTAAATCTCTTGCTACAACCTTGAATCGATCCAGAAAAGCCTTAAGATTATTATGCGTTCTTAATCTTTCTGGGAGATCTGTGTACTTCAAACGCTTTTTTTCTCGATTCCAAAGGTCTATTGCAATATTGTATATTTCAAGATCCCTCTCATTATGCATTCTGGTTAAGTGCTGTGTTAATATATCCTCTTCATTCCTGATATTAGTATCCTTAAGGTATGATGTTGGTTCTTTAACATATTCATTCAATTGTTCACCTGGTGCAAGTGGATGCAGGTCCGAAAAAATATCTTCGACTAATGCAAGTTGTTCGATTTGGGTAAAACGCGGATATTCGTATCCCAACTTCCTGTTCCATCCAATTAGTATAACTCTCTTTCTCTTTTGTAACACTCCGTAATGAGAAGCATCCAAGGTTTTATGTTTGATTTCATATCCGATTTCTCTCATTAAATCTTGAATATCCCTATAATAAGATCCTCCACCAGCATTTAAAATACCAGGTACATTTTCAAACACAAAAATATCAGGCTGATATTTGACCAGAAATTTCACATACAGAGATAGTTCCTCGGATCATTCTCCTTCTTCTGTGGATCTCTGGCTCGTCCAACAAGCGAATAGGCCTGACAGGGCGGACCGCCAATCAAAACATCAATTTTTTGAGTCTGGCCGGTATTCTCTAGTAACAACTCGTCAATCTTATTGAAAATATCCGGAATCGTGTCATCATTAATCTCTTGGTTTATTATACTTTCCAATAAACTCGCTGGGATTTCCTGATATAAGTTGTGCTCGTACAGGACGGGGAAATCAAATTCAGGTTACTAAATTGCATCGTGAATCCATTTTTGATGTTTATGAGAAATACCAGTCCATACTCACAAGCAAAAACGCACATGATTTTGATGATATTGCCATTCTGTTACTGATACATGAACACGAAATCACTGTTGATCGGAGACCGTTACATGTACTCATCGATGAAGCACAAGACCTGTCTCCTGCGCAATTAAAGGTCGTCAAGTTGCTTGCTGTTAAGAGTCTTACAATTGCAGCCGACAAAGGACAACAAATATATAGAAGATCTTTTACTTGGAAAAGCGTGGATATTGATATAAAAGGGACACGAAGTAAAATACTTAATAAAAGCTTTCGCTCCACCAAACAAATTATTCAACTTGCGAAAAGTTTGCAGGCTCGCGACAAGACACTGTTAAACGATTCAGAATTTCTGCCATCCACAGATCCGGATATTAAGGGGCCAGTTCCAGAATTAAGCATGGTTAGCTCAACTGCCGAAGAAAAAAAGCAGCTTATAAAAAAAATTAAAGAGCTTATTACAGAATTCCCTACGGATACAATTGGAGTGATTGCACATTCAAATGACCGATTGGATGATATTGCACTTGCCTTAGCCAAAGTAAACATTGCTGCAATAAAAATAAAGTCGGATGAGGCCGATTTTCTAACTCAGGGTGTTAAACTTGTTTCGTTTCATTCATCCAAAGGCTTGGAATTCGATCATGTCATCGTAACCGGTCTTCAGGAGGGCAAACTTCCTATCAAACTATCAGATCCAGGCGATGATCCCGATGCTCACGTAGCGACCGAACGTCGCAAGCTGTATGTGGCCATGACTCGTGCCCGATTGACGCTTTCTCTTATTGCTGTTACTCCATTTTCCCAGTTTGTCGGGGAGCTGGATAACGATCTTTATAAGATAGTTTAAAATTCCGAAAAATTATTTAGAAGATAAATAGTTCCTAGTAATTATATATATCTAGAAAAGTCTTAGATTAAGCTGTTTTGGAGCTATTATTTACCCTTAGTTAAACATGTTGCTCACTGTAATTCCACTCAATAACCCAATCACTTGTACCAGGGTTACCCTTGCACCCACAAAGCTGCCATGGTAGCCCTGCTCTTCTTTATCTAGACTCCCGTATCAGTAAACGCTAACGTGAATCTGGTTCCTGATTTCGTTCTTCTACCATAAGCATCC
The DNA here is from genome assembly GCF_024213325.1 of Paenibacillus sp. MZ03-122A. Classification (NCBI taxonomy): domain Bacteria; kingdom Bacillati; phylum Bacillota; class Bacilli; order Caryophanales; family Paenibacillaceae; genus Paenibacillus; species Paenibacillus sp. MZ03-122A. The sequence goes on along the minus strand of NZ_JANAVI010000022.1, from coordinate 18,037 downwards.
GTTGCAACTGTGTACAGTACATTAATCTCCATACTTAAAATCCTAACAGTCAGCATGCGCCAAACAACAAACCCGGCTGACGTCTTGGGATCCCCCCATCTGAGTCCCAAGAGTATATTGAAAGAACGAAGTGGTAGAATCCGTTTATTCAGATAGTCACAGCCGGAAAACCGTGAACTGCTCCTAGTACTCCTCTCTGAAGCCCCGAGAAATGGAGAATAACTTGCAGGGCATAGATGTATGGAGAAAATAAAGTATTAGACTCGGCGAAGCGATCTGCGACTGGCTAAGTCGGCCAGTTGCTCCTCAATGCTTCAGCTTGCCACTCTTGGTTCTCAAAGGATACACCGGGCGAGCGGGAATCGAAAGCCGGTCACGACGACCAACTGCTGCGCGAAGCTTCACAGTCTAATACTTATTATCTGGTTTGATTCGTTTTAAGGATTCACTTAATGCCTCAGTCTAAAACTTATTTTTCAAAACCTGACGATCAACAGAACCGAAAACCGCATCGAATCAACAACTCCAGTCTAATACTTTATTTTCTTCCGACAATAGAGAGTGTTGCCCCCCTTTACTCCCATGGCATGTAACATCTTAAAAGCCGAAAAATGGCTTTTATAAAAATTCTATTTGGTGACAGCATATATACGGTGCACCTTCCCGTGTACAATTCAGACAAGGGAGACTTGATATGAAATTCAAAGAAACGACGAATGAGATTCCGGCTAATCTGGACCCCAGACTACAGCGGGTAATTGCTTTCAATCAAAGCGGGACGGAAGCTGCCGGACGGCATGCATTCAACGCAGAATCAGCGGATAAAAGCGCCAATGAGATAGCGGTCATCGCCAAAGTGAAGGATATCGAGGCGTGGAAAAACCTGTCAGGGGTCCGGCAAATTTCCGACCTAGGCAGTGTACCTGAGGAACAGGAGAACGTGCGGCTTGTGACAGCACGAATTGCCGCCGACCAGATTGAACAGATCCGCAAATCCCCGGCGGTCATGAGCTTGAAGGCCTCGCAGTTATTAAAACCTCAGCAATTTAAATCCATTGAGGAAACCAAAGCCCGTGCTGACTTGTTGCCTCAAGACACTAAAAGTAACGGCGGCAAAGGGGTAGTCATCGGAATTGTGGATTACGGATGTGACTTTACACACCAAAACTTCATTAATCTAGATGGGACAAGCCGTATCCTCAGCTACTGGGACCAGACAGTTAAAAACTCCAGCGATACCGAGTTTGGATATGGCAAGGTGTTCTCACAAGAACAACTGACCAACGCTTTGAAAACACAAGACCCGTTTGCCGCATTAAAGATTCCTAACCCTAAAGATGAAGAAGAACCCTGGCATGGAACCCATGTTATGGACACTGCTGCCGGCAACGGTAACGGAACCAAAGTGCCCGGAGCAGCGCCGCAAGCAGATATCGTTTTTGTGCAATTAAATGACAAAGATGTTCCGTGGCGGGGGCCAGAGGCAGTTGAGGGGAACTTTGGAGGTTCGGTTCATCTGCTGGAGGCTCTGCAATACATCTTCAAGCTTGCTGACAACCGGCCTTGTGTCACCAATGTAAGTTTGGGCACCAATGGCGGCCCGCATGACGGCACTTCCCTGGTTGAGGCTGGACTCGATACTCTCGTTAGTGCTGCTAACAATCGTGCTATTGTACTGGCGGCCAGCAACTCTTATGCCGACGGCATCCACACGAGCGGAACAATCCAGCAGAATGAAACCCAAGATCTCCACTGGATCGTTGAAAGCTCAGACATAACTTCGAATGAAATCGAAATTTGGTACGATAAAACAGATGAATTCTCCTGCCAACTGATCGCGCCAAACGGGTTAAACCTCGGGGAGATTAAGCTTGGCACGAACCATCAGGTGCTCGGGGAACAGAACGAGATCCTGATCTTTATCTCCCACCGCGAACAAGATCCGAACAACGGTGACAACGTCATCAATATCTTCATGGAGAGAAATTTACTACCTGGTTCATGGACTCTTAAACTGCGGGGAATAAGAATTCAATCGGGTAAATATCATGCTTGGATTGAACGGGATGATAATTGGGAAGACGCTAACGGTGTGTTTTATAAAAACCAATCCCATTTCAAGCAGCCGCTGGATAATACCCACACCCTTGGTTCCATCTGCTGTGGCAAAAAATCCATCGTTGTCGGGTCTTACAGTGCCAAGGAAGCGGGTACACCGCTCTCCTACTTTTCCAGCGCCGGTCCGACACGTGACGGAAGACAAAAGCCGGAGATTAGTGCGCCGGGAGGAAATGCTACCCGAAATGAACCTAAGCAATTCAAAGTTATGGCCGCTAAATCCGGATCCATAAATGGTGTTACTGATATGATGGGCACCAGTATGGCTGCCCCGGCAGTAACCGGTATTGTTGCCCTGATGCTCGCAGAGGCCAAGGCGCACGGCAATTCCTTGACTATTGAAGATATCCATGAGATTCTCCGCAAGTCGGCTAGACCAATGGCGGACGGCTGGCATGATCGCTACGGCTTTGGCCGTATTGATGCCAATCGGGCGGTTCAACTCGTGGCTGAATTAACGCCTGTCCATTAAGGCAAACTAAAAGGAGCCGACTTTATGGGTTGGCTCCTGCTTTGATATAACAAATTAAGAAGGCGAGAAGATCACATGACACAAAAACTGGCGGTCATTGTTATTCACGGTTTAGGCAAGCAGCATGAGGACTTTGCATCAGCTTTCATTAAGGATCTGCACAAGACCTTCTTCCGAATCAGCGGCGAGAAAAACCCGGAGGCGCGAATGGTGATCAAGCCGGTGTGGTGGGCTTCTGTCTTCGCTGAGCGGGAAGAAGAATTGAAACAGAAGCTGGTAGGCGCTCCGTACAATCTGCGATACACAGAGCTAAGAGAATTCATGATTCACTATCTGGCGGATGCTGTCGCATACCACCCCCTAGAAAGCGGGGACCAGAACTATGAAGCGGTTCATCGGACGATAAGCAAGCAATTGAACCGGCTAAGTACTGAAGCCGGAGCGGATGCTCCGCTCTGCGTTATTTCACATAGTCTGGGTAGCGTTATTGCAAGCAATTTCTTCTATGATCTGCAATATGCCCGGCGGAAACCTGAAATCGTAAACCCGGATTCCGCTCTGGAACGGGGGGACACCTTGTCGCTGTTCTATTCCTGCGGATCTACCTTGCCCTTGTGGAGCCTGCGTTACGCCACGTTTGACAAGCCGATCCAAGTGCCTAGCAAGGACTTCTCCGCCAAATATCCCGATATCCCGGGCGAATGGATCAACTTTTATGATAAAGACGATGTTCTGGGCTATCCGCTGAAGAGCGTTCATCCTGAATACGACAAGGCCGTTAGTGAAGACCGTGACGTCAACGTCGGAACGCTGATCGACAGCTGGAATCCCTTATGCCACAATGGCTACCTCACAAGCAGCAAAGTCATAACCCCGATTGCAGAAGGCCTGCACAATCTATGGCAGCAAGTCAACGTGAATGCAATGACCGTACACAAATAGCTGCAACCTCGCCACCTTGATCCGTCTGGATCCGTCATGCTTTTGCGCCGATGCTGCCTGCCGGAATCCACGGTTGCTCCGGTAGTCGCAGGGTCTGCAACGCTGCGGTTCCCGCGACACAGCAAATGGCCACAGTGCGTATCGCCAGGATCAGCTGCTAGATTGGACAGATTCAACGACTGTTGTCCACTCAATCAATAATCAGGGCGGTTGCTTCCCTTCTTATGCTTAGCGGAGTATCCTGCATAGGCTGAACCATCCGGATCAGGAACTGTATCGTTCCAACGCTAGGAACATGCTCCTGATGAATCCAGGTATAGGCCTCCTGCATCTCAGGATATTCCTCCAGCACCTGTCTCACCGGCTGCACCACCAGTCCCTGCTCGTGTCCGGCCAGGAGGAGTCGGCTGTAGAGCATACCTGCTTTGCCCTATATTATTGTCGCTGCTAAGAATCACGGTTTTAACTGATTAAGTGATTCTTTATATAAAAGATACATTCCATTCCGTATAAACGATTCTGGAACGAAACATACTATCCCTAATAAAATTTCTGGAGTTGAAATACAAATGGGTAAAATGGTTATTGTTCAACCCATCATTACAGAAGTAAATGAAGTCCTCAGAAGAAATGTATCCGAAATAGATAACGTGCCCGGTGTAAAATTGATCAATACCCCCAAAATCTGGGAGATTGGTGAGTACGGAAAAGGAATAATCATAGCAGTCCTTGATTCAGGATGTGACTGGCGTCACCCTGATCTTAACGGGCAGGTCATAGCGGGTAAAAACTTCACAGATATTGGAAGCCCGGATGATTATTTAGATGAACATGGGCACGGAACGCATGTCGCAGGGACTATTGCTGCTAAGCTAGATGGAAAAGGTGTTGTTGGGGTTGCCCCTGAGGCAAAACTTTTGATTTTAAAAGTACTTAGAATAGATCAGGATAATCCTCAAAACGCAATTGGCAATACTGACTGGCAAGTGGCAGCAATTGACTATGCAATTTCTTGGAGAGGTCCTAATCAAGAGAAGGTAAGAGTGATCTCTATGTCTATAATAGGTGAAGAGGGCGATGAAGCTTATCATGAGGCTATAAAAAGAGCAATAGATAATGATATTCCTGTTGTTACATGTGCGGGAAATAATGGTGATGTTGATGAAGGTGGGGATTGTAGTCCTGAAAATGATGAAATTAGCTACCCAGGTATTTATCCAGAAGTGATTTCTGTCGGAGCCGTGAAATTGGATAAGTCATTTCCCTGCTACAGTGCAACAAACTCACAGGTTGATATTGTAGCTCCTGGTGGTGATGAAAATGCTCCTATATATTCAACGACCCCAAATGGCGGTTATGGTATGGGCTGGAAAACCTCAATGGCAGTGCCGCATGTTTCAGGGGCACTTGCTCTTCTCATCAATACTATTGAACGGGAACTAGGTCGAAGATTAACAGAACGCGAAATTTATGCACAGCTTATTAAACATACAGTCTCGTTAGGAGAGAGTAAAAAGCGCGAAGGAAATGGACTTCTTGATTTAAGTATTAAATAATGCGGAAAATGTCAGCAGTAGCTGTCTTTATTTTAGCCCACGGTTGCGGGCATAATGGCCAGCTCCTGCTATCTTTCGCAGGAGCTGGCCATTTTATCTTAAGGGCACTACTCTTCAATTTAAAGCATGCGACTTTCCTTATTAACCGTACATTTATACTCTAGTCTAACTTCGTTTTTACAATCTAATTCTCATTTTCACTCTAACAATTTATTCCCTTTGGGCAATCAGTTCTTATTTATTATATCGTTTTAATTTCAAATTTATTATTTCTCCAATTTCTTGTTTATCTTCTAAGTTTAGCTTTCGTAAATTTGAAACCAAGTTTAGCTCAAACTCATCTATTTGAATATGGAATAATCCTATGTTAGAATTCACTGGCTCCTCAAGTAGCAGCCATTCTAAATCAATATCAAAATTTAGTTTTAAAGCAATTATTGTTTCAACAGATGGCCTGTACTTATCTTTCTCCAATTCACTTAATGTACCTTGAGAAACGCCAATAATTGATGAAAATTCCATCTGATTAAGCTTATTCATTTTTCGTATAATTTTTATCTTTTCTCCCAAAGTTTTCATTAATCCACCCACAATCAATAAAATACAAACAGTCCCGATCAAGAGTTTTTCATCGGGACTGTTCAAGTTTGGATATTAAGCTTTTTATAGACGAATTTTATAATTAATTAGTCATAAAAGGATATATTATAATTAAATATATTTATCGGCATTTAAAAACCAATTTCTAAATCTACAATTAATAATAATCAATCACAAGCTGCTGTAAATTAGAACACAACTTTATTGTCGGAACACATCAGGATTAATAATTTATTAGACATTATTAGTTTTATTTTTAATGACCACTGTCGTTGATTTACCAACTATAATGTCAATTTACCAACTTTAATGTTCATTTACCAACTTTAATGTTCATTTACCAACTATAATGTAACCGAACACCAGACAATTAGTTAGCGTTTTACTAACGCTTATTCTACAGTAACACTTTTCGCTAGGTTACGTGGTTTATCAACATCATGACCCAGTGCAAGAGAAGCGTAGTAAGCCAACAGTTGGAGAGATACAACTGAAATTGCAGCAGACAGAATTGGAAGTGTCTTCGGAATGGCAAATACCTGATCCACGGACTTCAGCAACTCAACTGCGTGCTCTTCGTACGTAATCGCAAGAACATCTGCACCACGAGCCTTGACTTCCTTAATGTTGCTCACTGTTTTCTCCAACACGGATTCCTGTGTTACCAAAGCGATAACCGGAATGCCGTCTTCAATCAATGCCAGTGTACCATGCTTCAATTCACCCGCAGCATAAGCCTCGGAATGAATGTAGGAAATTTCCTTGAGCTTCAGGGAGCCTTCCTGTACTACAGCATAGTCCTGACCGCGACCAATAAAGAACAGGTGCTTGTGGCTTGCAATTTGCTCAGCATAGGCTTTGATCGCATCTGCTTTACCCAGCATCTCTTCCACTTGCTCTGGCAGGGATTCCATAGCAGCCAGCACATGAGCCACTTGCTCATCCGTTTGTGTGCCACGCACTTGAGCGAGATACAAACCAAACAGATAGAACGCAATCAACTGTGAAGAATATGCTTTAGTGGAGGCTACGGCAATTTCCGGTCCTGCCAGTGTAACCAACACATCATCTGCATCACGGGCGATGGAGCTGCCGACTACGTTTGTAATCGCCAGTACATGAGCGCCATTTGCTTGTGCTTCACGCAAGGCTGCCAACGTGTCAGCAGTTTCACCGGATTGGCTCACCACGATCACCAATGTCTCTGGTGTTACGATAGGTGAACGATAACGATATTCGGAAGCCACATCATTTTCTACCGGTATACGAGCCAGACTTTCAATAACTGTACGACCAATCAAACCAGCATTGTAAGCTGTACCACACGCAACAATTTGAATGTTGCGGATATTTTTAATTTGTTCTTCTGTCAGCTTCAGCTCAGGAAGAACAACTTTTTTAGTATCTTTATCGATACGGCCCAACATTGTGTCACGATAAGCCTTAGGCTGCTCGTGAATTTCTTTCAACATGAAATGCTCATAGCCGCCTTTTTCCGCTGTTACAGCATCCCATTCGACATGAATCATTTCCCGAGAAATAAATTGGCCTTCGATTGTCATTAATTCGACAGCATCACTGGTCAAAACAGCCATTTCGCCATCGTTCAAAATAAATACATTGCGTGTATATTTCAGAATAGCCGGAATGTCGGAACCGATAAAGTTCTCGCCTTCTCCCACACCAATAACCAGCGGGCTAGCTTGACGAACAGCAACCAGCTTATTAGGCTCGTGCTCTGTCAGCACACCCAGTGCAAAAGCACCGCGCATAAAGGTAATTGCTTTTTGTACTGCTTTAACGATATCCCCTTTATATTCACGCGCAACCAGATGAGAAATAATTTCCGTGTCCGTTTCGGAAATAAAGGTATGACCTTCGCTGATCAGCTGCTCCTTCAGCTCCAGATAGTTCTCAATAATTCCGTTGTGAACTACAGAGAACTTTTGGCTCTCATCCAAATGTGGATGGGAGTTTTCATCAGAAGGCTTACCGTGCGTTGCCCAACGTGTATGTCCGATACCTGCATGGCCTACCAACGGCGTACCATCCAGTTTAGCTTCCAGATTAGCCAGACGACCTTTAGCCTTGGCTACTTGCAATCCTGAATCTGTAAACACGGCAATACCCGCAGAGTCATAACCGCGATACTCCAGCTTTTTCAATCCGTCAATCAATACCTCTTGCGTATTCTGATTACCAATATATCCTACAATGCCACACATATTCGTTATCCTCCCGATCATCATTTCACAAGACGACTCATCACAGGACTAACGTGTGCGGTAGATTGTGGAATAAAGTTCATTCATCTATGAAGTTGTCAATGATAACTATAGAATTTACAGGCATCTCTTCACGAATGTAACGAAATTCCCAAACCGCGCACGCCAATGATGATGGCCGCACATTCATGAAATGAATCTTATAATTTAGGTTATAAAATAATAAAGGCATCTACCGGTGCGTTGTGTAAACAGTTGCCTGTTCATTTTCCGCTGCCGGTTTACGGCTCGATGCTTCACCGGAAGGTCCCCGCCGAATGTTTCGAACACCTTCACCTCGTCAGCTTGTTTTGTCGTGAACCGATTTGCGAGCAACTTTATCTCAACTGAATCCGTTGCTTCTCCACCAAGTTCCCCCGCACAAAATCAAGCTCTGGCGCTTGTATTACGTTACCTTACAACCCTCGCTTTCTCTATCTGAGTCACAGCATCCCTATATTATATTCAGCTAAGTATCATTTGGCAATGACACTTTATTCATAATTACACCATGAAGGCCATAAATCGTTAGTAAATAACCGCAAACGCCGTTGCCTGCTTCTTTTTCACAGGCAACCGACGTTTACAAAATTTTAAACTAATTCTTTCTTCACGACATCTACGATCTGACCGACAAATTGCTCCAGTTCGTCCTTATCCGGGCCTTCGGCCATCACACGAATAAGTGATTCTGTGCCTGAAGCACGGACCAATACACGCCCATTATCGCCCAATTGTTGTTCCACCTGCTCAATTGCTTCTGCAATGGCAGGATTCCCTTCGTAGTTACGTTTGTCCTGCACACGCACATTTACGAGCACTTGGGGATACTGTTTCATGAGCGATTTTAGCTCACTCATTTTCTTGCCGGATGCTTTCAAGGTATCTACCAGCTGAATCCCAGTCAGCATGCCATCGCCTGTCGTATTGTGATCCAGGAAAATAACATGACCAGACTGCTCACCGCCTAGGTTAAATCCACCCCGACGCATTTCTTCCATCACATAACGGTCCCCGACCGCAGTTTTTGCAGTCTTGAGTGCCAGCTTTTCAGTAGCTTTATAAAAACCGATATTACTCATCACTGTCGATACAATGGTGCTGTCCTTGAGTTTTCCCGCACGGTTCATTGCATCTCCGCAAATGCAGAGAATATAGTCGCCGTCTACCTCTTCCCCGTTCTCATCAATCGCGATTAGACGGTCGGCATCGCCGTCAAAGGCCAAACCAATATCTGCTTTCAAGCGGCGTACTTCCTCTTTCAGCTTTTCAGGATGAGTCGAGCCGCAATGATCATTGATGTTCAAACCGTTCGGCTCGGCACCAATGGTGTGTACCTCAGCTCCCAGTTCTGCAAAAAGCTTCGGTGCCAGCTCATAAGCTGCTCCATTAGCACAATCCAGTACAATTTTTAACCCTTCAAAAGAATGGCTAATTGTTGTTTTCAAGAACTCCAGATAATCGTAGCGAGAATGCTCGTCTACAACAACCGTTCCCAATCCACCGCCAATCGGACGAGGCAGTTGGTCTTCTTTTGCATCCATGAGCTCTTCAATTTTCAATTCCGTTTCGTCTGTCAATTTAAAACCGTCACCGCCAAAAAACTTAATGCCGTTGTCTTCAACTGGATTGTGTGATGCTGAGATCATTACCCCAGCGTCAGCTTTCAATTGACGTGTGAGATATGCCACCCCAGGTGTCGAAACAATACCTAGACGAACCACATTAGCCCCAATGGACAGCAAACCGGCTACAAGAGCCGATTCCAGCATCAGTCCGGATATCCGTGTATCCATACCAATAACAACTGTCGGTTTCTCTACATTACCTGCTAAAACATATCCGCCGCAGCGGCCAATGCTATATGCCAGTTCGGCTGTAAGTTCCTGATTAGCAACGCCTCGTACACCATCTGTACCAAAATATTTCCCCATGTAAAATGACTCCCTTTTTTTGTCTAATAAATCTTGATTATTTACTACAGATAAAACATGTTATGGCTGACTGTTCTCCGAGGTTCCATTCGCAGAAGAATCTGCGCCGTTATGAGGATTTGTTTTATCCTCCGCAGCTGCGTTGTCCCCGGTCTTAGCGTCAGAGTCCCCACCTTGACTGCCTTGCCCCTCCTGTGGCCTCTCCTGCCCCTTTTCGCCACTACCAGAGGGGTTTGATTCATTCTCACTATTCGGATTCGTTACAGCAGGCGTAGAAGGGCTCTCAATGTTGACCGTTGCCTTTAGTTGGCCAGCATTTCCGGCTTGCGTAATATATTTAGGCAAGCCTACTTTCAGAGTAACCTCGTGTTGACCAGCCGCGAGGCCACTTACATCTGCCACCAAACTAATATCATCATTGGTTAAATTGTTTACCATATCCTGCGGGCCCTTCACAGTAACATCCATCGTCTTTCCTACGGGTGCTGTAACAGTCGTAGTCGCTTTATCTCCTGCACCTTGTAAAACGATTGGGATGCCTGACAGCGTCCGTTCCGTATCTGTGACTTCATTGGAAGGGACGACGGTCACCTGAATTTGTATTGACCCTGGCTCGATTTTATCAGAACCTGAGGGGGCTGCCAAATTAGCTTGAACTGTACGAGTCCCCGCTTCCGTGAATTGACTTAAATCCAATGTAGCCGTGACGTAAGAGCTGAGGCTGCTCAATACATCCTGCGATGCATACACCGCCGCTTCCTTCACGTTTGCATTGACTTTAGAAAGCGCCAATCCGTCTGGCAACTCTCCAGCATAGACAATCTTAACAGGCACAGATTTCGCCTGCTGAGTTACCGGAATTTCAACGGACACAGTGGATGGCTCAATGACCGCTCCTGTAAGTTCCTGTCCCTTTTTGTTATAAGCCTTCAGTTTTACACGCTTCTGTTCAAACTTTTCTGAGATACCATCCGTATTAACAGCCCCTTGAACGGCAGTAACGGTACTCAACTGGCTTTTAGGCAAGGTAACCTTCACAGTTTGAGGAGCAATTACAGGCTTCCCAAGCTGCAGTCCCCCATCTGGGTTTCCTTTAGGAACTATAGATACATTAAATGATTTCGTTTGTTTTTCCTCAATCGTCACTGTAACACGGTTAGGAGTCATAGACACCAACTCCACTCCATCCGGCAAGTCCGGTTCGAGTGACAATGTTTTAGTACCTGCTCCTAAGCCGTTTAAGTTTAGCTTTGCCTGATAATTATCCGCGAAAAAAGAAGTCAGCACAGAGCGCTGTCCTCTGACCTCCATCTTAACATGGTCAGTATCCATGGTAGACAATACATATTTTGAATCATCCAGACCACTAGCCTGAATGCCCACATTATCAATCACTTTATTATCATAAGAAACGGTCAACGTAGATGAAGGTGTACCTGTATCTAGATGGACCATTCCCCACAGCAGGACAGCAACCGCAAGCGCCAATATCTTGGAAATCGTATTATTGTTAATCCATTTGTCCATCATGAATTTCCACGGCCTCCCCTCCGATTCCAGAATGAGCCGCGTTTTTCCTTCAAAGACGGTGTTGGCCGCAACTCCTCATACAGCTTGGAGATTAGGGATTCTTCCTTAATGTCGCGCACGACCTGTCCATTAATGGCCAAAGAAATTTGCCCTGTTTCCTCCGATACCACGACAGTTACGGCATCCGTTACCTCACTCACCCCAATCGCAGCCCGGTGACGGGTTCCCAACTCCTTGCTGATGAACGGATTTTCCGATAATGGCAAATAACAGGCCGCAGAAGCAATCTGTTTATTTTGAATAATCACCGCACCATCATGCAAAGGCGTATTAGGAATGAAGATGTTAATTAGCAGTTCAGAACTGACTACGGCCTGTGTCTTGATACCAGACTCTGTATATTCGTTTAGCCCTGTCTCGCGCTCAAATACGACCAAAGCCCCTATTTTCCTACGTGATAAATAATTCAGCGCCTTAATCATTTCTCCGATTAACTTGTTAATCTCTTCATCATCCGCAGACGAACGCCCAAATAATTTGCCACGCCCCAACTGCTCCAGTGCACGACGCAACTCAGGCTGAAAAATAATAAAGATAGCCACCACACCAAAGGTGAACATCTGGTTCATCAACCACTTGAGCGTATACAAATCAAACCAGGTGCTAACCGCCCAAATGACAACCAGAAACAGAATCCCTTTCAACAATTGAACTGCACGCGTTCCGCGAACAAGTAAAATAAGCTGATACATAATATAGGTTACGATCAAAATGTCGATAATATCTTTAATGGACTCTTTCCAAGTCAGGTCCGCAAAATAATCCAACATGCGCATGCCCCCGCAATTTTCTGTAGTGAGTGGGTGTAATATGTACACAGTATGCTCTCTCTATCTAGGTTATAACGATCAGGCTCACGTTGCAAGCTGTGTGACAAAAGAACCGCTAAAATCAGTAAAATACAGTACAATTCGCCAGCTTCATATACAAAAAAACGCCTTTTCCAGCGGAAAGAGGCGCTCGATATTGTCCTTGCCATTTCAAGCTTCTTTTATGGAGAAGAGGGTCCCCCGAATAAATCAGTAACCTTGTACCAAATCCAATCCAAGGTTTGATCAATACTTTTAACCTGTCCTGCAATATGGGCGGTGGACGCTTGATAATAAGAACCATCAATCACAGTTACATTTCCTTCCACATCACCGTATACACGGGCTTCACCATTTTGCACTGTTAAATCTCCGGCAATGGATTTCCCTTCAGGCACAATCACAGTATCACCCTGAATAACGACTTGATCCAGTTGGCTTCCTTTGACTACCAATTGATGGTCCGTGCTAGAAAAGCTGGCCATGCTTGAGCATATAACAATAAGGAAGAAGGCAGCGGCTGTTACAGCGGGATGCCTTTTCACCCACGTCAGCATAGGCACCGCAGTCTGTCTTTTATGCGGCGGCAAAGCATTCATAATGCGAAATGTCAGCTCATCCGATACACACGGCACTTGATGATAGCGTGTACCATAAAGCATCGCATCCGTCCGCTCCAGCTCTTTAAAACGCATGCGGCATTCCGGGCAGTCTAACAAGTGCTGTTCCAACTCATGTTTGTCCTGCTCAGACAGGTCGCCATCTAGATAGTCATGCATAAAAGAGACGGCTTGTTTGCAATCCATATGAGCCAATCCTTTCTAATATTCTTCCGTGTTTCTCAACATAACATGCTCCGGCTTAGAAACTTTGCTCATCTTACATACGTTACAACGAGCATTATGTTTCATAAAACATCTATGCAGACTCTTTTCCTAGAATCTATGCCTATGATCTATAGCTTGTGCTCCAGTTTTTTGCGCAGAAAATCCCGCCCCCTGTGTACTCTTGTCTTAATAGTGGTAACTGGGAGATTGAGCACATCGCTGATTTCCTGTAAGGAAAGCTCCTGCAAGTACCGTAAAACCATAATCGTTCTGTATTTATCTGGAAGGCTGTCAATGGCGTCATGAATCAAAGCCTGCGTTTCGGACAGAAGCGTACTCCCCTCAGGGGTAAGCTCTTCACTGGCGAGCATGGCGTACCCATCGACACCTTCCTGATCATTCATTTCAGCATCAAGTGAGTATGTAGGTTTTCTCCTTCGCAGACGATCAATGCACAGATTTGTAGCAATTCGATAAATCCAGGTTGAGAACTTCTGTCCATGATCATATTTTTCCAAATTACGATACACACGCAAAAAAGTTTCCTGCACCAGATCCTCCGCCTCATGGCGATTACCTAGCATCCGGTAGGAAAGATGAAAAATCCGATCTTTATATAACTCGACTAACTCCGCAAAAGCTCGCTGATCGCCTTTCTGTACCAGCCTTACCAAGCGGCTTTCCATATTATCCACTCTATACTCCCCCAGACTTGCTGATGGGTTACTTATTACATGTTTATGATTATTCATCGTAGTTTAATTTTATCCAGAAATCAACTGTAGTATTGTTACTAACTGCAAGCACGCCTGCCATCAATATACAAACAGCACAATCGGGCACCCCATGAGTACCCGATTGCCTGTTTTCGTACAACCGTACTATATCAGCCCGTATTTCTTAAGCCTGCTGCAATTCCGTTAATTGTCAACAATACCTCACGCAGCATTTCAGTGTCATCACCGTTCTGATCCCTCAGCTCCCGTAGCTCACTTAGCAATTGAACCTGCAAGTAACTTAACGGATCGACATAAGGATTACGCAACCGGATAGATTCCTGAATAACCGGCACGTCATCCAAAATCTCGGATTGTCCAGTTATTTTCAAAATCAACTCAGATGTCAGCTTGAACTCCGCTGAAATCTGCCCGAAAATACGCTGCCGGGCCTCTTCGTTATCCGACATCCCAGCGTACTCTTCTGCAATCAGTAAATCCGCTTTAGCGATTGCCATTTGCAGTGTATCAATAAGTGACCGGAAGAAAGCAGAGTCCCTAAACATCGTTTGCAGCACTTTGAGATTATCCTCATTGTTTTGATAGAAGCTTTGCAAACCTGTTCCAGCCGCATACCATGCAGGTAACAAGTAACGGCTTTGTGTCCATGCAAAAACCCATGGAATGGCGCGTAAGTCCTCAAAACGTTCGCTGTTCTTGCGCTTGGACGGACGAGATCCAATATTCAGCTCGCCCACCTCAGGCAACGGTGTAGATTCTTTGAAGAAGTTGAAGAAATCCGGATCTCGGAAAATCAAATCCTGATACTTATCCAGTGAAACTTGGGAAATGCGGGCGATAATCTCCTCCCAGCTCTCCTCAAACACTTCCTTCTTCCCGGAACGATGATATGCCACAGCCGTAATCAGCGCCGATGTTGCCTGCTCCAAGCTCCGGTACGCGATGCCTCTAAGGGAGTATCGGGATGATAGTACTTCGCCTTGCTCCGTGATTTTGATTCCGCCTCCAATCGTATGAGGAGGTTGAGCCAAAATACTGCGATTAAGTGGCATTCCTCCACGACCCAGCGCACCTCCACGACCGTGGAAAAACTTCACTTTTACGCCAAACTCATTAACTACTTCCGTAATGCTGTTCATAGCGACCCGAAGTTCCCAGTTCGCTGTAACCACACCGCCATCTTTATTACTGTCCGAATATCCCAACATAATCTCCTGAAGCTGGTCCATCGCAGCCACAGATTGTCGATATACAGGCAAGTTCATCAATCTTCTCATAATATCGGGTGCAGCGTGCAGATCATCTATTGTTTCGAACAAAGGGACGGATTGCAGCGTACAGATAACAGTGCCATCCTTCTCGATGCGGAACAGGCCTACCTCTTTGGATAAGACCATAACCTCCAGTAAGTCACTGGCTCCCTGAGTCATACTGATCAAGTAGCTTGTAATGGACTGCTTGCCGAATTCCTCCTGAGCCAAATAAATCGTACGATATACGTCAAGACATTCCTGTGTGCTATCGCTATATTTTAAATACGGTGAAGTAATCGGACGAGGTTCATTCAGCAGCTTTTCCAGCAGATTTATTTTTTCCTCTTCTGATAGCTTACTGTAATCCGATACAATATTCATTTTAGATAGAATTTCAGTCATCGCATTTTCATGTTCCTGACTATGCTGACGCACATCCAGTGTAGCTGTATGGAATCCAAACAACTCTACCTGGCGAATCATCTTTTGAATATATGTGTTTGCCACATAATCGGCAAAATGATGACGCAGGCTGTTGTCAATAACATTTAGGTCTGCAATGAGCTCTTCCGCAGAATTATAACGCTCATTGGTACCCTGTTTGCTTTCATCCAGGATGTTGTTCACTTTAGCAATCATATATGCCAGTTTAATGCGGTAAGGCTCTTTTTCGTTATGCCATACTTCCATCTTTTTAAGTGTAATATGAGTACGGTCTTCTTCAATAGAAGCCAGCAGATCATCGGAAACTCGCACAATGCTGGTGCTGAAACTCAAGTAACCCATGAGTTCCTTTAACGTGTGCTGATATTCTCTCAAAGCCAACTTGCGCTGCATACGTAACGTTTCCCAAGTCACATGAGCTGTCACAGACGGATTGCCGTCCCGGTCTCCACCGATCCAGGAACCAAATCTCAGATAAGTAGGTATGTGCCATTTTTGTTCGGGATAATATTTGTCCAAACATCGTTCCAATTCTTGGTACACATCTGGCAGTACATGAAACAAGGTCTCGTGAAAATAATACATTCCATTTCTTACTTCATCTAATACAGTTGGCTTGCGATCACGCAGCTCATCTGTCTGCCAAAGCGTAATTACTTCGTTTAGCAGATTCTCCCGTACCTGTTCCCGCTCACGTAAGGTAAGCATCGGATTATCCAGCAGCATGACGTCCTCGGAAATGCGCTTGTGGATATCAAGTATTACTCGTCGTGTCGCTTCTGTAGGATGTGCGGTCATGACCAGCTCCAAAGAGAGCTCATTCAGCAAGTTGCTAACGTCCTCGGCGGAGAAGCCCCCTTGTTTAAGCTCCTGAACGGAACTTTCAATGGAACCAGGTTGAACATCTTCACCAGCGGAATGCTCATAATCCCGCTTACGACGAATACGATGGTTTTGCTCAGCGATATTCACCAACTGAAAATAAATCGCAAACGCGCGAATAACCTGGTGACGAATATCCGTATCCAGTCCGCTGACCATTTGTTTGAAATTCTCATACAACTCCGGTTGATACCCGGCACGTAACGATTTACTTGTCTCACGTATTTTCTCCACGATATCCAAAAGTTCGTTGCCACCCTGATGAACCAAAACCTCACCAAGAATATTCCCTAGAAAACGAACGTCCCGCCGCAGCAGATTGTTGGATTGGTTTTTGTTAGCGGTTAACGTAAGCTCAGTCATGCTTTTCCCCCCATCTGATCTGTTCCACACCATATACAGTTGTAGCAAAGGTACGTATACATACGAAATTTGACACTTTCTTAACATCATACAATAAAACCGCATGAAAAGCTGCAAAATTTACAGTAAAAAATCATGTTTTTGAAATACTTCTTTTAAGAAAATATTGGATTGTTATGCAAAAAGATGAAATAAATAATAGAAATGAATGTATACACTAGTGATGCGTGAAACATTATGCACAGTCTCTTATAAAGAGTGTGGTTTTAAAGGTGCAAATTCATGCAACATACTGTGTATTTGTTTATTAATTGTTGACAAAGTCAACCCCATTATCCTTCTATCCACAAAGATATACACAAATTAGCCATTTCCTTAGTGTTTCTAGGGCATTTCCTCTTTAAGACTTCGCTTTTACCCACATAAATAAAAGGCAATGTGCACAACGCAAGAGCAGATGCAGAGTTATCACCATGAATTCGTACCATAATAGCTATAGGATTCCTATTTTCAAAGGATTTGATCACGAAATTAGCCTTACTGCAGGAGAAAAGGGGTACGCTAGAGGGGAAATTCGGGATCTAGATGTCATAAGTAACAAGAGCCTATGTACAATATGCACAAGTCATCCCCAACTGTGCATGACAGGAGACATAACTGCAGTAGCTTATATACATAGAAGTAAATGTAATGTGGACAAAATAAAAAGAAGCCTTTCGGCTTCTAGGTAATCGGTAAGCGGGTGATGGGAATCGAACCCACGCTATCAGCTTGGAAGGCTGAAGTTCTACCATTGAACTACACCCGCAAATTAGTATCGGGATGACACGATTTGAACATGCGACCCCCTGGTCCCAAACCAGGTGCTCTACCAAGCTGAGCTACATCCCGATATTATACTTTTTTTAAGTATGGCGCGCCCTGAGAGATTCGAACTCCCGGCCTTTTGATTCGTAGTCAAACGCTCTATCCAGCTGAGCTAAGGGCGCAAATATGGAGCGGACGACGGGAATCGAACCCGCGACCCTCGCCTTGGCAAGGCGATGCTCTACCGCTGAGCCACGTCCGCAAAAACAAGATGCGCGTGGAGGGACTTGAACCCCCACGTCAAAGACGCTAGATCCTAAGTCTAGTGCGTCTGCCAATTCCGCCACACGCGCATGTAATACAATGGTGAGCCATGAAGGACTCGAACCTTCGACACCCTGATTAAAAGTCAGGTGCTCTACCAACTGAGCTAATGGCT
>NZ_JANAVI010000021.1:0-62282 GCF_024213325.1 Paenibacillus sp. MZ03-122A | reverse complement strand
ACACGACCGTTAAGCCCTCCAGCGCCGATGGTACTTGGACCGCAGGGTCCTGGGAGAGTAGGACGTCGCCAAGCAAAAGTGAAAAGGATGATAATCTCAATGAGATTATCATCCTTTTTTTGTGCGTTTTTAGATGACCACCTGTTTCTAAGGTTGACAGAGAGAATGGGGTTTGCCACACTCTAAGTGTGTAATCTTTTTATGGATGCCCAAGTATACAAGCGAGGTGACGAAGTTATGGAGATCAGACAATTACAACGTAAGGAATTTGAAGCGGCTATTGAATTATCCCAATATGCTTTTCAGTTTACAATGTCCCAGGAAGACTTGGAAAAATCCAAGAAGAAATTCAAACCTGAGCAAACATGGGGAATATTCGACGGACATGACTTGAATGCTAAACTGACTTTGTTACCGCTACAGGTATACATAAACGGTCAGGTTTTTGATATGGGAGGCATTGCTGGTGTGGCAACATGGCCAGAAAAGCGTCGCGGAGGCATGGTTTCACGTTTGTTGACGCATGCGCTTGAAGAGATGAAGTCTGCGGGACAAAGCCTTTCTTTTCTGCATCCCTTCTCCTTTGCCTTCTATCGTAAATTTGGATGGGAAACGTATATTGAATACAAAAAGTACGTCATTCCCATTGATAAATTCCCTGCAAAACTTAAAACAGAAGGTACAGTCAAACGCGATGTCAAAGATATTTTAGCACTGGACCAAGTGTATCAAGCGTTTGCATCTCGTTATAATGGCACGCTGGTACGAGATAAGGAATGGTGGCAAGAGCGGATTTTAAATGAGAACTATCGAACTGCGGTATATTACTCAGAAACAGGCGATCCTCAGGGATATGCACTGTACAAAATTGAAGATAAACAGTTGAATTGTGATGAGTTGGTTTATGAAAATGAGACGGCCCGTCAGGCTTTATGGACTTATTTTGCAAATCATGACTCCATGATAACCCATGGTAAATTTATTTACGTTCCAGCAGATGACAATCTGCCATTTTTACTTGATGATCCGCGAATTCAACAGGAGACCGTGCCTTATTTTATGGGCCGTATTGTGGATGCAGCTGCTTTTGTAGAAAGATACCCTTTTGAGCAGGTTGGAGAGGTAACACGTTTAACCTTAAATCTGACTGATCGGTATGCACCATGGAATGAAGGAGTATGGAGATTAACAATTACTACGGAAGGGAAAGGTCATCTGGTGAGAGTGGATACAAGCAATTCATCTGAAAACGCTATGGTATCTGACTTGAAACTTGGGATTCAGTCACTGACGACTCTGATGCTTGGCTACCAGCAGGCTGATGATCTGTATAAGTGGGGGCGTATTGAAGGGGGCAGTGAATCTGTGTCTGCGCTTAAACGTGTAATACCAGTAAAACAAACGTTTTTATTAGATTTTTTCTGATAAAGGCCCATTTAGATCTTCTTATGTTCCGTTTTTCAGGGAATATGTGTGATTATTATAATTTTCAAAACTCTTTCTGTAATTGGGAAGAGTTTTTTATGGTATTGTATAAAACATAATTAGATTGCGAAAAATGGTATTGACCCCTTGGCAAAAATGAATAATGTGCTATAATATGAATATAGTCAAAGAAAGTCAAAGTCAATCAAACCTCCTGAGATTCTGTAGAAGTATTTTGGTGGGCCGTATAAAGTAATTTTGATAGCAAAGAAGCAAACGAGGATCGAAATGATTTGCGTATAGTTAGGAACTGCCTTTTATGAAAATAAGAGAAGTGTATGACTAATCGCAAATAAAGGCCACACTAGAGACAAAACGGTACAATTCCAATGAGTGTAGAATAGGCAACAGCCTGAATACAGCTTAGATTCGTGACTTTACCGTTTGGTTAAGTTCAATATACGGCGGACTCTGTGGAACGTGAAATGTACTTGAATACTTGCGTTTCCGTTAGTGGAGGATGATGAAATGCGCAATGTTTCCGATATTATTGAACAATATTTAAAGAGTATATTGCTGGAAAGTCCCCAAGGTTTAGTGGAGATTCAGCGCAATGATCTGGCTGACCGCTTTTCCTGCGTGCCGTCGCAAATTAATTATGTAATTAGCACCCGGTTTACGCTGGAAAAAGGCTATGTGGTGGAAAGTAAACGCGGTGGCGGGGGCTACATTCGTATTCAGCGAATTCAGCTGCCTGCACAGCATGCCATCCATACACATCTTCATCAGAGCATCGGGGAGGAAATAAGCCAATCGGCAGCAGAAGGACTGATTTATCAGTTAGAGGAGGCCCATTTTTTAAGCAAAAGGGAAGCTAATCTAATGAAGGCTGCCTTATCGAGGGATACATTATTACTGAAGCTTCCCTATCGTGATCAACTGCGAGCAAGATTGCTTAAGGCTATGCTGATCTCGTTGCTGGCGACCAAATAGTTTGTGAATAGAGACTAACGTTTGGATGTAGGGATTGGTATAAATCCTGACATTAAAGGAGGTGCTTTTATGCTGTGCCAAGAATGTAATATGCGGCCGGCAACTTTGCATTTCACCAAAATTGTGAATGGCGAAAAGACAGAGTTTCATATTTGTGAGACGTGTGCCAAGGAAAAAGGGGAGATGATCCCTGGAACACCTAACGGCTTTTCGATTCATAGCTTGTTGTCGGGGATGCTGGATTTTGACTCCAGTACAAAGAGCCAGTCTCCAGGCCACAGTGGTCCGCAAAACCTGCAATGCAAGGATTGTGGCATGACCTATGCACAGTTTAGTAAGCTGGGACGTTTCGGATGCCCGTCGTGCTATCAATACTTTGATAGTCGTCTGGACCCTCTGTTCAAGCGTGTGCATGGCAGTACGAATCATGTTGGTAAAGTTCCGGTTCGCACTGGAGGTCGCCTGAAGGTTAAACGGCAAATTGACGATTTGAAAAAAGAGATGCAACAGCATATTGTACAGGAAGAATTTGAATCAGCTGCTGAGCTTAGGGATCAAATCAGAGAGCTTGAAAAAGAAATGACTGAAGAGTAAAGTTTGTGAAGAGTAGGAGGGATGCGTAATGCCCAATATTCGGTTTACGGAGAAGCCGCTAAGTGACTGGATGCGTGGTGATGCTGCGGATTCAGAGATTGTCATTAGCAGCCGGGTGAGAATTGCGCGTAACTTGCAGCATCTGCCTTTTCCCATGCTTGCTACCAATCAGCAGTCGGAAGAAGTACTTCAACGCTTAACGGATATCCTTCAGTATGATGATTTAGGTGGTTTTGGTACTTTTCATACGTTGAAAATATCCGAGTTGGATGAGATCGACAAGCGGGTGCTGGTTGAGAAGCATTTGATTAGTCCTAATTTGGCGAACGAATCCCGTAACGGTGCTGTTTTAATTAGCGATGATGAATCGGTTAGTGTTATGATAAACGAAGAGGATCATCTGCGTATCCAGTGCTTATATCCGGGATGTCAGGTTAGAGAAGCTTGGGAACGCGCTATGGTTATTGATGATGCATTTGAAGCGCATGTTGATTATGCATTTGATGATCGGAGAGGTTTTCTGACCAGTTGTCCGACGAATGTCGGCACAGGTATGAGAGCTTCGGTGATGATGCATTTGCCCGCATTAGTCATGACTCATCAAATCAATCGTATATTGTCTGCTGTTTCACAGGTAGGTCTTACGGTTCGCGGCATTTACGGTGAAGGCAGCGAAGCTGTCGGAAATTTGTTTCAGGTATCTAATCAGATTACACTGGGACAAACCGAAGCGGAAATTATAGAGAATCTACATGGCGTGGTGCTACAAATTATTGAGCACGAACGTTCTGCCAGAGAACGGCTAATGAATGAATCTATGCTGCGAATTACAGATCGGGTGATGCGTTCATTCGGTATTTTGTCATATGCAGCAGTATTGGATTCCAAGGAGGCTGCACAGCGGCTGTCCGATGTGCGTCTTGGCGTAGATTTAGGAATTTTGGAGCGTCCTTCCACCGCAGCGATGAATGAGCTGAATGTGATGACACAACCCGGGTTCCTGCAAAAAAGCTTTGGGGATAAAATGAATACCGAAGAGCGCGATATGTACCGGGCGAAGCTGATCCGGCAAAAATTAGGCACAACCCTTTAATATATAGAATGATCTGAAATACACACTGTGGAGGTGCAGGATATATGATGTTTGGAAGATTTACGGAACGTGCACAGAAAGTGCTTGCTTTGGCTCAGGAAGAAGCTGTTCGATTGGGACACAACAACATTGGCACAGAGCACATTTTGCTAGGCCTCATTCGTGAAGGTGAAGGAATAGCAGCGAAAGCCTTAATCGGTTTAGGACTGGGACTGGAAAAAATCCAGGATGAAGTGGAAACGCTGATTGGACGCGGTCAAGAGCAACCGACGAACATTGCCTATACTCCACGCGCCAAAAAAGTCATCGAACTGTCTATGGATGAAGCCCGCAAACTGGGCCATACCTATGTAGGTACAGAACATATTTTGCTTGGTCTTATTCGTGAAGGCGAAGGCGTAGCAGCACGTGTACTGAATAACCTGGGCATTAGCCTGAACAAAGCGCGTCAGCAAGTGCTTCAATTACTCGGTAGCAGCGAGGCTGTTTCCAGCCATCACGGTGCTCCAGCTAATGTCAGCACGCCAACTCTGGACAGTCTGGCACGCGATCTGACGGCATCTGCGAAGGAAAACAACCTGGACCCTGTTATTGGGCGTAGCAAGGAAATCGAACGCGTAATTCAGGTGCTCAGCCGCCGTACAAAGAACAATCCGGTTCTGATTGGTGAGCCTGGGGTAGGTAAAACGGCGATTGCCGAAGGATTGGCCCAAAAAATCATAGCGAATGAGATTCCCGAAACGTTGCGCGACAAGCGCGTAATGACACTGGATATGGGTTCTGTGGTAGCAGGCACCAAGTATCGTGGTGAATTCGAGGATCGTTTGAAAAAAATTATGGACGAGATTCGTCAAGCGGGTAATATCGTGTTGTTCATTGATGAGCTGCATACGCTGATTGGTGCTGGTGGAGCAGAAGGCGCAATTGATGCGTCCAACATCCTGAAACCTGCTCTGGCACGTGGCGAGCTGCAATGCATCGGTGCGACCACGCTGGATGAATACCGCAAATATATTGAGAAAGATGCTGCTTTGGAGCGTCGTTTTCAACCAATTACAGTGGATCAACCTTCTCCAGAAGAGGCGATTCAAATCTTGTATGGTCTGCGTGACCGTTACGAAGCGCATCACCGTGTAAAGATCACAGATGAGGCTATTGAAGCGGCCGTAAAATTGTCAGATCGTTATATCACCGACCGCTTCCTGCCAGATAAGGCTATTGACCTTATTGATGAGGCGGGCTCCAAAGTAAGGCTGAATTCTTACACTGTACCGCCAAACCTGAAACAGCTGGAAAACCGTCTGGAAGATATCCGTAAGGAAAAGGATTCAGCGGTACAAAGTCAGGAGTTTGAAAAAGCGGCAGCGCTGCGTGATACAGAGCAAAAAATCCGTGAAGAGTTAGACGTGACGAAAAACCAATGGAAAGAACAACAGGGTCGTACAGATTCCGAAGTTACCCCAGAGGATATCGCTCAAGTCGTTGCAATCTGGACAGGTGTTCCAGTCAGCAAGCTGAAAGAGGAAGAAACACACCGCTTGTTGAATATGGAAGAGTTGCTGCATGAGCGGGTAATTGGACAGGATGAAGCAGTTAAGGCAGTAAGCCGGGCGATTCGCCGGGCACGTGCCGGACTGAAAGATCCGAAGCGTCCAATTGGTTCCTTTATTTTCCTCGGTCCAACTGGGGTTGGTAAAACAGAGCTGGCACGCGCCTTGGCTGAATCCATGTTTGGAGATGAAAATGCGGTTATCCGTATTGATATGTCTGAATATATGGAGAAACACTCCACGTCCCGTCTGGTAGGAGCGCCTCCAGGGTACGTTGGATATGAAGAAGGCGGTCAACTGACTGAGAAGGTACGTCGTAAGCCATACTCTGTTGTGTTGCTGGATGAAATTGAAAAAGCACACCCAGAAGTATTCAATATTCTTCTGCAAGTGCTGGAAGATGGGCGTCTGACAGATTCCAAAGGTCGTGTCGTTGATTTCCGTAATACACTCATCATCCTAACATCTAATGTTGGTGCACAGGCGATTAAACGTAACTCCACGCTTGGTTTTACAGCTGTAGTGGACGCTGGAGCGGATTACGATAATATGAAGGGCAAAGTGATGGATGAACTGAAGAAAAGCTTCCGTCCTGAGTTCTTGAACCGGATTGATGAAATTATCGTTTTCCATTCTCTCGAAGAAAAACATATTGCCGAAATTGTATCACTCATGTCCGAGGAGCTGCGTAAGCGCCTGAATGAGTATGAGGTGGACTTCGAGTTGACAGACAATGCTAAAAAATTCCTTGCCAAGGAAGGCTTTGATCCAGCGTATGGTGCGCGTCCTTTGCGTCGTGCAATCCAGAAGCATATTGAAGATCGCCTGTCCGAGGAACTGTTGACTGGCAACATTACTAAAGGTGACTCTCTCTTCATTGATGAGGAGAACGGTGCATTGACTGTAACCAAAAAGGATAATGTATCTGCCAAGTCCTAAAGCAGTTTACTAAATAAATAGTAGAAAAGGGTGTCTCGCAAGCTGGAAAGCTATTGCGAAGACACCCTTTTTGTGTATAAAACACGGTGAAAAGGTTGGGTAAATGCTTTGGGAAAGTTTGTGATATTGCTTTACGTCCGCCAAGCTTCAATGGTAAACTTTTATTGTTACAGCTCTTTCTGGGCTGTATGAACATAAATTTGACATCATCGTCGTCAATAAGGAGCCAGGGAACAAAGTATGGCTAAAGTGAAAACTAAATTTTCCTGTACGGAATGTGGTTATGAATCGCCCAAATGGTACGGAAAATGTCCTGGATGCCAGGCATGGAATTCCATGGTCGAAGAAACGGAAAGCGTTGTAAAAACTCAAGGAATGGGGTCTTCCCTTCTTACTCATAGCACAAAAGACAAGCCACTCCCTATTATAGAGGTGGAGAGTGGCAAAGAAACACGAATTTTGACGGGAATTGGCGAATTGAATCGAGTACTCGGTGGAGGTGTGGTGCCGGGTTCACTCGTTTTGGTGGGCGGTGATCCGGGAATCGGTAAATCTACGCTCATGCTGCAAACATCTAATGAACTGGCTTTAACTGGTTTAAAGGTGCTGTACGTGTCTGGTGAGGAATCTGTCCGTCAAACGAAACTCCGTGCAGATCGGCTCGGTGCCTTGTCCCCCAGCCTATACGTATTATGTGAGACGAATTTGGAGACGATTGAAGAAGCGGTGGACAGCTTGAAGCCGGAGTTTTTGGTCATCGACTCGATACAGACTGTATATTTGCCTGAGGTGACGAGTGCACCAGGAAGTGTGGCTCAGGTGCGGGAGTGTACTTCACGCTTTATGCGAATTGCCAAGGGGCTAGGTATTGCTACGGTATTGGTAGGACATGTGACCAAGGAAGGGGCCATTGCAGGTCCGCGTTTGTTGGAGCATATGGTTGATTGTGTACTTTATTTTGAAGGAGAGCGTCATCATACGTATCGGCTTTTGCGTGCAGTTAAAAATCGTTTCGGTTCTACAAATGAAATTGGTATTTTTGAAATGGCTGAAAGCGGTTTGCGTGAGGTGTCGAATCCTTCTGAACTTTTCCTGTCTGAACGACCACTGGGTGTGGCAGGTTCTACTGTTGTAGCCAGTATGGAAGGAACCCGACCTGTATTGGTTGAACTGCAAGCATTGATTGCAGCTACACATTTTCCCTCTCCACGCCGAATGGGCACAGGAGTCGACCATCATCGAATGGGATTAATCATAGCCGTGCTAGAAAAGCGGATGGGCATGTTTTTGCAAAACCAGGACGCTTATCTCAACGTAGCCGGAGGCGTGAAGTTGGATGAACCGGCGGTGGATTTGGCTATAGCTGTGAGTATTGCTTCCAGCTTTAGGGATGCTCCTACAAAGCCATATGATGTGATTTTTGGCGAGGTGGGACTGACAGGTGAGGTGCGCGCGGTATCCCGAGCAGAACAGCGAGTACGAGAAGCGGAGAAACTAGGTTTCAAACGGGTGATCATGCCGGAGAAAAGCTTGAAGGGCTGGACACATCCGAAAGGGATACAAATTATAGGAGTAGGAACGGTGGCAGATGCACTGGCAGCCGCATTAGATTAGGGGGCATTGAGAATGAAAGAAGCGAGCCAACTGGATAAAATGAACGATTTGCTGCGGCTTGTGGCACCGGGAACTCCCTTTCGCGACGGGTTGGAAAACGTTTTGCGTGCCAAAACGGGTGCTCTTCTGGTCGTTGGCTATAGCCCAGAAGTTATGGAAGTCGTGGATGGCGGTTTCTCCATCAATTGTGATTTTTCACCGAACTATTTGTATGAGTTGGCTAAAATGGACGGCGCAATCATATTGAGCGAGGATTTAAAACGAATTTTATATGCCAATACGCAACTGATTCCGGACTCCTCCATTTCTTCAATTGAGACGGGAATTCGGCACCGGACAGCAGAACGAGTTGCAAAGCAGACTGGAAAATTAGTTGTGTCTATTTCCCAACGGCGTAATATTATTACCTTGTATCAGGGGACATTACGGTATGCGCTTAAGGAAATCGGGGTTATTCTAACGAAAGCCAATCAGGCTATTCAGACGTTAGAAAAATATAGATCTGTGTTGGGGCAAGCCTCTACGAATTTGACAGCATCTGAATTTGAAGAGCTGGTTACCATGCCGGAAGTCGTTAATGTCATCCAGCGGATCGAAATGGTGCTGCGCATCAAAATGGAAATCAAACGATTTATTAACGAGCTCGGAAATGAGGGCCGTCTGATTAGTATGCAGATGGAAGAGCTTGTCAGCAACATTGAGGAAGAAGCTTGGTTGCTGTATAAGGATTATGCCAAAGACGATAGCGACGAGAAGATTCGTGAAATTATATTGGGACTCAAACGTTCTACGGACGATGAATTGTTGGATGTGAATCATATTGTACGTTTACTAGGCTACCCTTCTTCAGCTGCGACATCAGAGGAGTATATTGCTGCACGTGGCTACCGGGTACTGAACAAGATACCGCGTTTGCCGAATGTGATTATTCATAATCTGGTGGAGCGGTTTGGACGTTTTCCACATGTCATCACAGCAACGATAGAAGAATTGGATGAAGTGGATGGTATTGGAGAGGTTCGTGCGCGTACGATTAAAGAGGGTCTTAAACGTTTGCAGGAACAAGTTTTCATTGACAGGCAAATGTAAATGTAATACAGTGAAAGGATTATAATGGAACAATTCATACATTGAGGTGAAGAGATGATTACCAAATCAATTCCGAACATGTGTACCTTAGGTAACTTGTTTCTCGGAATGATCGCCATTTTATTGGCTGTAGACGGAAAATACAGTCTTGCCGCTATTATGGTTATTGTCGCCATGTTGTTGGACGGACTGGATGGTAGGATGGCCCGGGTCCTGAATGCCCAAAGCGAATTCGGTAAAGAACTGGACTCCTTATCAGATATGATATCTTTTGGTGTTGCTCCCGCAGTTATTATGTACATGGTTGCTTTTCATGATGCGAATTCGGCTCTCGCTTGGACGGTTACTGCCATTTTCCCAATGTGCGGAGCGTTGCGTTTGGCTCGATTTAACGTACGTCCTGGTGTACCAGGTTATTTTACGGGGTTGCCAATTCCGGCAGCAGGTGGCGTATTAGCCACTTTGTCCTTATTCCATAACGATATTTCATTGTTATACATGTCGATTGCCATGTTGCTGGTTTCTTATTTGATGGTCAGCTCCATGAGATATCCGAATTTTAAAAAGGTCGGCCTTCCGAAAAAAGCGATCTGGGTTGCTCCATGGGTCGTAATTGCAGCGGTGGTGTTGGCTGTTAAATTCCCTGACCAGCTGTCGAAGCTGATTTTTGTGCCGCTGGTGCTGTATGCATTGTATGGTATGAAGCTGAACATTCGTAAGCTGTCACGCAGACGTGGACGTGATCGGGAGCGTTCCAGTCAGGAAGAACAGGACGATCAATATCGTCATTCACAGCGCTAGTATCAAGCAAGAACAAGAATAAGCATTTATTTCCTTGAATCATTTTAGGGAGATAAATGCTTTTTTTTATGCATAAAAAGTGAAATTACAGGGTTAGTTATGTGGGAAATGGATCATACTGGTAAGAGAAATGCTATGTATCCAACAAGCAGCAGACTATATGCAAAGAAAATAAAGGAGGTATAGAGACTCAATGTGGAGAAAGGCTATTTTAACTTTTACAGGATTGTGCGGAGCATGGTTTGGCTATACGTTATACCAGCGGGTAGGAGGCATTGTATCGTGGATGCCACAATGGTTGAGTGATGGGTCTTTACCGGGAATGATTGTTTGGATGATGGCGGGAGCAGTGCTATTTATGGCTGGGTGTTCATTCGCAGGGGCATCCGTGGCAAATCGATTGCAGCAGGGCATTGAAGGCTTGGTACGAATTCCGATGAACGAGATGATGGCAGGTGTGATTGGTTTAGCAGTGGGATTGATGCTTTCCTTAGCAGTTTATCCGCTTTTTTCATGGTTGGGGGCCCCGGGTCAACTTATCCAGACCGCTGTTACCGTGATATGCGGATATGTAGGATTGATGGTTGGACTAGAAAAGCGGGACGAGCTGTCTTCCTTTTGGAGTTCTGGTTTTTTTGGTCGGGGAACGGGTGTAGAAGAACGCAAGCTGGAGGAACATAAAATATTGGACACCAGCGTCATTATAGATGGACGTATTGCAGATATTTGCAAGACAGGTTTTATTGAAGGAACGATTGTGATACCTGAATTTGTGCTGGAGGAGCTTCAGCATATTGCAGATTCATCAGATTTACTTAAGCGTAATCGTGGACGCCGGGGTCTGGATATTTTGAATAAAATCCAAAAAGAGCTGGATGTGAATGTGCTCATTTACGAAGGTGATTTTGAGGAAATTTCAGAGGTCGACAGTAAGCTGGTCAAGCTGGCAAAGGTGTTGCAGGGTAAAGTTGTAACTAATGATTTTAACCTGAATAAAGTATGCGAACTGCAAGGTGTATCGGTGCTAAATATTAACGATTTGGCGAATGCAGTGAAGCCTGTCGTATTGCCCGGCGAGGAAATTATGGTGCAGATTATTAAAGACGGCAAGGAGCATGGGCAGGGTGTAGCCTATCTGGATGATGGCACGATGATTGTTGTAGAAGGCGGACGTGACTATATTGGCTCTCTGATGGAGGTACTGGTCACGAGTGTACTTCAGACCTCTGCCGGCCGTATGATCTTTGCTAAACCAAAATTATTGGAAAAAGCTCAATAAACGCGGTATGATGAAGTAGATGTGTTATCATACGGATCGTCCAAAGCGATCAGGGCAGGAGTTATTTGAATGAACAATCGGGTAGGAGTTGTCATTGTGGCAGCAGGGCGCGGCTCCCGTATGGGGACGCAGGAGAGCAAGCAATTTCTGCTTTTGCGGGACAAGCCCATCTTCATACATACACTTGAAATATTCGCAGCTATGCCCGAAGTGGATGAAATGGTGATGGTGACTGGGACAGGAGATGTGGAACGCTGCCGTGATTGGATTCATCAATACAAAATCGGTAAAAATGTACGGGTGGTGGCTGGTGGCAATGAACGCCAGCATTCGGTTTATCGCGGTCTGCGCCACTTACAAGCGGATTGGGTGATGGTGCATGATGGTGTGCGTCCACTCATTCAACCTGAGCTTGTACGTTCATGCCTTGAGGCAGCCCAGCGTACTGGTGCTTCTGTAGCGGCAGTACCTGTAAAGGATACAGTCAAGCAAGTGAACGGGGATGGTATCATTACAGCAACGCCGGATCGCCGAAGTCTGTGGAGTATTCAAACGCCACAGACTTTTCGTCTTTCCGATCTGCTGCGAGCCTATGAGGAAGCGGAGCAGTCGGGATTCTTGGGAACAGATGATTCTATGCTGATAGAGCGGCTAGGAATTCCGGTTACTGTCGTTCAAGGCAGCTACAAGAACATCAAAATTACTACGCCTGAGGATTTGGATATGGCGGCGTTATGGGTAAAAACAGAGGGAGAGGATATCAAATGATCAGAGTGGGACAAGGATTTGACGTCCACCAGCTGGTGGAAGGAAGGCCATGCATCATCGGAGGTGTGAATATTCCGTATGAAAAAGGTTTGTTGGGCCATTCCGATGCAGACGTGCTGCTGCATGCCATTAGTGATGCTATCCTAGGCGCGCTTGGCTTGGGAGACATCGGGAAGCATTTTCCGGATAATGACCCAGAATTTAAGGATGCCGACAGTCTTAAGCTACTGGAGCATGTGTGGGGGCTAGCTAAAGAGCGAGGATATCGCTTGGGGAATATTGATTCTACGATTATCGCACAAAAGCCCAAAATGGCATCGTATATCCCGCAGATGAATGAAGTCATTGCACGGGCTTTGGAAGCAGAGGAGCTATCCCAGGTGAACGTCAAGGCGACCACGACAGAGCAACTCGGGTTTCCCGGACGGGGTGAAGGAATCGCGGCTCAATCGGTTGTCTGTCTTATCAAGTAAATGCTATCATCTTGAGTAATTCAATTTGGAGGAGATTATATGAGCACGGAAGTTCGTGTACGCTATGCACCAAGCCCTACAGGGCATCTGCACATTGGAAATGCCAGAACGGCATTATTTAATTATTTGTTTGCTCGCAATCAAGGTGGAAAATTTATTATTCGTATTGAAGACACAGATGTGAAGCGCAATATTGAGGGCGGAGAAGAAAGCCAACTTAAATATTTGAAATGGTTAGGTATGGACTGGGATGAGAGCGTAGACGTGGGAGGCGAGTTCGGACCTTATCGTCAGACGGAACGCTTGGACATATATAAAACGTACTGGCAGGATTTGCTGGATCGTGGTTTGGCTTATCGCTGTTACTGCACTGAAGAGGAGCTGGAGCGCGAGCGTGAAGAACAGACGGAACGTGGGGAGACACCACGCTATTCTGGAAAGCATCGTGATCTAACAGAAGAACAGTGCCGGGCATTCGAAGCAGAGGGCCGTGTACCAAGTATTCGTTTTCGCGTACCGGAAGATCGTGAATATACGTTTGACGATATCGTTAAAGGTCAAATTACGTTTAATTCCAAGGAAAGCGGCGATTTTGTTATCGTCAAAAAGGATGGTATTCCGACATATAACTTCGCTGTAGCGGTTGATGATTATTTGATGAAAATATCGCATGTACTACGGGGCGAAGACCATGTTTCCAATACACCGCGGCAGTTGATGATTTTTGAAGCTCTCGGCTGGGAACCGCCACGCTTCGGTCATATGACGCTGATTGTAGGCGAGGATCACAAAAAGCTCAGTAAGCGTAACGAATCCATTATTCAGTTCATGGAGCAGTATGACAAGTTGGGCTATTTACCAGAAGCTATATTCAACTTCATTGCACTACTGGGCTGGTCCCCGGAAGGCGAAGAAGAGATCTATGATCGGGAACAACTGATTTCGATTTTCGATCCTAATCGTTTGTCCAAAAGTCCAGCTGTGTTTGATACAAATAAGCTTGCTTACCTAAACAATCACTATATTAAAAAGGCTGATCCTGAGCGAATTGCCAGTATGGCGATTCCACATCTCCAGGCAGCGGGGCTGTTGCCAACTGAACTGTCTTCGGAACAACTGGATTGGGCTAAGGCCCTTGTTCGTTTATACCAGGAACAGATGACTTCTGCATCCGATATTGTAGCGTTGTCTGAGTTGTTTTTCCGTTCACATCTGGAACTGGATGCTGAAGCAGCAGCTGTATTGGCCGAAGAGCAGGTTCCTGAGGTACTTAGAGCTTTTACGGTTAAAGTTGAAACGAGCGAGGAATTTACAGCTCCACAAATGGCTAAGCTGATCAAGGAAGTTCAAAAGGAAACGGGTTTTAAGGGAAAACAACTATTCATGCCGATTCGTGTGGCTCTTACAGGCCAAACGCATGGACGAGATCTGAATGAAACCATCTTTTTGCTCGGACGTGACAAGGTACTGGATCGTCTCAAGGCACAAATTAAAGGCTGATATTTCTTGTCAATTTGTTGTCTTTTCGCTATAATGACTCCATTGATACGGATTGATATTTACGTGTAAAGGCTGCGAACAGGAGAAGTACACTGCATAGGGGCATCTGCCAGAGAGGACGGTCGAGGGGAAACTCCAGGCTGAGAGCCGTCCAGATGACCTGCGGAGGAAATGCGCCTGGGAGCCGTGCGCCCGAACTTTCATTAGCGTCAAATGCTGATGTGACAAGGGCGTGCCGAGTCGTTCCCGTTACAGGACGCCAAAGACGGACTGTCTGCTTTTTATGCAGCAGATATGTTCGAAGCAGAGTGGGACCACGTTCATGCGTCTCTGCAGCTTAGGCTGCGGAGACGCTTTTTCTTTTTTATCAGACTCAGACTCGTTATAGATTGAAAAATGTCGAAGAGTGCTGGTGGATGCGAAAATTGGCGGAACGTGAAGTGTAGTGATGATGCGGCAAGGATATGAAGGGAATAGGAGGGCGACATGTTCAGACATTTCAAATCCGACATTCAGACTGTTTTGGATAATGATCCGGCCGCCCGGAGTAAGCTGGAGGTCATTTTTACGTATTCCGGCGTTCATGCCCTTTGGGCACATCGAATCGCACATTGGTTTTATTTGCGAAACTGGTGTACTCTAGCCCGTGTTATATCCCAGGTATCAAGGTTTATGACAGGCATTGAAATTCATCCTGGCGCTCGTATCGGAAATCGGCTGTTCATTGATCATGGCATGGGAGTTGTCATCGGTGAAACCTGTGAGATTGGCGACGATGTCATATTGTATCAGGGGGTCACACTCGGCGGGACTGGGAAAGAGAAAGGGAAGCGCCATCCGACCATTGGGAATAATGTTGTTATCGGCTCCGGTGCAAAGATATTAGGCTCTTTCACGATTGGGGCACAATCCAACATTGGATCTAACTCGGTTGTGCTCAAAGAAGTTCCACCAAACAGTACGGTGGTGGGCATCCCGGGGCGAGTTGTCAGACAGGATGGTAGGCGTCCAGACCGACTTAGTCATCAATTGCCTGATCCGGTTGTGGACTCTATGCGAGAACTTCAACGGGAAATAGAACGTTTGCGTGCAGAAATGTCTGATTTGAAGGATGAGGCATCTGCTCAGAAACATCAGGTGACCCAAGAGAATAAATTAGAAAAATGATTTTCATGAGGGAGGAACATAACAATGCCGCTTCAAATTTATAATACAATGACGAGGAGTCGGGAGCCTTTTGTGCCACTGGAGCCTGGAAAGGTTAAAATGTATGTATGCGGACCTACCGTGTATGATTACATTCATATTGGCAATGCACGACCTGTAATTGTATTTGACGTGGTGCGCAGCTACCTGGAGTACTTGGGCTATGATGTAAACTATGTGGTGAATTTTACGGATGTCGATGATAAATTAATCCGCAAAGCTCGGGAACTTGATACGGATGTCTCGGCAGTTGCTGAGAAATTTATTGCTGCCTATCATGAGGATCTGGCAGGATTGAATGTTCCTGCTGCCAGTATGAACCCTCGTGTAACAGAGAGCATGGACCTGATTATTGATTTTATTAAGGAATTGGTAGACAAGGACTATGCCTATGAGAATGATGGCGATGTGTTCTATCGAACCAAAAAGTTCAAAGATTACGGACAACTGTCAGGTCAAAATCTGGAAGAGCTTCAGTTCGGTATTCGCATCAATGTGGATGAGCGCAAGGAAAATGCTGAGGACTTTGTACTCTGGAAGGCAGCGAAACCGGGCGAAATTTATTGGTCGAGCCCTTGGGGAGATGGACGACCGGGCTGGCATATCGAATGCTCTGCTATGGCTCGCCATTATTTGGGGGATACACTGGATATTCATGGGGGCGGACAGGATCTGCAATTTCCGCATCATGAATGTGAATGCGCACAATCCGAAGTGATCACGGGTAAGCCATTATCCCGCTACTGGATGCATAACGGCTATATTCGCATAGATAATGAAAAAATGTCGAAATCACTCGGTAATGGTATTTTGGTTAAAGATTTGCGCGCTCATCACAAGCCGGAGGCTTTACGTTATTTTATGTTGTCGACGCATTACCGGAATCCGTTGAACTACAACCAAGAGACTATGAGTCAGGCAGAGAACAGTGTCGAGCGGATCGCCAATGCAGTTGCCAATGTGAAGCATCGTTTAGCTAATGCGCTGGAAGGTAATGGGGGAGTATCGACAGAACTGCAAACGAAGCTTGACGGAATTTTGCAGCAGTTTGGCGAAAAAATGAATGATGATTTCAATACACCTGATGCGATTACTGCTGTATTTGATTGGGTTAGCGAAGCAAACCATTTGTTGCAGCGAGATGTCGTACATCAGGCGGAACTACAAGCTGTATTGCATACCTTTCAATCGATGAATAACGTTCTTCGCATTTATTCGGAACCGAGTGAAGAGTTGCTGGATGACGAAATTGAGCAGTTAATTGCAGAACGTGTCGAAGCTCGTAAGACCAAAAACTGGGGTAGAGCTGACGAAATTCGCGATCTGTTGGCTGCAAAAGGCATTGTGCTTGAAGATACGGCGCAGGGTATGCGGTGGCGGCGAAAATGAGTGATAAGCCACTGAACTCAGGAGCATTGGCAGATACGGGGAACTGGTTCCCGTACCCTGCGTCCAAGCCAGCTCGTTTGATGCCTCCCATTGCACTAGCTTATATTGGTGATGCAGTGTATGAGGTAGCTGTCCGGCAATATTTGTTGGCACAGCCCAACCTGCGTCCCAATCATCTGCACCGCCGAGCCACAGGGCTAGTCTCCGCCAAGGCGCAGAGTCGCATGTTGGGGCTTTTGGAAAAGATACTGACGGAAGAAGAACGCGATATTGTCCGACAAGGAAGAAATGCTAAATCAGGAAGTTTGCCCAAAAATGCTGATGTGCTTGAGTATCGGCACGCCACTGCACTGGAAGGGTTGATTGGATCTCTTTATTGTGATGGACATTTGGACAGATTAAGAGAGTTGATTACGTACGGAATTGCACAGATGGAAAATACAGAAAAATCATAAATGGGAACGGACTGGATGGAACAAGCATCGGCCGTTTCCCGGGAGGAAGCTAGAGATGGAAGAAGAATGGATTGCCGGTAAGCATTCGGTAACGGAGGCATTGCGTTCAGGCAGAACAATAAATAAAATATGGATTGCGGATAATGCACAAAAACATTTGACGCTGCCGATTACAGCGGAGGCCAAAAAAGCAGGAATTATTGTCTTGCAGGTGGACAAGCGTAAGCTGGATCAAATGGTTCCGGGCATTCAGCATCAGGGAGTGGTCGCACAAGCTGCGCCTTTTGCCTATGTTGAAGTGGAAGAATTGCTCGCCACTGCTCGTGATAAGGGAGAAGAGCCGTTTTTAATTTTGCTGGATGAGATTGAAGATCCTCATAATTTGGGCTCCATCCTTCGTACAGCGGACTGTACTGGAGCACATGGTGTTATTGTGCCGAAAAGGCGCTCTGCAGCTGTAACTGTAACAGTGTCCAAAACATCGGCAGGTGCTGTGGAGTACGTCCCGGTGGCGCGTGTAAACAATCTGGGACAAACCATTGATCGTCTTAAAGAAGAAGGTGTATGGGTAGTTGGCACGGATGTTACAGCGACAGACCCTGTCTTTGGGAATGGAGTATTCACGGGGCCAGTAGCCATTGTCATTGGTAACGAAAATAAAGGAATGGGCCGTTTGATCCGTGAAAAATGCGATGTACTCGTCAAGCTGCCAATGGCGGGGCAAATTAATTCCCTTAATGCTTCTGTAGCTGCGGGTGTTGTCATGTACGAAGTATTGCGCGGACGACAGGCACGGGGCTAACGATATGGCTGACACGCGGGATGTTCTGCTTGTGGACGGTTACAACATGATTGGAGCCTGGCCCGAACTTTCCGCACTGGTACAATCTGGTATGCAGGAAGCGAGGGACAGACTTCTTGAACGACTGGCGGATCATCAGGCGTATTCCGGCAGAAGAGTCATCGTCGTATTTGATGCTTACAGGGTGCCAGGATTAGGTAAAACTTTTGCTCAGAGCAAAGTCCAGATTTATTTTACCAGAGAAAAAGAAACTGCTGATGAGTGTATCGAGCGATTGGTTCGGGAGCTGAGCAGTAAAAGAAGAAGTATTTACGTAGCGACAAGCGATCAGGTAGAGCAACATGTCGCATTTGGACAAGGTGCACTCAGGGTGTCGGCGCGGGAATTACTGATCGAGATTGAGGAATCCGAAAGGGAAGTACAGAAGCGAATCCAGCAGGATAGTGCCAAATTATCCCGTAACTCGCTAGATGCCAAACTGAGTCCGGAGCTTCGAAAGTTGTTTGAACGATGGAGAAGAGAATAAACCAATAATTGGGGACTCCTCCATTTTGAAACCATTGACAATTTTGTTAGCGCTCTTCTTTTTTAGGTTGTTGTGGTTGACGGTATCAGGTTACATCGCGTATACTTGTCGTATATTTGAGAGAGTAACGGGTACCTTGCGTTGCAGCCGGAGGGATTGTTAGTGAGTGTGGACCTCAAGGATATCATGTTGTCAAAGTTTGATTACAAAAATGATGAAGACATTGTCGGAGCAGTCCATGAAGGTGATGGGGAAGCGCTGGAATTTCTGATTAACAAATACCGGAACTTTGTGCGGGCCAAGGCCAGATCCTACTTCTTGATTGGTGCTGATCGCGAGGATATTATTCAGGAGGGCATGATTGGTCTCTACAAATCCATTCGTGATTTTAAGGGAGACAAGCTTGCTTCGTTCAAGGCTTTCGCCGAGTTGTGCATTACACGACAGATTATTACGGCAATTAAGACGGCTACACGACAAAAGCACATTCCTCTGAACTCTTACGTATCTCTGGACAAACCCATCTATGATGAAGAGTCAGACCGCACGTTGCTCGATGTGATTTGCGGAACACAAGTAAGTGACCCTGAAGAGCTGATAATCAATCAGGAAGAGTTTGTGGGCCTTGAGGACAAGATGTCCGAGATTCTGAGCGAGCTGGAACGCAAGGTGCTTATGTTGTATCTGGACGGACGTTCGTATCAGGAGATTGCAGAGGATCTTGACCGCCATGTGAAATCCATTGATAACGCGCTGCAACGGGTCAAGCGTAAACTTGAAAAGTATCTGGAAGTAAGAGATAGTTGAAAGTAGAGGCTGACAGGGAAAAGGCTCGAGTCCGAGTCTTTTTTTATTCGTTATAGGTAGGCTATGCAGGTTTATAAGTGTTACAAATGATTTATACTAAAAAAGATGAATAATAGATATCGCCTTGATTTTTGAAGCAGCTTTTCAGAGAACAGTTTTAAAGGATGCACAGATGTTAAAATGCACCACAGCCGGGACTGCGAATTGTATGCAAACATTCGTTGACATGGAAAACTCCGTGTGATAAAGTGTTTTAGGTAGGCCTAAATTCGCGGTTTTTTTTAGGATCAATTATGAGACTTCCGGTGTTGGATGTCTTCGGGAGGTGCACATCATGCGGGTAATTATTACTTTGGCTTGTACAACATGCAAACAAAGAAATTACACAACGACGAAAAACAAGCGTAATCACCCCGACCGCATGGAGATGAAGAAATTCTGTAAGTCCTGTAACGAACAGACTTCTCATCGGGAAACCAGATAGTTTTTGGAGGTGTAGTCGGCGTGAAACGCAGTTTCAAGTCTCTGTTTTCCTTTTTCTCTGAAAGCTGGGCTGAACTCAAGAAGGTTCGCTGGCCCAATCGTAAAGAACTGACCAACTATACGTTGATTGTCATAGGGACAATTGCGTTCGTCACGATTTATTTTTGGGTTCTCGATATCGGCATTTCCGCTGTGATCGAAGCGATTATCTAGGAAGGGTTCCAGGTGGCTTGATATGG
The DNA here is from genome assembly GCF_024213325.1 of Paenibacillus sp. MZ03-122A. Lineage (NCBI taxonomy): Bacteria > Bacillati > Bacillota > Bacilli > Caryophanales > Paenibacillaceae > Paenibacillus > Paenibacillus sp. MZ03-122A. Next base: position 42,257 of record NZ_JANAVI010000021.1, on the reverse strand, counting down.
AAAAAAGATGGTACGTCGTTCATACCTATTCAGGGTATGAGAACAAAGTCAAAGCCAATTTGGAAAAACGCGTTGAGTCCATGGGCATGGAAGACAAGATATTCCGTGTTCTTGTTCCTATGGAAGAAGAACTGGTAACCAAGGACGGTAAGAAAAAAACCGTTATGCGTAAAGTCTACCCTGGTTATGTCTTAGTCGAAATGGTCCAAACCGACGACTCTTGGTATGTTGTGCGCAATACACCAGGTGTTACGGGATTTGTAGGGTCGACAGGCTCGGGTTCCAAACCGACGCCATTGCTTCCAGAAGAAGTTGAACAGATTCTGAAGCATATGGGCATGGTAGAGCCGAAACCGAAGATTGAATTCGATGTTAAGGAATCCGTGCGAATTAAAGTTGGTCCTTTTGCGAATTTTGTGGGCTCCGTGGAAGAAATTTTGGTTGAGAAGAGCAAGCTTAAAGTTCACGTCAACATGTTTGGACGGGAAACCCCGCTTGAGTTGGATTATACTCAAGTGGAGAAAATATAGATTTTTCTTACAGGTTTCTTGTGGGAGGATCGATAGGTCCGTCTACCACTATTGAGTCAAGGAGGTGTCATCCATGGCAAAAAAGGTAATTAAAATGGTAAAACTGCAGATTCCTGCAGGGAAAGCTAATCCAGCGCCTCCAGTAGGTCCAGCTTTGGGTCAAGCAGGTGTCAACATCATGGCATTCTGTAAAGAGTTCAATGCTCGTACTGCTGATCAAGCAGGCCTGATTATTCCGGTTGAAATTTCGGTGTTTGAGGATCGTTCTTTTACGTTCATCACCAAAACTCCACCGGCTGCTGTTCTGTTGAAAGTTGCTGCTAAAATCGAAAAAGGTTCCGGTGAACCGAATAAAACGAAAGTTGCAACTGTAAATCGCGCTGCTGTTCGTCAAATTGCAGAGCAAAAAATGCCTGACCTTAACGCAGCTTCCGTAGAATCGGCAATGCGTATGGTTGAAGGTACTGCTCGCAGCATGGGTATCACCATCGTAGATTAATTTTATTAATCTACGTGTGCCGGCAGTTTGACTGTCCGGCAAGTGTGGGAGGAATATCCGCTAATACCACATAAGGAGGAAAACATTATGGCTAAACATGGTAAGAAGTACCTGGAAGCTGCTAAGCTGATTGACAGCGAAGCAACTTACGAGCCTTTAGAAGCCGTTGAACTGGTGAAAAAGGCTGCGACTGCTAAATTCGACGAAACCGTTGAAGCAGCAGTTCGTCTGGGCGTAGATTCCCGTAAACAAGACCAGGCTGTTCGTGGTGTTGTTGTCCTGCCGCATGGTACGGGTAAAACACAACGCGTTCTGGTATTTGCAAAAGGTGACAAAGTGAAAGAAGCGGAAGCGGCTGGCGCTGATTTTGTTGGCGATCAAGATATGATCAACAAAATCCAACAAGGCTGGTTCGAATTCGACGTCTGCGTTGCGACACCTGATATGATGAGTGAGGTTGGTAAACTGGGTCGTTTGCTCGGTGGTAAAGGTTTGATGCCTAACCCTAAAGCAGGCACAGTTACTTTCGACGTTGCCAAGGCTGTTCAAGAAATTAAAGCCGGTAAAATCGAATACCGTCTCGACAAAGCCGGTCAAATTCATGCGCCAATCGGCAAAGCTTCCTTCAGTGCTGAACAGCTGAACGAGAATCTTAAAGCCTTGGTTGAAGCCTTGAACCGTGCGAAGCCAGCGGCTGCTAAAGGTGTATACCTGAAAAACATCGCTATTTCTTCGACTATGGGACCAAGTGCACGTGTGAACGCATCTGTTTACAGATAATATTTTGATTGACATGTTCAATCAAATTTGTTATTCTATAAAAGTTGTGAGTCCTTGTGACTTACCATTAAAGTTGAATATGCTTACCGTAGACAGTAGGTGCTTTTGGGCTTAATTTCCTACCGAGGTGTTATGATAGAACGTTTCATGTGACGGGCTTGTCCCGTCCATGTAGATTTATCAAGCCTTCGTACTCTACGGAGGCTTTTTTCATGCTTATGAAAGCAAGCTTTGTAAGATCGCCAGATTGGGTGCTTTGAACAAAGCGGATAAATTGATCAGGAGGTGTACAGTTTGGCAAATGCAAAGGTGATTCAAGCAAAACAAGAAGCTGTTGAAGTTGTAGCTGCAAAATTGCGCGAGAGCGTAACGACTGTGGTTGCAGACTATCGCGGTCTGAATGTTGCCCAAGTAACTGAGCTGCGTAAGCAGCTTCGCGAAGCCGGAATCGAATTTCAAGTGCTGAAAAACACACTGCTCCGCCGTGCAACTGCGGCAGCAGAATTGACTGAACTGGACGCAGTATTGACAGGTCCTACTGCAATCGCGTTCGGCAAAGATGATGCAGTGTCTGCAGCTAAAATCTTGAACGATTTCGCTAAGAAGAACAATGCACTGGAACTGAAAGGTGCAGTTGTAGAAGGTCGCGTTATCGGTGTTGAGGAAATCAAAGCACTGGCAGAACTGCCATCCCGCGAAGGTCTCCTTTCCATGCTCCTCAGCGTGCTTCAAGCTCCTGTGCGCAACTTCGCGCTTGCAGTTAAAGCTGTTGCAGAAAAAGAAGAGCAAAGCGCATAAGTTAAGGATTAAACCTGCTGTATAGCAGTTGAGAACAAAAAAATACGAATTTAAATGGAGGTTCAACCATGAGTAAAGAGCAAATCTTGGAAGCAATTAAAGGTATGTCCGTATTGGAACTGAACGATCTCGTGAAAGCAATCGAAGAAGAATTCGGCGTAACTGCAGCAGCTCCAGTAGCTGTAGCAGGTGGCGCAGCAGGTGGCGCAGCAGAAGCTGAGCAATCCGAGTTCGACGTAATCTTGACAAGCGCTGGCGCTTCCAAAATCAACGTTATCAAAGCAGTTCGCGAAATCACAGGTCTTGGCCTGAAAGAAGCAAAAGAACTGGTTGACAACGCTCCAAAACCACTGAAAGAAAAAATCGCTAAAGAAGAAGCTGAATCCATTAAAGCAAAATTGGAAGAAGCAGGCGCTTCTGTAGAAGTAAAATAATTGACTGCTTTCTAGCAGACAATGAACTAAAACAAACCCCTTGAGGTGATCTTCAAGGGGTTTGTTGCTGTAAAACGGTAGTACCAGCATGTCTGAAAGGTTACTGTAAAGGCTATGATGGTAGTACAACCGAAAGAGGTGGGCATGAATGGCTGATCATTATTACTCCAAGCGGCCAGAGATGGCGCATGAACGACGGAGCCTGGAAACAGTGCTGCGGGGGCGGTCATACCGTTTTGTCAGCGATTCAGGCGTTTTTTCGAAGCAGGGAATTGATTACGGGAGTCGTGTGCTGATTGAAGCGATGCAGCTTCCTGCACAAGCCTCGGTATTGGATGTAGGATGCGGTTACGGCCCGATTGGTCTGACGGCAGCCGCGCTTGTCCCAGAGGGACACGTCACAATGGTTGATATTAATGAGCGAGCCGTTCAACTTGCGATAGAGAATGCGGAACGTAATGGGGTTAAGAATGTCACCATTAAGCAAAGCGATTTGTTTGCGGAAGTGAAGAATGAACGTTTTGACGTGATCTTGACGAATCCTCCTATACGTGCAGGAAAAGAAACAGTGCATACCATTTTTGAGCTTGCTTATGAGCATTTAAACGAAGGTGGAGCTTTGTGGGTAGTCATTCAGAAAAAGCAGGGTGCCCCTTCGGCGAGTGCTAAGATAGAGAGCCTTTTCGGTAATGTAGAGGAAGTTACAAAGGATAAAGGTTATCGAATTTTGAAGGCTGAAAAAAGTTTTTAAGAAAATGCAATAGGACCATTGACTTGAATCCTGGTCTGTGATATTATTATAAAATGTCAGTATTAGGATGCCCTCCATGGCTTTAGTTTGTTGAAATGTCAATAGATTTATGCGTAGTAGGTATAGTATTTATCTCTATTACGTATAATACAACCATTTTGGGCAAATCTACAAGTGATGAAGATCTTCCGGTAAGAGGATTCTGCAGATACGGTGCTCTTTTTTCGAATGCATTCGAGTAAGGGCTTTTCTGTATTTGTAAGATTGAATCTTCTGTATGTGTCTTATTATAAGGTCACAAACAGAGGTTCGCAATGTATTTTTAAAGTGAGTAGACATGAGGGGTGAGTTTAAGTTGGCAGGACATCTTGTTCAATATGGTCGACGCACTCGGCGCAGTTATGCACGTATTAATGAGGTACTCGAGGTTCCGAACCTGATTGAGATCCAACAAAAATCCTATGATTGGTTTTTGGAGGAAGGATTAAGGGAAATGTTTCGGGATATTTCTCCAATTCAGGATTTCACTGGAAATCTGATTCTGGAGTTTATCGACTATTCTCTCGGAGAACCCAAATATACCGTTGACGACGCAAAGGAACGCGACGTTACGTATGCAGCACCGCTTCGGGTAAAAGTCCGGCTTATTAATAAAGAAACCGGGGAAGTGAAAGAGCAGGAAGTATTCATGGGAGACTTCCCGCTGATGACTGAAACGGGTACGTTTATTATTAACGGTGCGGAACGGGTTATTGTCAGCCAGTTGGTTCGCTCTCCCAGCGTCTATTTCAGCACAAAAGTCGACAAGAATGCGAAAACAACATACACCGCAACGGTAATTCCTAACCGGGGGGCTTGGCTCGAACTGGAGATGGATGCGAAGGATATTATCTATGTCCGGATTGACCGTACCCGTAAAATTCCGGTTACGGTGTTGCTGCGTGCGCTGGGCTTTGGCACTGATGCTGAGATTCTGGATTTGCTCGGCAATGACGAATATATCCGCAACACACTTGATAAAGACAACACGGATTCCACCGAGAAAGCGCTGATCGAAATTTATGAGCGTCTTCGTCCAGGTGAGCCGCCTACACTGGATAACGCAAAGAGCTTGCTAGTTGCTCGCTTCTTTGATCCTAAACGTTACGATCTGGCCAACGTAGGCCGTTACAAAATCAATAAAAAGCTTCACATCAAAAACCGTTTGTTCAATCAACGACTTGCTGAGACTTTGATTGATACAACAACTGGTGAAATCATCGCTGAAGCCGGTCAAATGGTAGATCGCCGCCTGTTGGACGAGATTTTGGCCCAACTGGAGGAATCAGTAGGACATCGTACGTATCATGTTGCGAGTGGTGTGCTAGAAAGCAATGATATTCCACTTCAAACAATCGATGTATTCTCACCAATTGAGGATGGTAAAGTAGTAAAACTGATTGCTAACGGAAATATTGATAAATCGGTTAAGAATATTACGCCTGCCGATATTATTTCCTCCATCAGTTATTTTATTAACTTGCTTCACGGAATCGGAAGTACGGATGATATTGACCATTTGGGTAACCGTCGTTTGCGTTCTGTAGGTGAGTTGCTCCAAAACCAGTTCCGTATCGGTTTGTCCCGTATGGAACGCGTGGTGCGCGAAAGAATGTCGATTCAGGATGCTAATGTAATTACGCCACAGGCATTGATTAACATACGTCCAGTAATTGCTTCGATTAAAGAGTTCTTTGGTAGCTCGCAGCTGTCTCAGTTTATGGATCAAACGAATCCGCTTGCTGAATTAACGCACAAACGTCGTCTGTCCGCACTCGGACCCGGCGGTTTGACGCGCGAACGCGCGGGTATGGAAGTGCGTGACGTCCATCCGAGTCACTACGGCCGCATGTGTCCTATCGAGACACCAGAGGGACCAAACATTGGTTTGATCAACTCTTTGTCCACTTTTGCACGCATTAACGAGTATGGATTTATCGAAGCTCCTTATCGTTGGGTAGATCCAAAAACCGGAAAAGTTACAGACCAGATTGATTACCTGACTGCTGATGAAGAAGATAACTACATCGTAGCTCAGGCGAATGCAGAATTGACGGAGGAAAACACCTTTAAGGATGAGGTTGTCATTGTCCGTTATAACAAACAGTCTGATAACATTATTCCGATGGCTAGTAGCCGTGTCGATTACATGGACGTATCGCCTAAACAGGTCGTATCGGTCGCGACTGCACTGATTCCGTTCTTGGAGAATGATGACTCTAACCGCGCATTGATGGGTTCCAACATGCAGCGTCAGGCTGTCCCGCTTCTGATTCCGAAGTCTCCATTGGTCGGAACAGGAATGGAGCACAAGTCTGCAAAAGATTCCGGTGTTTGCGTTGTATCCAAATACAACGGAGTTATCGAACGTTCTTCGGCTAACGAAATTTGGTTGCGTCGTATCGAAACTGTAGATGGCGCTGAAGTGAAGGGCGACATTGTTAAGTATAAATTACACAAATTTATGCGATCTAACCAAGGAACTTGCATCAACCAACGTCCGATTGTGAACAGAGGAGATATTGTCAAAGTTGGCGATATTCTTGCGGATGGTCCATCTACAGAGATGGGTGAGTTGGCGTTGGGACGTAACGTTGTCGTTGCCTTCATGACTTGGGAAGGTTACAACTACGAGGATGCGATCTTGCTGAGTGAGAAACTGGTTAAGGAAGATGTATACACCTCAATCCATATTGAGGAATACGAATCCGAGGCTCGTGATACGAAGCTTGGACCTGAAGAAATCACTCGCGACATTCCAAATGTCGGTGAAGAAGCGCTTCGCAACTTGGATGAGCGTGGAATCATACGTATTGGTGCTGAAATTGGCGCAGGTGACATTCTCGTTGGTAAAGTAACACCTAAAGGTGTGACTGAATTGACAGCTGAAGAACGTCTCTTACACGCAATCTTTGGTGAGAAGGCACGCGAGGTTCGCGATACTTCTTTGAGAGTTCCTCACGGAACAGACGGGATTGTTGTAGATGTAAAGGTATTTACACGTGAAAATGGCGATGAACTGCCACCAGGTGTAAATCAGTTGGTTCGTGTATATATTGCTCAAAAACGTAAAATCTCCGAAGGCGATAAAATGGCTGGACGTCACGGTAACAAGGGTGTAGTTGCCCGTATTCTGCCTGAAGAAGATATGCCGTTCCTGCCGGATGGCACACCAGTACAGGTCGTTCTGAACCCGCTGGGCGTACCTTCACGGATGAACATCGGACAGGTGCTTGAAGTCCATCTGGGTATGGCTGCAATGCGTCTTGGTATTCATGTGGCAACTCCAGTATTCGATGGTGCCAAGGAATATGACGTATTCGATACAATGGAAGAGGCAGGCATGCAGCGTAATGGTAAGACTGTGTTGTATGACGGACGTACGGGTGATCGTTTTGAACGTGAAGTTACTGTCGGTGTCATGCACATGATCAAACTGGCGCACATGGTCGATGATAAAATCCATGCTCGTTCTACAGGTCCTTACTCTCTCGTTACGCAACAACCATTGGGTGGTAAAGCTCAATTCGGTGGACAGCGCTTCGGGGAGATGGAAGTATGGGCATTGGAAGCCTACGGTGCAGCGTACACGCTTCAGGAAATTTTGACTGTGAAATCTGATGATGTGGTTGGACGTGTTAAAACTTACGAATCCATTGTCAAAGGTGAAAATGTACCTGAACCGGGTGTTCCAGAATCATTTAAGGTCTTGATCAAAGAGCTGCAAAGCTTGGGTATGGACGTGAAGATTCTGTCTGAAGACGAACAAGAGATCGAAATGAGAGAGCTTGATGATGAGGATGACACAACCGGCGATAAGTTGAGTTTGAATCTGGAAGGCTCTGAGGTTGGCGTAGAGTAGTTTGACTGCTGACTGACTCATATCAGCTTTGTTATATACCTTGATCCATTCTAGGATGGATCAGGTTTCTTGATACCGCCCGGTGCTGCTGGGCGGTATCAAACCTAAAAACTCAGGATTTGGTTAAGGAGGGTTGCTCCTTGTTGGACGTTAACAATTTCGAATATATGAAAATCGGGCTTGCTTCCCCCGAAAAGATTCGTTCTTGGTCCCGCGGAGAAGTCAAAAAACCGGAGACGATTAACTATCGTACGCTTAAACCGGAAAAAGAAGGACTATTTTGCGAGAAAATTTTCGGACCTACGAAAGACTGGGAATGTCATTGCGGTAAGTACAAACGTGTACGTTATAAAGGTGTTGTCTGTGACCGTTGTGGAGTAGAAGTTACTCGCGCTAAGGTTCGCCGTGAGCGTATGGGCCATATTGAGTTGGCTGCTCCTGTATCGCACATTTGGTACTTTAAAGGCATTCCAAGTCGTATGGGTCTTGCTCTTGATATGTCTCCAAGATCTCTGGAAGAGATCATTTACTTCGCATCTTATGTTGTAACCGATCCAGGAGATACGCCTTTGGAGAAAAAGCAACTCCTGTCCGAGAAAGAATACCGTAGCTACCGTGAGAAATACGGCTATGGCTTCCAGGCAGGTATGGGTGCTGAAGCGGTTAAAAAGCTTCTTCAAGATTTGGATATAGACAAAGAATTAGAATTCTTGAAAGAAGAGCTGCGTACAGCTCAAGGACAACGTCGTAACCGTGCGATCAAACGCCTTGAAGTTATTGAGGCATTCCGTAACTCGGGCAACCAACCGGATTGGATGATCATGGACGTACTTCCTGTTATTCCTCCTGAGCTTCGTCCGATGGTACAGTTGGATGGTGGTCGTTTCGCTACCTCTGACCTTAACGACTTGTATCGTCGTGTTATTAACCGTAATAACCGTCTGAAACGGTTGTTAGATCTAGGTGCGCCAGATATTATCGTGCAAAATGAAAAACGGATGTTGCAGGAAGCTGTTGACGCCTTGATTGATAATGGTCGTCGTGGTCGTCCTGTTACAGGTCCAGGTAACCGTCCTTTAAAATCCCTCAGCCACATGCTGAAAGGTAAACAAGGACGTTTCCGTCAGAACTTGCTCGGAAAACGTGTTGACTACTCTGGTCGTTCCGTTATCGTTGTAGGCCCGTACTTGAAAATGTATCAATGCGGTTTGCCAAAAGAAATGGCACTGGAACTGTTCAAACCTTTTGTTATGAAGGAACTGGTGAACAAAGGTTTGGCGCACAATATCAAGAGCGCGAAGCGTAAAGTTGAGCGTGTGAGTGCAGAAGTATGGGATGTGCTGGAAGAAGTAATCAAGGAGCATCCAGTTCTTCTGAACCGTGCCCCTACGCTGCATAGACTCGGTATCCAGGCGTTCGAACCGATTTTGGTTGAAGGCCGTGCGATTCGTCTGCATCCGCTCGTATGTACTGCATATAATGCCGACTTTGACGGTGACCAAATGGCTGTTCACGTTCCGTTGTCTGCGGAAGCCCAAGCTGAAGCTCGTTTGCTTATGCTAGCATCCGGCAACATTTTGAATCCGAAAGACGGCAAGCCAGTTGTTACACCTTCCCAGGATATGGTTCTTGGTTCTTTCTATCTGACTATGGATAACAAAGAAGAAGAAGGAAGCAATATGATCCTTCGCAACATGAATGAAGCTATATCGGCTTACCAACGTGGTACAGCTGGACTTCATGCTCGTGTAGCTATTCCGGTTAAAGCTTTGAATAAAACGAGCTTTACGGAAAAACAACAGGAAGCGATGTTGATCACAACGGTTGGTAAAATTATCTTTAATGAAATTTTCCCGGCAAGCTTCCCGTACATCAATGATGCTACCCGTGCGAACCTGCTTTATGGTACTGCGGAGGAGTTCTTTGTTTACGAGAAGGGTGTAAATCTTACAGAAGCCATTCAAAACGCTCCGCAAGCTAGCGGGGTAGGCAAGGATTACCTTGGTAATATCATTGCACGTTGTTTTGAGACTTACCATACAACAGAAACAGCTGTAATTCTGGATAAAATCAAGCAGCTTGGCTTTACGTATTCCACTCGTGCAGGGGTAACCGTTGCTGTGTCGGATGTAATCGTGCCGGTGGAAAAACAAGAGATTCTTAAGGGATCCGAAGACAAAGCGCAAGTTGTAACGAATCAGTACCGTCGTGGTCTGATTACGAATGAAGAACGCTATGACCGGATTATCGATATTTGGTCTAAAGCGAAAGATGATATTACTGAAGTATTGATGAAGTCCATGGATCGCTACAACTCCATCATGATGATGGTGGACTCCAAAGCGCGGGGTAACAAATCACAGATTACTCAGCTCGGCGGTATGCGTGGTCTGATGGCCAATCCATCCGGACGTATTATCGAACTCCCAATCAAATCAAACTTCCGTGAAGGTCTGACAGTACTCGAGTACTTCATCTCTACTCACGGAGCGCGTAAAGGTTTGGCGGATACAGCCCTTCGTACGGCTGACTCCGGTTACCTGACTCGTCGTCTCGTAGATGTGGCGCAGGATGTTATCGTGCGCGAAGAAGACTGCGGAACGGATAAAGGCTTCACAGTAAGTCGTATCCAGGACGGTAAAGAAGTAATTGAGGATCTCTATGACCGTCTGGAAGGTCGCTATTGCTTTGAAACAGTACGTCATCCTGAGACTGGCGAGATTTTGGCTAGACGTAACGAATTGATTGACTCCGATAAAGCTGAAGCGATTGTTAAAGCTGGTGTACACAAAGTTCAGATTCGTTCTGTACTAAGTTGCCGTGCTAAACATGGCGTCTGCAAGAAATGTTACGGTCGCAATCTGGCTACTGGTAAACACGTTGAGATTGGTGAAGCAGTTGGTATCATCGCTGCACAATCCATCGGTGAGCCAGGAACACAGCTTACTATGCGTACGTTCCACACAGGCGGCGTAGCGGGTGACGATATTACACAAGGTTTGCCTCGTATCCAGGAGCTTTTTGAAGCACGTAATCCTAAGGGTCAGGCAACTATTAGTGAAATTGACGGTACAGTTAAAGAAGTTCGTGAAGGTAAAGACCGCCGTGAGATCGACATTCAGGGTGAAGCCGAAACGAAAACATACTCAGTAACGTATGGTTCCCGCCTGCGCGTAAGCGAAGGTATGACTGTTGAAGCTGGGGACGAACTGACGGATGGTTCGATTGATCCTAAAGAAATGCTGCGTATTAAAGGTATTCGCGGGGTACAGAACTATATCCTTCAGGAAGTTCAACGCGTATACCGGAACCAGGGCGTAGAAATCAACGACAAGCACGTAGAAGTTATGATTCGTCAAATGTTGCGTAAAATCCGTATCATTGATGCGGGCGACACGATCTTACTTCCAGGCTCCTTTGTTGATGTCCATGAGTATGAAAATGCAAACAAGATAGCGATTCTCAGCGGCCAAGAACCAGCGGTAGCCAAGCCGGTACTGCTCGGTATTACCAAGGCATCTCTGGAAACTGACTCCTTCTTGTCAGCAGCATCCTTCCAGGAAACTACTCGTGTCCTGACTGATGCAGCTATTAAAGGCAAGGTCGATCAGTTGCTTGGACTGAAAGAGAACGTAATTATTGGTAAATTGATTCCTGCGGGAACAGGTATGAACCGTTACCGTAGCGTGAAATTTGCCCAACCGGAAGAGGGGCAGTCTCCATCTGAGGAGCTCGAACCAATTTCGGCCGAGTAATATAAAAATAGTATGATTGCCGGAACACCGTAGACATAAGCTTTGCATAAAAGCTACAGCAGACGGTGCTCCGGTGCTTTTCAAAAATGAATCGTACTATTCTGTTTAAATGAATTATAGTTTATAATTGTCTTGACATTACTTATAGTCAATGCTAATATAGCAAAGGTGCGTGAGCAGCCTATATGCTATTGGGTCTTTTCGGAGGAATGAGATATGTCTAAAGAACAAGGACTGCAAGATGCTCATGTCAAAATCGGTACCAAACAAACCATTCGTATGGTAGAATTGGGCTTTGCCTCAGAAGTATATGTGGCAGAAGACGCAGATCAGCGTCTCACTTCCAACATCATTGCTTTGTGCAACAAGCAAGGAGTCAAAGTGACTCTCGTAGACACAATGAAAAATCTCGGAGCTGCATGTGGGATTGAAGTGGGAGCCGCAATGGCTGCTATCGTAAAACAATAGGGTAAGGAACGTTTTTGTCTAAGGAATTGTTATTCTTGGCGGCAAAGACTTTTCATTTGTTCTTTTATGAACCGCCTGGGTCTGTGGGCTTAGATAAGGTTTGTAAAGTAACAGCAAAAATTGAGGAAGGGGGTGGCAACCAACATGCCAACTATTAACCAACTGGTTCGTAAAGGACGTCAAGCCAAAATCGAGAAATCGAAATCACCGGCTTTGCAAAAAGGTTTTAATGCCTTGAAACGTGAAGCTACCGACATCAGTGCCCCGCAAAAACGCGGAGTGTGCACTCGTGTAGGTACTATGACTCCGAAAAAACCAAACTCCGCACTTCGTAAATATGCTCGTGTTCGCTTGACGAACCGTGTAGAGGTGACTGCTTACATTCCAGGTATTGGACATAACCTTCAAGAACACAGCGTAGTGCTGATTCGCGGCGGTCGTGTAAAAGACCTTCCGGGTGTGCGTTACCACATCGTTCGCGGTGCTTTGGATACTGCAGGCGTAAACAACCGCATGCAAGCTCGTTCCAAATACGGCGCAAAACGCCCTAAAGCTAAAAAATCCTAATGAATATAAACCGCGTATGTCGGTTTAACATGTAAGAAAGGGGGATATCCATGCCACGCAAAGGTCCAGTTACCAAAAGAGACGTGTTGCCAGATCCGGTATACAACAGCAAGTTGGTTACCCGCTTGATCAACCGCATCATGCTCGACGGAAAACGAGGCGTTGCTCAAAGCATTCTGTACAATGCGTTCAAGCTTATCCAAGAACGTACGGGGAATGACCCGATGGAAGTTTTTGAAGCAGCTATCAAGAATATCATGCCAGTCCTGGAAGTTAAAGCACGCCGTGTCGGCGGTGCCAACTACCAAGTACCAATCGAGGTAAAACCAGAAAGACGTACGTCCCTGGGATTACGTTGGCTCGTAAACTACTCCCGCAACCGCGGTGAGAAAACCATGGAAGAGCGTTTGGCGGCTGAAATTATTGATGCTTCCAACAACACAGGCGCTTCCGTGAAAAAACGTGAAGACACGCACAAAATGGCTGAAGCGAACAAAGCGTTTGCTCACTATCGTTGGTAGGATTCAGCTCAAAAAAATAACTTCAATTTTGAAGGGAGACCCATTTCATGGCAAGAGAGTTCTCCTTGAAAAATACACGTAATATCGGGATCATGGCTCATATTGACGCGGGTAAAACCACAACAACAGAGCGGATCTTGTTCTACACAGGCCGTACGCACAAAATCGGTGAAGTTCACGAAGGCGCTGCGACAATGGACTGGATGGAACAAGAACAAGAGCGCGGAATCACGATTACTTCCGCTGCGACGACCGCTGCCTGGAAAGGTCACCGCGTCAATATCATCGACACCCCGGGGCACGTTGACTTCACTGTTGAAGTTGAACGTTCCCTTCGTGTATTGGACGGAGCAGTTGGTGTTTTCAGTGCGAAAGAAGGCGTTGAGCCTCAGTCCGAAACCGTATGGAGACAGGCTGATCGCTACGGCGTTCCACGGATCGCATATGTAAACAAAATGGATATCATTGGTGCCGACTTCCTGAATGTTGTCTCTGACATGCGTGATCGCCTTCAAGCGAACGCAGTTGCGATTCAATTGCCAATCGGCGCAGAAAATGATTTTACTGGTATTATCGATATCGTTGAACAAAAAGCTCATATGTACAAAGATGATCTTGGTCAAGATATCGAAGAAGTAGAAGTTCCTGCGGAATTCAAAGATCAAGTTGAAGAACTTCGTAATGAATTGATCGAGAAGGTTGCTGAACTGGACGAAGAATTGACAATGAAATACCTGGAAGGCGAAGAAATTTCGGTTGCCGAAATTAAAGCCGCTCTCCGTAAAGGTGTTGTAGAAGTTAAAATCTTCCCAGTTATCTGTGGATCTTCTTACCGCAATAAAGGTGTTCAGCTGATGTTGGATGCTGTTCTCGACTATTTGCCGGCTCCTATTGATGTGCCAAGTATTCAAGGGCATTTGGAAGACGGTACGGAAGTTGAACGTCACTCTTCCGATGAAGAGCCATTCTCCGCATTGGCATTCAAAATCATGACGGATCCTTACGTTGGTAAGTTGACATTCTTCCGCGTATACTCCGGTGTTCTTCAATCCGGTTCTTACGTATTGAATGCAACAAAAGGTAAACGCGAACGTATCGGACGTATTCTTCAAATGCATGCGAACAGTCGTCAAGAAATCACTGTAGTTTACTCTGGTGATATTGCGGCTGCCGTAGGTTTGAAAGATACAGGTACAGGTGATACACTGTGTGATGAGAAGAGTCCTGTTATTCTCGAGTCCATGAACTTCCCTGATCCGGTTATTGAAATCGCGGTTGAGCCTAAAACCAAAGCTGACCAAGATAAAATGTCTGTAGCTCTCGGTAAGTTGACTGAAGAGGATCCAACTCTTCGCGCTCATACTAACGAAGAAACAGGTCAAACCATCTTGGCGGGTATGGGTGAGCTTCACTTGGACATCATCATTGACCGTATGCGTCGTGAGTTCAAGGTAGAAACAAATGTGGGTAAACCACAGGTTGCTTACCGTGAAACGTTCCGTGCTCCAGCACGTGTCGAAGGTAAATTCGTTCGTCAGTCCGGTGGTCGTGGTCAATATGGTCACGTATGGGTTGAGTTCGAACCACTCGAGCCAGGTACTGGTAGTCAATTCGAAAGTAAGGTAGTCGGCGGCTCTGTTCCTAGAGAGTACATCGCTCCTGCTCTTGCTGGTATTGAGGAACAAATGAAAAACGGCGTTATCGCAGGCTTCCCGCTTGTGGACGTTAAAGCTACAATCGTGGACGGATCATACCATGATGTCGATTCCAATGAAATGGCATTTAAAATTGCCGGATCAATGGCGCTGAAAGCAGCGAAAGACAAATGTAAACCAGTATTGCTCGAGCCGATTATGAAAGTTGAAGTAACGGTTCCTGAGGAATATATGGGTGACGTAATGGGTATGTTGAACTCCCGTCGTGGTCGGATTGAAGGTATGGATTCCCGCAGTGGAGCTCAAATCATTCGTGCGAAGGTGCCTTTGTCCGAAATGTTCGGATACTCGACTACACTTCGCTCCGGTACACAAGGACGCGGCGTGTTCTCCATGGAACTCTCTCATTATGAAGAAGTACCGAAGAGCATTGCTGAAGAGATCGTTGCCAAAACCAAAGGCGGCGAGTAATACAATGTATCAGCTGACCGGTATGCTTAAGGTTTTACCAAAAAGGCATCCGGCAGCCTAAAATAAAACAAGTTATTGAGGAGGAATTGTTCAAATGGCAAAGGCTAAGTTTGAACGTAACAAACCGCACGTTAATATCGGTACTATTGGTCACGTCGATCATGGTAAAACTACTTTGACTGCTGCAATCACAACTGTATTGTCCAAAACTTACGGTGGTGCTGCTGTAGCATTCGATCAAATCGATAAAGCTCCAGAAGAGCGCGAACGCGGTATCACAATCTCCACTGCACACGTGGAATATGAAACACCTAACCGTCACTATGCACACGTTGACTGCCCAGGTCACGCCGACTATGTTAAAAACATGATCACTGGCGCTGCACAAATGGACGGAGCGATCCTGGTTGTATCCGCAGCTGACGGCCCAATGCCGCAAACTCGTGAGCACATCCTGTTGTCCCGCCAAGTTGGTGTTCCTTACATCGTTGTATTCCTGAACAAATGCGACATGGTTGAAGACGAAGAGTTGCTGGAATTGGTTGAAATGGAAGTTCGCGACTTGCTGAGCGAGTATGACTTCCCAGGCGACGACACTCCAATCACTCGCGGTTCCGCTCGTGAAGCACTGCAAAACCCAGATGGCGACTGGGCTAAAAAAATCGTTGAAATGTTCGAAACAATCGACACTTACATCCCAACTCCAGAACGCGACACTGACAAGCCTTTCCTTATGCCTGTCGAGGACGTATTCTCCATCACTGGTCGTGGTACAGTTGCTACAGGCCGTGTAGAGCGTGGTACAGTTAAAGTGGGCGACGAAATCGAAATCATCGGTATTCAAGAAGAATCCCGTAAATCCGTAGTAACAGGCGTAGAAATGTTCCGTAAATTGCTTGATTCCGCTCAAGCTGGTGACAACATCGGCGCACTGCTTCGCGGTGTAGATCGTGCACAAATCGAGCGTGGCCAAGTATTGGCTAAACCAGGTTCTGTTAACCCACATACAGAATTTTCTGCTCAAATCTACGTTTTGACTAAAGAAGAAGGCGGACGTCACAAACCTTTCTTCACTGGTTACCGTCCACAGTTCTACTTCCGTACAACTGACGTAACTGGTATCATTACTTTGCCAGAAGGTTCCGAAATGGTAATGCCTGGTGATAACATCACAGTTACTGTTCAACTGATCAACCCGATCGCTATCGAAGAAGGAACTAAGTTCTCTATTCGTGAAGGTGGACGTACAGTTGGCGCTGGTGCTGTAGCAACAATCTCCAAATAAGAAGGCTTTAGCCTTTAAATAGAGCAACAGTGTACTGGAACGAGTAACGTTGTATTGGAACGAAGCTGAACGAGCCCCTGCCCTGGTGCGGGGGCTTTTCTCTTGGGGAAAATCGCGAGCTGCGAGCACAACTGCATCTCTTGAAAATAAGATGCATTGTTTTTTCGTTTTTGCTTGCAATAGGCAGAACTATTCGATATAATAACTAATGTTGTTTGTGACTGTGCGATGATGTGAGAGGTTACTGACACACCCGGCCCCTTTGCCATGGGAGGGCTGTCGGAAAATTTTCACGGAGTATGTCCGATACCAAATTGGGCGATAGAAGGAGGGACTAAAATGGCAAAGCAAAAAATTCGTATTCGTTTGAAAGCTTACGATCATAGAATTCTTGATCAATCCGCTGAGAAAATTGTTGAAACAGCTAAACGTTCGGGCGCAGGTGTATCCGGGCCAATTCCGCTGCCAACTGAAAAACAAATCATTACTATTCTCCGTGCGGTACACAAGTACAAGGATTCCCGGGAGCAGTTCGAAATGCGCACACACAAGCGTTTGATCGACATTGTTAACCCGACTCCACAAACTGTGGATGCCTTGATGCGCTTGGACCTGCCGTCCGGTGTAGATATCGAAATTAAATTGTAATATGTAATTAGGAAAAGAAATGAGGTGTCAACATGAAAGGTATCTTAGGAAAAAAACTCGGAATGACTCAAGTGTTTACCCCTGAAGGTAACGTACTTGCTGTTACGGTTATCGAAGCAGGTCCTTGTGTTGTTCTGCAAAAGAAAGATCTGGAAAACGATGGATACGAAGCTATCCAACTCGGTTTCTCTGATAAGAAAGAAAAAAGATCCAACAAACCTGAAGCAGGACATGCGAAAAAAGCAAATACTGCACCTAAGCGCTACGTTCGTGAACTTCGTGGCATCGACCTTGCTGCGTACGAGGTTGGCCAAGAACTGAAGGCTGATGTCTTCACAGAAGGCGAGTTCGTTGACGTAACAGGTATTTCTAAAGGTAAAGGTTTTGCCGGCGTTATCAAACGTTGGGGACAAAGCCGCGGACCAATGGCACACGGTTCGCGTTACCACAGAGGTCCAGGTTCTATGGGTTCCATTCAAGCTAACCGCGTTCCTAAAGGTAAACACCTTCCAGGACACATGGGGCATGAAACGGTAACGATCCAACGTCTTGAAGTTGTTAAGATCGATACAGAACGTAATGTATTGCTCGTGAAAGGTTCCATTCCAGGACCTAAAAATAGCTTCGTTAAAGTATTAGAAACGGTGAAAAAATAAACAACTGAAGAAAGGAGGAACACGAAATGCCAAAAGTAGCACTATTTAATATTAGCGGCAGCCAAGTTGGTGAAATTGAATTGAACGACGCAGTGTTCGGTATCGAGCCGAATAAGCACGTTCTTCATGACGCTGTTGTTATGCAATTGGCTTCCCTGCGTCAAGGTACTCACAAAGTAAAAGGACGTTCTGAAGTACGTGGTGGCGGACGTAAACCTTGGAAACAAAAAGGTACTGGTCGCGCTCGTCAAGGTTCGATCCGTGCACCGCAATGGGTTGGTGGCGGTACTGTATTCGGTCCGACTCCACGCAGCTATGCTTACAAATTGCCTAAAAAAGTTCGTCGTCTGGCGATCAAATCGGCGTTGTCATCCAAAGTGATTGAGAATGAAATTATCGTATTGGACGCTCTTACACTGAACGGACCTAAAACGAAAGAATTCGCAGCCATTTTGAATAACCTTAAAGCTGATCGTAAAGCATTGATCGTAGCTCCTAGCTATGATGATAATGTAGCACTGTCCGCTCGTAATATTCCTGGTGTGAAGTTTGTAGCCGCAGACGGCATTAATGTTCTTGATGTGCTCGGACACGACAAACTGATCATTACGAAGGAAGCAGTTCAGAAGGTAGAGGAGGTGCTCGCGTAATGAAGGATCCTCGTGATATTATCAAACGTCCGGTTATCACCGAACGTACGGCTGGTATGATGAATGACTTGAAATACGTTTTCGAGGTTGACATTCGTTCTAACAAAGTCGAAGTAAAAAAAGCAATCGAAGCCATTTTTAACGTGAAAGTAAGTAACGTAAATACGCTTCGTGTTCCTGCAAAACCAAAACGCTACGGACGTCATTCCGGCTATACGAGCGAGTGGAAGAAAGCGTTCGTAACGCTGAGCAAAGACAGTAAGCCGCTTGAGTTTTTTGAAACGGTATAATTGAAACTGTAAAGTAAGGAGGGAAACTCAGTGCCAATTAAAAAGTATAAACCAACGTCCCCGGCCAGACGTGCTATGTCTGTATCTACTTTCGAGGAGATTACAACTAATCAGCCCGAGAAATCGTTGCTGGCACCTCTGAGCAAGCAAGCTGGACGCAATAACCAAGGTAAAATTACAGTTCGTCATCAAGGCGGCGGACACAAACGTAAATACCGTATTATTGACTTCAAACGTAACAAAGATGGAATACCGGGCCGCGTTGCTACGATCGAATATGATCCAAACCGTACGTCCAACATCGCACTTATCCACTATGTGGATGGTGAAAAACGTTACATCATCGCTCCTAAAGGTCTGAAAGTAGGAGACGAAGTGGTATCCGGTGCAGGTTCCGATATCAAAATCGGTAACTCCTTGCCGTTGGAAAACATTCCAGTAGGTACGGTTATCCACAACATCGAATTGAAACCGGGTAAAGGTGGCCAACTCGTTCGCGCCGCTGGTACGGAAGCCCAACTTCTTGGTAAAGAAGAAAAGTATGTTACAATTCGTTTGACTTCTGGTGAAGTTCGTCGCATTCTGAAAGTTTGCCGCGCTACAATCGGTTCTGTAGGTAACGAAGACCACGAACTGGTGAAAATCGGTAAAGCTGGTCGTAGTCGCTGGTTGGGACAACGTCCTGAAGTTCGCGGTGTTGTAATGAACCCTAACGATCACCCACACGGTGGTGGTGAAGGTCGCGCTCCAATCGGACGTAAATCTCCAATGTCTCCATGGGGTAAACCAACCCTTGGTTACAAGACACGTAAAAAAGGTAAAGCATCTGATAAGTACATCGTTCGTCGTCGTACTAAGTAATAAAACGTGCGCTTGAGTCGCACGTTAACATATTAAAGAACGACTACGTTTTAACGAAGGGAGGATTCATAAATGGGTCGCAGTCTCAAAAAAGGACCATTCATTGATGGTTACCTGTTGAAAAAAGTAGAGGTTTTGAATGAGTCGGACAAAAAAGTGGTAATCAAAACTTGGTCCCGTCGCTCTACGATTTTCCCACAATTTATCGGACATACGTTTGGTGTATATGATGGTCGTAAACACGTGCCAGTATACGTAACGGAAGATATGGTCGGACACAAATTGGGCGAATTTGCTCCAACACGTACCTACAAAGGCCATACGGATGACGATAAGAAAACAAGAAGATAATCAACACAGCGTAGTGTTTGAGAGGAGGTAAACTCAATGGAAGCAAAAGCACATGCTAAGTCCGTACGGATTTCTGCTCGCAAAGTGAAACTTGTTATCGATTTGATTCGCGGTAAGCAGGTTGGTGAGGCGATCGCAATTCTTCGTCACACTCCAAAGTCCGCTTCTCCAGTCGTTGAGAAATTGTTGAATTCTGCGATTGCAAATGCAGATCACAACTACTCTTTGGACGTAAATAAATTGGTAGTATCTCAGGTTTTTGTAAACCAAGGTCCTACAATGAAACGATTCCGCCCGCGTGCAATGGGTCGTGCAAGTCGCATCAACAAACGCACCAGTCATATTACTCTGGTGGTATCTGAAAAATAAGGAGGGAAAACGTGTGGGCCAAAAGGTAAATCCCGTCGGACTCCGAATCGGTATTATCCGTGATTGGGAATCCAAATGGTATGCAGGCAAAGATTTCGGTGATCTTTTGCTGGAAGACGTTAGAATTCGTGAACATCTGAAAAAAAGATTGAAAGACTCCGCTGTATCCCGTGTTGAAATCGAGAGAGCAGCTAACCGTGTCAACGTAACGATTCACACTGCGAAACCAGGTATGGTTATCGGTAAGGGTGGTTCCGAAGTTGAAAATCTGCGTAATGAAATTACTAAAATCGCAGGCGGTAAAAAGGTACACATCAATATTTCTGAAATTAAAAATCCTGAACTGGATGCAATTCTGGTTGCTGAAAGCATTGCACAACAATTGGAACGTCGTGTTTCTTTCCGTCGTGCTTTGAAACAAGCAATTCAAAGAACTATGCGTTCCGGAGCAAAAGGAATTAAAACTCAAGTAGGCGGACGTCTTGGCGGTGCCGAAATCGCTCGTTCCGAAGGGTACAGCGAAGGAACTGTTCCACTGCATACGCTTCGTGCCGACATTGACTATGGTACAGCGGAAGCTCATACTACTTACGGTCGTCTTGGCGTAAAAGTATGGATCTATCGTGGAGAGGTTCTTCCTCCAGCTAAGAAACAAGCTCCTCAGGAAGGAGGCAACTAATCATGTTGGTACCAAAACGCGTAAAACATCGTAAACAACAACGTGGTCATATGAAGGGTCGTGCAAAAGGCGGTACTACACTGAACTTTGGTGAGTACGGTTTGCAAGCTACTGAACCTGCATGGATTACTAACCGTCAAATCGAAGCTGCTCGTATTGCGATGACTCGTTACATCAAACGTGGTGGTAAGGTTTGGATTAAAATTTTCCCTGACAAACCTATTACTCAGAAGCCTCTTGAGGTTCGTATGGGTAGTGGTAAAGGTAACGTAGAAAAATGGGTTGCAGTAGTGAAACCAGGCAAGATTATGTTCGAACTTGCTGGTGTTCCGGAAGAGATTGCTCGTGAAGCAATGCGTCTTGCCGCTCACAAACTGCCAATCAAAACTAAGTTTGTGAAACGTGAAGAATTGGGTGGTGAAGCAAATGAAGGCTAGTGAATTCCGCAACCTAACCACTGCTGAAATCGAACAAAAGATCTCCGGTTTTAAAGAAGAACTTTTCAACCTTCGTTTTCAACTCGCTACCGGTCAGCTTGATAACCCGACTCGGATCGGCGCTGTGCGTAAGGAGATTGCTCGTGCTAAAACTGTGATCCGTGAAAGAGAACTTGGGATTAGCTAAGATATCAGACCGGGTGGAAAATCCGCCTGTAATTAGGAAGGAGGCCAACAATGAGCGAACGTAATGCCCGTAAAGTATTAGTCGGTAAAGTAGTCAGCGACAAAATGGATAAAACGATTGTGATTGCTGTAGAAACTTACAAAAAACATGATCTCTACCATAAACGCATTAAAGTAACTAAGAAATTCAAAGCTCATGATGAAAACAACACCGCACAAATTGGTGATACTGTTAAAATCATGGAAACTCGCCCTTTGTCCAAAGACAAAAACTGGAGACTGGTCGAAATCGTTGAAAAAGCTGTTATAATCTAATGTAGTGTAGTTTTTCCGAAAGGAGGATAAATAAATGATTCAACCATTTACACGTTTGACTGTAGCTGACAATTCCGGCGCGAAGGAACTGATGTGTATCCGTGTGCTCGGTGGTACGGGACGTCGTACAGCTCAAATTGGTGACCTGATCGTTTGTTCCGTAAAACAAGCAACACCAGGCGGCGTTGTCAAAAAGGGTGATGTAGTAAGAGCGGTTGTTGTTCGTACTAAACGTTCTATCCGCCGTAAAGACGGTTCCTACATCGGATTTGACGAAAACGCAGCAGTGGTCGTTAAAGAAGACAAGAGCCCACGTGGTACTCGTATTTTCGGACCAGTTGCTCGCGAACTTCGTGACAAGGACTTCATGAAAATCGTTTCCTTGGCTCCGGAAGTGATCTAAACTCACCTTAAAATGTGCCCGTAGGAGGTGTACGAAATGCCAAAAGTGAAAAAAGTTCTGGAATCCCATAACAACAAGCTGCACGTCAAAAAAGACGACACTGTTCTGGTGATTACAGGTAAAGATAAAGGTAAAAAAGGTCGCGTTATCGCTGCTTACCCTCGTCAAAACCGTGTGCTTGTGGAAGGTGTTAACATGATTAAAAAACACCAAAAGCCTAATCAGCTGAATCCACAAGGCGGCATCATCGAGAAAGAAGCTCCGATTCACGTTTCCAACGTTATGCACATTGATCCGAAGAGCGGAAAAGTAACTCGTGTTGGTTACAAAGTTTTGGACAACGGAAAAAAAGTGCGCATTGCAAAACGTTCTGGCGAAGTGATCGACTAATTATTTTTTGAAGAAAGGAGGTATATGATTCATGGCTACAATAAGAATGAAAGAACGTTTCTTGAAAGAAATCACTCCTGCTTTGATGCAGAAGTTCAACTATACAACAGTGATGCAAGTGCCTAAAATCGAGAAAGTTGTAATCAACATGGGTGTTGGCGACGCAGTCCAAAACTCCAAAGTGCTTGATTCAGCTCTCAACGACATGCAGCTGATCGCTGGTCAAAAACCAGTAATCACTCGCGCAAAAAAATCTATTGCAGGTTTTAAATTGCGTGAAAACATGCCGATCGGTGTAAAGGTAACACTTCGTGGCGAGCGTATGTATTATTTCTTGGACAAATTGTTCAACATTACTCTTCCTCGCGTACGTGACTTCCATGGTGTATCGACAAAAGCTTTTGACGGACGTGGTAACTACACGCTTGGTCTGAAAGAACAGTTGATCTTCCCGGAAATCGAGTATGATCAAGTTGATAAAGTTCGTGGTATGGACATCGTTATCGTAACGACTGCCAAAACTGACGAAGAGTCCCGTGAGCTTCTGACTCAGCTGGGCATGCCTTTCGCAAAATAATGTTGGCATAACGTTTCGGGCGTCTGATTTTAAAGACACCCTGTTCTCCGAAACTATTTAGGAGGTGTCAGGCTAAGTGGCAAAAACTTCAATGAAAGTCAAACAACAACGCGCACCAAAGTTTAAAGTTCGTGCTTACACTCGTTGCGAGCGTTGTGGTCGTCCACATTCGGTACTGCAAAAGTTTAAGATCTGCAGAATTTGCTTCCGTGAATTAGCTTATAAAGGCCAGATTCCTGGCGTGAAAAAAGCAAGCTGGTAAAAAGTCCTGTTTGGGAAGGAGGTTTATACACAATGACTATGTCTGATCCAATTGCAGATATGCTTACTCGTATTCGTAACGCGAACACAGTTCGTCACGAAACAGTAGAAATGCCTGCATCTACAATGAAAAAACAAATCGCCGACATCCTGAAACGTGAAGGATTCATTCGTGATGCGGAATTTGTTGAAGATAGCAAACAAGGGATCATCCGTATTTTCTTGAAATACGGTGCGAACAACGAGCGTGTTATTACAGGTTTGAAAAGAATCAGTAAACCAGGTCTTCGCGTTTACACGAAGAGCAATGAGATTCCACGCGTACTGGGTGGACTCGGGATCGCAATCATTTCAACATCCAAAGGTATCATGACTGACAAAGAAGCGCGTCAGTCCAAAGCCGGCGGAGAAGTTGTTTGCTACGTTTGGTAAGATAACGTTTAAAAGATAGGAGGTGCAACAGATATGTCCCGTATTGGTCGTAAACCAATCACAGTACCAAGTGGTGTTGACGTGACTTTGAACAACACAGCAATCACAGTTAAAGGTCCTAAAGGAACATTGACTCGTGAGCTTCATAAAGACATGTCCGTTACTGTGGAAAACAATGAAATTAATGTAGTTCGTCCTTCGGACAACAAACTTCACCGCTCTTTGCATGGAACAACCCGCAGCGTTGTCAACAACATGGTAAGTGGTGTAACTGAAGGGTTTTCAAAATCTCTGGAGCTGGTTGGGGTCGGATATCGTGCAAGCAAATCCGGAGATAAAATCGTTCTGAACGTTGGATACTCTCACCCGGTTGAAATCACACCGGAAGCGGGCATCGAATTCGAAGTTCCTTCGAACACTAAAATCATCGTTCGCGGAATTGATAAAGAGCGTGTAGGTGCCTACGCTGCTAAAATTCGTTCCGTTCGTGAACCTGAACCGTACAAAGGTAAAGGGATTAAATACGAAGGCGAGCGCATCATTCGTAAAGAAGGTAAAGCCGGTAAGAAGAAATAAGTTTCTTACCGACTTTGTGCGGTCTTTCTGCTGGAAAGACTTCGTACTTCTTTTTTACCCAGTGCGTCTTAGTATAAAGTTTTAAAAGGCAAACTGAAGGGAGTGAAAACTTGAGATGATTACAAAACAAGATAAAAATAAAGCACGTGTCAGAAGACATCTGCGTGTACGTAAGAAAATCGAAGGTACGGCTGTACGTCCTCGTTTGAACGTGTTCCGTTCTTCCAAGCATATCTACGCACAACTGATTGATGATGTAGCTGGTGTAACATTGGTATCTGCATCCACTATGGATAAAGAACTGAGCAGCGAAATCAAAAACGGCGGTAGTGTAGAAGCAGCTCGTAAAGTTGGCGAACTCGTTGCTAAACGTGCGAAAGAAAAAGGTCATGCTAACATCGTATTTGACCGTGGTGGATACTTGTATCATGGACGGATTCAAGCTTTGGCTGATGCAGCTCGCGAAGCAGGCCTTGAATTCTAAGACATTTCTCAAAAGGAGGTTAACGACTTGCGTGTAGATCCGAATACTTTGGAACTGACTGAAAGAGTAGTAAATATTAATCGTGTAGCTAAAGTTGTCAAAGGCGGACGCCGTTTCAGCTTCAGTGCTCTGGTAGTAGTGGGCGACGGCAACGGCTGGGTAGGCGCTGGAATCGGTAAAGCTGGCGAAGTACCTGATGCAATTCGCAAAGGTATTGAAGATGCTAAGAAAAACCTGGTTCACGTTCCACTCGTAGGAACAACAATTCCTCACCTTGTTACAGGTAAGTTCGGTGCTGGCCGGGTTCTGTTGAAACCGGCATCGGAAGGTACTGGAGTTATCGCTGGTGGTCCGGTTCGTGCTGTACTGGAACTTGCTGGTGTAGGTGATATCTTGACAAAATCTTTGGGTTCTTCGAATTCCATGAATATGGTCAATGCGACTTTGGAAGGTTTGTCCCGCTTGAAACGCGCTGAAGAAGTTGCAAAATTGCGCGGCAAATCCATCGAAGAGCTGCTGGGCTAAGGAGGGAATATCATGGCGAAATTAGAAATTACCCTCGTTCGTTCGTTGATCGGCCGTCCTGGTAATCAGAGAACGACTGTTAAAACGCTCGGCTTGCGTAAAATCAACCATAAAGTAGTTCAACCCGACAATGCAGCTATTCGCGGGATGATTAATCAAGTTAGCCATTTGGTTTCTGTTAAAGAAATTGAGGCTTAAGAAATAAAGTATTTTAACAATAATCAAGGAGGTGCAACGAACGATGAAGTTACATGAGCTTTCCCCAGCTCCAGGCTCCCGCAAAGAACGTAAACGTTTGGGTCGTGGTCCTAGTAGCGGTACGGGTAAAACTTCTGGTCGTGGTCATAAAGGTCAAAACGCTCGTTCCGGCGGTGGTGTACGTCCGGGCTTCGAGGGTGGTCAAAACCCACTGTATCGTCGCTTGCCTAAACGCGGTTTCGTAAATCCTACTCGTAAAGAGTATGCGGTTTTGAATATCGAAGATTTGAACAGTTTTGCAGCGGGTACAGAAGTAAGCCCTGAGTTTTTGCTGAACAATGGCATTGTGAAAAACGCCAAATCCGGAATTAAAATTCTGGGTAACGGTGAAATCACTGTGAAGTTGACAGTTAAAGCGAACAAGTTCTCTCAATCTGCGGTAGAGAAAATTGAAGCTGCCGGCGGTAAAACCGAGGTGATCTAATGTTCAAGACCCTGAAAAATATATGGCGGGTTGAGGATCTTAGAACCCGAATCCTGTTTACCCTGTTTATACTCTTTGTATATCGTATTGGCTCCTTCGTGCCGGTTCCCGGCGTGAATAAGCAAGTCTTTACTTCTCAGGATCAGGCAGGAAGCGAGTTGTTTGGACTCCTTAACACCTTCTCAGGGGGCGCATTGTATCAGTTTTCGATCTTCGCTCTCGGGATTATGCCATATATTACAGCGTCCATCATTGTACAGTTGCTGTCAATGGACGTGATTCCGAAACTTGCGGAATGGGCTAAACAAGGAGAGCATGGTAAAAAGAAGTTGGCTCAAATTACGCGTTATGGTACGGTAATACTTGGCCTGATTCAAGCATTCGGAACGTCGATTGGCTTTAATCGACTGTACGGTGCAGCGATGATTCCAGGAGCCACTTTTGCAGATTATCTGGTTATTGCCATTGTGCTTACAGCAGGAACTACGTTCCTTATGTGGCTCGGTGAGCAAATTACTGAAAAGGGAATCGGCAACGGTATCTCTATTGTTATCTTCGCAGGGATTGCGGCGGGTATTCCAAGACATATTCGGACGGTTGTAGAATCTCAGTTTATTCAGGCAGATCAGCTGTTTATGAATATTCTGAAGGCAATTATAATTGCCCTGGTGATTGTTCTGATTATTGTTGGTGTTATCTACATCCAGCAAGGTATTCGGAAAATCCCGGTACAATACGCGAAACGTGTAGTTGGCAACAAAATGTACGGTGGCCAGAATACGCATATTCCGATGAAAATTAATGCGGCAGGCGTTATTCCGGTAATCTTTGCGGTATCATTGCTGCAATTCCCGACAATTATTGCGAGTTTCTGGGCAGATCATGCTTGGGCTAAGTGGATTACCACTTACTTGTACTATGACAAGCCGCTGGGCATGGTTTTGTATGTCGTAATGATTATCGGTTTCACATTCTTCTATACCTTTGTACAGATGAATCCGCAGCAAATGGCCGACAATATGAAGAAAAACGGCGGTTATATTCCGGGAATTCGCCCGGGTAAAGCCACGGAGAAATACTTGACACGAGTAATGTCACGTTTGACAATGACAGGAGCTTTGTTTCTGGCAGTCATATCCGTTTTGCCGGTATTCTTCGGTTCGCTTTCGGGCTTGCCTCGTTCCGTGCAAATTGGCGGTACTTCATTGCTCATCATCATTGGTGTAGCACTGGATACAATGAAGCAAATCGAAAGCCAACTGATCAAACGCCATTACAAAGGCTTCATCAACAAATAGGCAATAGGTACCGGCTTAGGATGTTCGCATGCTTACCGGCACCTTTTGTGCTGTTTCTTGTGTAGGGGTCGTCTTGAGGAGTGACAGATTGTGAATATTTTGATCATGGGCCCTCCGGGGGCTGGTAAAGGTACACAAGCAGATGTCATTGTGAAGGAATTCGGCATTCCTCATATCTCGACAGGTGATGCTTTTCGCCTAGCGATGAAACAGGGAACACCTATTGGCATTAAAGCTAAAGAATATATCGACAAGGGTGAACTTGTTCCGGATGACGTAACAATCGGTATCGTTGAAGAACGGCTACAACAGCCAGATTGCAAGAAAGGGTTCTTGCTGGACGGTTTTCCAAGAACTTTGGCTCAAGCTGAAGCCTTGGATCAAATTTTGGGTCGTTTGAATACGAAGCTAGATGACGTCATCAACTTGAAAGTGGATAGTGACAACTTGTTGGCACGAATCACAGGACGGCGGGTTTGTAAAAGCTGCGGAACTAGCTATCATATTGTCTTTAATCCTCCTAAGGTTGAAGGCATTTGCGATAAAGACGGTGGGGAACTCTATCAGCGTCCTGACGATAATGAAGATAGCGTAAGAACACGACTTGAAGAATATAGTAATAAAACAGCACCACTCCTCACGTTTTATGAGAACCAGAATCTTCTGCGTCATATTGACGGAGAACAGGATATTGATGTGGTTTCCCAAAATATCGTGTCCTTGTTGCGGGGTTAGCTGTAATGATCATTTGCAAGTCGGGGACGGAATCAAGCTTAATGAGGAAAGCTAAGAGAATAGATACGGAGACGGATCATCTCTTGGCAGGACACATCGAGCCCGGTATTACGACCGGTGAACTTGATCATTTAGCTGATCGGTATATTCGCAGTCAGGGAGCTGTGCCGTCTTTTAAAGGTTATAACGGTTTTCCTGCTAGCATTTGCGCTTCAGTCAACGAACAACTGGTGCACGGATTTCCCGGCAAACGCAAGTTAAACAAAGGCGATATCATCGCGAAAACTCGCCAGTTTACAATGTCGCATGCCATTCGGCAATATATTGAGAATCCAAACCGTGGTATTCCTGAGCAGGGGCCGAGGCTGAAAACCGGCATTGGGCTGGCTATTGAATCTATGATTCAGATAGGTTCTCACCATGTAGGGACGCTGGAAGACAACTGGACGGTCGTTACGATGAACGTAACCTCATGTGCTCATAACGAGCAAGCGGTGACGTGCGAAACGGGCGGCATGGACATTTTCACGAAACTGAGTGCGTAGGTGATTGGAATGATTCAGCAAGGAAACCTGCAAATCGGTCAGCTGGTGAAGATTCTGAAGGGCAGAGGTGCCGGACAGATTGCGGTTGTCGTTTCAGTAGCAGATAGCAGGTTTGTATATATTGCGGATGGGGATAAACGAAAGTTTGATCAAGCGAAGAAGAAAAATGTTCTTCATTTGGTGCCTCAGCCAAAGATTAGTAGCGAGATTGTAAACAGTTTAAACGAAAGCGGTCGGGTGACGAACGGAAAGCTGCGCCATGCAGTGAAAACTTTCCTGGACTCGTCCGAATACCAAGCTGAAGAGAAAGGAGACTGACTTTGGCCAAAGAAGATGTCATTGAGGTTGAAGGTACGGTAATCGAGCCACTACCGAACGCTACGTTCAAGGTAGAGCTGGAGAACGGTCATCAAATTCTTGCTCATGTTTCCGGAAAGCTGCGGATGCACTTTATCCGTATTTTGACAGGCGACAAGGTGGTTGTACAGTTATCGCCTTACGATTTAACCAAAGGCCGTATAACGTACCGCAAGTAATTCATGCAGGTTTTTATTAAACGTATGTCATTTAAAAAAACTTGTTTTGCTCGGCAAAACGATGTGAATGTTCACGAAGCGAGTTTTACCAGGGTAAAGCTTGGAGGAGGTAATCAACATGAAGGTAAGACCTTCTGTAAAACCTATTTGCGAAAAATGCAAAGTCATTCGCCGCAAAGGGAATGTAATGGTTATTTGCGAAAATCCGAAACACAAACAAAAACAAGGTTAATAGAAGGGGGTGTAGCGTAAAATGGCTCGTATAGCTGGTGTGGATTTGCCACGTGACAAACGCGTTGAGATCGCCTTGACTTACATTTTCGGAATCGGTAAAACGACTTCTCAGAAAATCTTGAAGGAAACAGGCATCAGTGCAAACACGCGTGTTCGTGATTTGACTGAAGATGAAGTGAGCAAATTACGTGAAACGATCGACAAAGAAGTTAAAGTAGAAGGCGATCTGCGTCGTGAAATTTCCTTGAATATTAAACGTCTGACTGAGATTGGCTGCTACCGTGGTGTTCGTCACCGTCGTGGATTGCCTGTTCGCGGACAACGTACTAAAACTAATGCTCGTACCCGTAAAGGTCCTCGTCGGACTGTAGCGAACAAAAAGAAATAAGAAGGGAGGATAACATTCAATGGCTAAACCGAAAAAAGTTGTACGTACAAAACGCCGTGACCGTAAAAATATCGAGACTGGCGTGGCACACATCCGTTCCACGTTCAACAACACGATCGTTACGATCACAGATCCACACGGTAACGCAATCTCTTGGGCCAGCTCAGGCGGCATGGGATTCCGTGGTTCCCGTAAATCTACTCCATTCGCAGCACAAATGGCCGCAGAAACTGCTGCTAAAGCTGCTATGGAACACGGCATGAAAACTGTCGAAGTCATGGTTAAAGGACCTGGTGCAGGTCGCGAAGCAGCAATTCGCTCTTTGCAAGCTGCTGGTTTGGAAGTTAACCTGATTAAAGACGTAACTCCGGTACCTCATAACGGATGCCGTCCTCCAAAACGTCGTCGCGTCTAATGAGATTTCTCCTCTGCGTGTAGTATAGATCCGGCACAAACTGCCAAGAATGGATGTTTAGGTATACTGCATGATAGACTATGGATAAGGTGAATGTTTCATATAGGAGCGACGTTTTGAAGGAGGGATATTGCAGTGATAGAAATCGAAAAGCCGAAAATTGAGACGGTTGACGTCAATGATGATGGCACCTATGGAAAATTCGTAGTAGAACCGCTGGAACGCGGATACGGTACGACGTTGGGTAACTCGCTTCGCCGTATTCTGTTATCCTCGTTACCGGGGGCAGCAGTCACATCGGTTCAGATCGATGGGGTTCTGCACGAGTTTGCAACGGTTCCCGGTGTGAAGGAAGACGTAACGGAGATCATTCTGAACTTGAAAGCTTTATCGCTTAAAATCCACTCGGATGAAGAGAAAGTACTCGAAATCGATGCGGAAGGCGAAGGAGTTGTAACGGCAGGAGATATCCGTGCGGATAGTGATGTGGAAATTCTTAATCCGGATCTTCACATTGCTACGCTCGGACCGGGTTCGAGACTTCACATGCGTATTTTTGCCAATCGCGGTCGCGGTTACGTTAAGCAGGATCGGAACAAACGTGATGACCAGCCGATCGGCGTCATTCCCGTCGACTCCATCTACACTCCGATTGCACGCGTGAACTACGGCGTAGAAAATACGCGTGTCGGCCAGGTTACGAATTACGACAAGCTGACACTTGAGGTTTGGACTGACGGAAGTATTCGTCCCGAGGAAGCAGTGAGCCTTGGAGCCAAAATTTTGACCGAGCATGTGATGTTGTTCGTGGGTCTCACGGACGAGGCAAAAGATGCTGAAATTATGGTTGAAAAAGAAGAAGACAAGAAAGAAAAAGTTCTTGAAATGACGATCGAAGAGCTGGATCTCTCCGTCCGTTCCTATAACTGCCTTAAGCGCGCTGGTATCAATACGGTACAAGAACTCACGACTAAATCTGAAGAAGATATGATGAAGGTCCGTAACTTGGGTCGCAAATCTTTGGAAGAAGTACAAGAGAAGCTTGAGGAACTTGGTTTAGGACTTCGTACGGAAGAATAGTACAGCAACGTTTTTGTGAAGGAGGGGAAATTACATGGCATACCAAAAATTGGGCCGTAACTCCAGTGCCCGTAAAGCTTTGTTTCGTGATTTGGTAACCGATCTGTTCTTGTATGAGCGTATCCAAACTACTGAGGCTAAAGCGAAAGAAGTTCGTTCTATTGCTGAAAAACTGATCACCAAAGCGAAAAAAGGAGATCTGCACGCACGTCGTCAAGTGGCTGCGTTCGTTCGCCGTGAAACTTTGGATGGTGAGCAGGATGCAATCCAAAAGCTGTTTAGCGAATTGGCTACACGTTACACTGAGCGTCCAGGTGGATACACTCGTATCTTGAAATTGGGACCTCGTCGTGGCGACGCCGCTCCAATGGTATATCTGGAATTGGTTGACCGCGCGTAGACAGGCGAAGATGAGGGAAGGGTGGACAGAATCGGCTTGATTCTGAACAACCCTTTTTTTCTCTTGGAGGAGTCCTTGAGGGGCTTCTCCTTTGTTATGTTCGGTTATTCCTTGTAAGGCCAGAGACTACCCCTATAAAGGTGTGAGAAACATGCGGAACTTGTGCATGAAGGTGAACTATGACGGAACCCACTATGATGGCTTTCAGACGCAGCCTGACGGTAACACCATTCAGGACTGCCTTGAACATGCTATTTACTCATTGACGGGCGAGCGTCTTAAAATTACAGGCTCAGGCCGTACAGATGCAGGTGTACATGCATACGGGCAGGTATTCAATTTTCACACTGAATCGCCGATTCCGTTACAGCGCTGGTGTCTGGCACTTAATGCCTGGTTGCCTCGTGATATCATCGTTACGGATGCGAGAGAGGTGCCACTGTCCTTTCATGCACGCCGCATGGCGAAGCGGAAGACATATCGGTACAGCATTAATGCGAACCGGTTTCCGGACATCTTTCACCGTCGTACACAGGCCCATCATCCAACGAGACTGGATGTAAGAGCGATGGAGGAAGGGTTGGCTCATTTAGTGGGCACCTTTGACTATACTTCGTTCGCATCTCGACGTTCCCAAAAGACGAATCATGTTCGCACTATTTACGAAGCCTATATGACAGTAGACCATTCCTTTTCACGTCCGGGCTCGGATGATCAGGGAATTATCCATACTTATATTACAGGTAGCGGATTTTTACAGCACATGGTTCGGATTATTATGGGTACTTTGCTGGAAGTGGGAGAAGGCAAAAAATCGTCGGATGATATTCCTTCCATTTTGGAGGCGAAAAATCGTTCAAAGGCTGGACCTACGGCCGTTGGACACGCTTTAACGCTCTGGAATGTAGAGTACGACGAAAACATCAAAAAACATTGATTTTACCCTTGCGGAATTGATGGTTATCCTGTAATATAAAAGTTGTGTTTTCTTAATGGCTTTCCCACAGCCCCAATTAAGATGATCACTTTAAATTAACATCTAATCCATCAATAATGCAGCAACTTAACGAACGAAGATAAATGATGATTTCTGTTAACGAACTTAAGGAGGATACTTTTCATGCGTACTACGTATATGGCGAAGCCAAATGAAGTTGAGCGCAACTGGCACATCATTGATGCCGAAGGCAAAACGCTCGGCCGTCTGGCAAGCGAAGCGGCTGCGTTGATTCGCGGCAAACACAAGCCACAATTTACACCACATGTGGACACAGGTGATTTTGTTGTTGTAATCAATGCGGAAAAAATCGTATTGACCGGTAAAAAAATGGAGAACAAGAAATACTACCGTCACTCCCTGCATCCGGGTGGTCTGAAAGTAACGGTTGCACAAGAAATGGTTAAGAACAAGCCTGAGCGCATGTTGGAATTGGCTGTTCACGGTATGCTTCCTAAAACTCGTCAAGGCGAGAAAATGAAGCTGAGACTTAAAGCTTACAGAGGCACTGAGCATCCACATGCAGCACAAAAACCTGAAGTTTACGAACTTCGCGGATAATTAAAAGGGAGGACAGTTTCATGGCACAAGTACAATACTATGGGACAGGTCGTCGTAAACATTCGGTAGCTCGTGTTCGTCTCGTACCGGGTGAAGGACGCATTGTCATCAATAAGCGTGATATTAATGAATATTTTGGTTTGGAAACTCTCAAACTGATCGTAAAACAACCACTGAACCTGACAGAAACAGTTGGTAGCTATGACGTACTCGTTATTGCTCATGGTGGTGGTATCTCTGGTCAAGCCGGCGCAATTCGCCACGGTATTTCCCGTGCTCTGTTGAAAGCAGATCCGGAATTCCGTCCAGCTTTGAAAAAAGCAGGCTTCTTGACTCGTGACCCACGTATGAAAGAACGTAAAAAATACGGCCTCAAAGCCGCTCGTCGTGCACCACAGTTCTCGAAACGTTAATATTTCGAATACAGAAGAACCTTTTCCTTATGGAAAGGGTTCTTTTTTTATTTAGTCATTTCCTGATCATTATCCACATGTGGATAAGTAGACCTACTCTAAAAGTTACGAGCTTCAGCATGTTTCAGCGAATACATAAATAACTGCATGCAAATGCACGGAATACGAAAAGTTATCCACGATGGAATTGAAGATGATATTGTTATACACACATACAGTTTGCTATTTCAACGCAGTTTATTCTGTAATGTTTATAACCTGTGACTAAAAATATAATGTTCGGTTATTCAATATAGCCTCATCTTAATATTTTCTGCTAAGTGCTGTTTCACGAGGATACTTTGCTTTCACTTGTTTATGTAAAGTCCTCCTTGATATGTTCTGGCTGGCACTGTCTATGCCTCTTGTACAGCTGTTTTGGGCTTAGCTAGGGATACGGCAAGGAATTCTTTTTATTTGTATGCCGGTGCAGAAAGACGGTCCTTAGCCTAGCAGTGTCCGCTTCCTAGGCTACTGCAATTGCAACGGCGATGTACATGTTACTGGTAATAGAATTAGTCTACACAGCAATCGCTCCAAACTATAACCGGGAGCACCATGTATTGTCCGACTGTCTACCCTCATAATATCGCCCCTCATTGATGACAGGCTTTAAATAGGCTTCCAGTAGCGATAAGAGTCTTGCTTGTATACAGTGATCAATTCCTCGGGAATTGCCGCTACGAGCGCTTTGGGATTAAATAGAGGTATACTAAGAGTTCAGCGCGCAGTCATTCCTTTTATAATTTTCAGAATGAAGTCATCGCTGACGCCAGAGCTCCAGAATAGTAGAGTGAAACCTAAAGTTGTTCTCAATTCCCTCGGTTAGCATCCTTCGATAATCTTAGATTTAGAAACGATGCTTGCTTTCTTCTACAGATGGTTCTTGCTTGATCAAAGCAACCCAAAGCTGTTCAGCATTACCGATGGCTGCCGCGCACTGGGCCTATGGTCCATTTTCAAATGTTTGGTATAAGAATATTTTATATAAAGTCAATGAACTTGATTGGATACGTAAGAAAGCATTAAAGAATGCTGACAGAGCAACATTCCTGCAAATTTAGGTGGATAAATGCTTGCATCAGGACATTTTGCCGTGGATTGACAATGATTGTGAAAGTTTTATACTGTATTTAATCTTATTAGTTTAGTCGGTATTGGAGTGACACTTATTTATGAATCTTCATATGGAGGCGCATTGATAATGAATTTATTGGAGAAAGAAGCGTTGATTAGAGTCAAGGCAATTGAACTGGAAGAGGCTACGCCAGAGGAAATTATCCAGTATGCTGTTCTTACATTTCCCAATCTTACCTTTGCTTGTAGCTTCGGAGCAGAAGATGTAGTACTAGTAGATATGCTTCAAAAAGTTAGCCCTTCCACCGACATTTTTTACTTGGACACCGACTTTCATTTTCAAGAAACTTATGATACGCGAGATCAGATGAAAGCCAGATATAACTTGGATTTTGTTAGGGTCTCTCCCTTAATTACTCCTGAAGAGCAAGCGGCTGAGCATGGGGAGGAACTGTGGAAAACAGATCCAAACACATGTTGTGGTATACGCAAAGTTGAGCCGCTGACACGTATTTTGTCACAATACGATGCATGGATTACCGGTATTCGCCGGGATCAGGCCCCTACCCGTGCGAATTCAAAAAAGGTAGAGTATGACGAAAAGTTTGGACTCGTTAAATTTAACCCCTTGGCAAGCTGGACATCAGAGGATGTATGGGACTATATCCGTACTCATGAAGTGCTGTATAATCCATTGCATGACCGCAATTATCCCAGTATCGGTTGTGAGCAATGTACCCGTGAGGTCCTACCAGGTGAAGATCCTCGTGCAGGTCGCTGGTCAGGCAATGAGAAAACGGAGTGTGGGCTCCATCAATAAAATGATATTCAGGTAGCTATGAGTCATATTTATGAAGAGAAGGGAAGTGCATTATGACTGCAATTCTTCCGCATGGCGGAACACTTGTTGATAAAATCATTACAGGACCGAAGCAAAAAGCACTTTTGCAGGCCGCAGAGGAATTGTTTCCAATCCGTGTAAACTCATGGACCATTTCTGATCTGGATTTGATTGGAGTGGGGGCATTCTCTCCTTTGACGGGGTTTATGAATGAATCTGATTATCGGTCAGTGGTAACAGATATGCGTCTTGCCGATGGTACAGTCTGGAGTATTCCCATTACTCTTGCGGTTGCAGAAAGTGTAGCCAGTGAATTGAAATTAGGTCAGCAGGTGGCTTTGGTGGGTGAAACAGACGGTATTATTTATGCTGTACTTGATATTGAAAGTATTTATCAGGTAGATCAGGCTGAGGAAGCCAGACGAGTATTCAAGACGGATGACTCGGCTCATCCTGGCGTAAAAAAACTGTTAGATCGACCTGCTACGTATGTTGGTGGATCTGTGCAAGTGCTGAATCGGCCGGAGCCCACACAATTTAGTGAGTTTTACTATACACCATCACAGACACGCGACTATTTTGCAGAAAAAGGCTGGAAAACAGTAGTCGGATTTCAAACACGAAATCCGGTACACCGGGCACATGAGTACATCCAAAAAAGCGCGATGGAGATTGTGGATGCTTTGTTTCTAAACCCACTCGTTGGTGAAACCAAGTCAGATGACGTTCCGGCAGATGTGCGTATGAAGAGCTATCTGGTGCTGTTGGACAATTATTATCCGGCTGATCGGACTTTTCTGGGGGTATTTCCTGCTGCCATGCGATACGCGGGTCCTAGAGAGGCCATTTTCCATGCTATTGTGCGAAAGAACTATGGCTGCACCCATTTTATTGTTGGAAGGGATCATGCTGGTGTAGGAGACTATTATGGTACCTACGAAGCACAGGAAATTTTCAGGCACTTTACACCTGAAGAGCTGGGGATTACTCCTTTGTTCTTTGAACACAGTTTTTATTGCACCCGATGTGGAAATATGGCCTCAAGTAAAACATGCCCACATCCCAAGGAGCATCATTTAACACTCTCGGGCACCAAGGTACGGGAATTGTTGCGCTCTGGGGTTTGCCCGCCACCTGAATTTACACGACCGGAAGTCGCTCAAGTGCTGATTGAAGGTATGAAAGAATTTGTTCATGCCTGAGTTGTACTATCTACACGCCTCGTCCCATATAGATTATTAGTATCTGTATAGGACGGAGGCGTTTTGTTATGCAAAAAAATAATCGTAAAAACGAGGTTACACTGTGGATTCGCTATCGGACGTTGCAAAAAATGCTGTTGGGCTGTTGTCTCGCCGTTCTATTTATTACACTGGCATTGTATGAGATACCTGCTTCGAGAGCTTGGACCCATTGGAGTTTACCCCTTACTGGTAAAGTAATTGCCTTAGATGCTGGACACGGAGGGCCTGATGGAGGGGCGGTTAGCAAAGAAGGGATTATTGAAAAGGATATTAATCTGGCAATCGCTTTTTATTTGCGGGATTATTTACAGCAAGCAGGTGCTGTTGTTGTCATGACACGTGAGGATGATCGCGACCTGGCGCAGCAAGAAACGAAAGGTTATTCCAGAAGAAAAACGGAGGATTTGAAGCAGCGTGTGCGTATAATTGAGGAGCAGAAAGCAGACCTCTTTCTAAGTATCCATATGAACAGTATTCCGTCGAGCCGTTGGAGTGGAGCCCAAACCTTTTACGTACCTAACCATGCAGATAACGGGAATTTGGCGTCTTTAATTCAGGAAGAGATCAAACGCAACTTGGAAAATACGGACAGAGTGGCTAAGACCGTGAACACAGTTTATTTATTGAAAGCTCTCAAAATGCCATCAGCCCTTGTAGAAGTAGGATTTTTGTCCCATCCTGAGGAAGCTAGACGACTTAGCGACGTGAACTATCAAAGGCAGGTGGCGGCGTCCATATATAAGGGGATTTTGCGTTACAGTGCCGGGGAAAAGGGGATCTCACAAGCACCTGAAGCCAGATAGTGGTATACTGTAAGTGTTTACCACTCCGTAATTCATTAAAGCAGAGGTGCTGATAATTCATGCAATCAAGAGAGCAAGTTATAGAGCTACTTCAACAAGTGCGGGAGCCTCATACAGGACGCCGTCTAGTCGATCTCCATTTTATTCGGGATGTGGTGGTTAAAGAGGATCGGGTATCCTTGACCGCCATTACCCTGAATAGCCAGGAAGAGACGCTGACAGAGTTGGAACGAGAAATACGGCAAACATTAGAAGAGGCGGGATTAAGTCACGTTCATATTCGTATTCGTGAGGCATCTGAGCATGAAAAGTCTGCCCTTCAAAATGGAGAGGAGACCGAGGAAGCGGCTGACCCGGTTTTGACCAAAGGACATGCTGTTGGCATGGAAGAACATGAGCTACTTAGCCCAGCATCTGGCGTACGATTTATTGCCATTGCAAGCGGAAAAGGTGGTGTCGGAAAATCGACAGTAGCTGTAAATTTGGCGGCTGCTTTAGCTAGACAAGGAAAGCGTGTGGGGTT
Source organism: Paenibacillus sp. MZ03-122A (assembly GCF_024213325.1). Lineage (NCBI taxonomy): Bacteria > Bacillati > Bacillota > Bacilli > Caryophanales > Paenibacillaceae > Paenibacillus > Paenibacillus sp. MZ03-122A. Next base: position 3,941 of record NZ_JANAVI010000021.1, on the reverse strand, counting down.
GATTGATGCGGATATCTATGGATTCAGTGTGCCGGATATGATTGGGGTAGAGGATGTGCCTTCTGTCGAAGATGGTATCATTCAGCCAGTGGAGCGATTTGGTATCAAAATCATGTCTATGGGCTTCTTTGTCAGAGAGAACAACCCGGTGATCTGGAGAGGTCCCATGCTGGGGAGAATGCTCAGACAGTTTTTTAGTGATGTCGAATGGGGAAAACTGGACTATATGATTCTCGATTTACCACCAGGCACTGGCGATGTAGCGCTTGACGTACATCAAATGATTCCGCAGAGTGAAGAAATCATTGTCACTACTCCACATGCGACGGCGGCTTTTGTAGCTGCACGTGCAGGCGCAATGGCACTTCAAACGGATCATAAGGTCATCGGCGTTGTGGAGAACATGTCTTATTATGTGTCCTCCACTGGAGAAAAGGACTATGTTTTTGGGCGAGGAGGGGGGGCTATGCTGGCAGACACTCTTCATACAAAACTTCTTGCTCAAATTCCGCTGGGTATTCCAGATAACCATCCGTCAGAGGCCGACTTTTCTCCATCTGTATATAAATCTGAGTCTGCCACGGGGACCATTTACAATGATATTGCTGCTCAGATTACGATCTTGCACACAGAATCTGAATAAAGAAAAAAGGCTGGTTTATTAAACCAGCCTTTTTATTATTGGCTTCCTCCTTGTTCTCCTTCGCCTCCACCTTCGCTGCCTCCACCACCTTGCTTTTCGCCGCCTGCACCGCTTTGCTCACCACTTTTTTTCTCAACCTTGGGTTGAAGCTCCTCTTGTACGACGGTTTTGAGTAAATTCATAACCTCAAGTCGGAAAATCGGATTTTGCATGGCATCATGCATGACTGTCATAGATTGTTTGCGATATTCAGGGGTTTTAGTTAAGTCCATATACATTTTGGTTAGTTCTGGTGACTTGAGCATTGCTTCAATTGATTTTTGATAAGAAGGGTCTTTTATAAGTTGCATATGAAGCTGTTTGCTTTGGCTGTTGATGGCTTTGGCAAATTCTCCGGCAAAACGCGGATCAGTCATAATCTTTTCGATTTCTTTTTTATATTCAGGTGATACCAAAGTATCTTTGACTGCGATCTTCATCTGTTCAGCCGATTGCATGGGCATAAGCATTTTCATTCCCATGCTACCACCAGATCCACCATCAGACCCACCCTCTTCACTGCTTTGACCGGATTGTCCTTCTTTGGATGAACTGTTTTCCCCGGTTAAAGCCTCCTCTACCGCTTTTTTTCCATCATCGCTTTTCAGGATATCGACAACCATCGTTTTCATCTCTTTATAACTGTTCTGGGGGGGCGCAGAACCCTGATCCGAGCCGCATCCACTCAGTGCAACGCCCAGTACGCATACCATGCTAACAAATCGCAAACGAGTCCAATTCATGGCCGTATTCCTCCTTCATCATGAATGTGGATAGTATGCGGATGAATGGGGAGAAATATGTCGATTTGCTTTTGGTTTTTAGCTGAGAACGATGTAAAATAACTCCTTAAAGACCCAGTGCCTGATCGCGTACCTCTTTGCCTTTTACTGTACCCTGTTGAAGCAGTTCAGATACAGTCACGAATTCATAGCCTTGTGCTCGCAACTTGTCGATAATGACCGGCAGGGCTTCATGCGTTTGTTTACAGGAATCACTGGCATGCAGAAGGACGATATCGCCAGGATGCGCTTTATTTACAACACGGTCGATTATGACCTGAGTACCAGGGTTTTTCCAGTCCAAGGAATCTGTATCCCACTGAATGGTTTTGTAGCCTAAAGTGCCGGCAACCTGAAGGACTCTTTTATCAAAGTCGCCATTAGGCATGCGGATCAACTTCGGGGACTGTCCCGTCAGTTCGGTTAATGTGGTATGAGCAATTGAAATCTGCTTACGAATATCTTCATCGCTTAAGCTGCTGTAATTTTCGTGTTTATGGCCGTGACTGCCGATCTCAAATCCGCTTTCTTTAATCTGATTCACAAGTTCCGGATGTGTTTTACTCCAAGGGGCAGAAAGAAAAAAGGTGGATTTGGTCACTTTCTTATCCTCAAGGACTTTTAAGATGGGGGCAGTGCGCTTATCGCCCCAACTAATATCAAAGGTGAGAGCGATCAACTTTTTGTCCGTGGGCACACTATAAATAGCGGTTGGTGCTTCCTCGGAAAAAACTGTAACATTATCGGTTTCTACATAAATGACTCCGACAGTAAAGATGGCTGCAGCCATTACGATTAAGAATCGTTTGATTTTTTTACCGTTTAATACATAAAAAAAAGAATTCATGGTTAATAACGCCCCTTTCATCCTAGAAGTGCTTGTTTACTTAAAGCTATGCCAGGGGTTGTCAATTATTCCATTGGACTAATAGGAGGAATTATCAAATGGGACTAAACGCATTTTTTCACGATTTACACATGACAAGACGGTTAATTTTAATCTCTGCACTTCTTTTCTGCACAAGTATTATAGTGGGGTGGTTAAGTACAGGCGCTATTCAATCCATGCTGGCGCAACAAATGGAGGGACTGGGAGAAGTGGCGCAGCGCTTGCAGAATTCTGAGCATCCACAATGGAGTTTTTTTGTATTTATCTTTTTCAATAATGCAATTAAATGTGTGCTGGTCATATTTATGGGGGCTGTATTTGGAATCGTACCGTTTATATTTTTGATTGTGAACGGTATGGTTTTAGGGTTTGTAGTACACTTGCAGACAGATATGGGAAGAAGTATGTATGAAGTTGTTGTAAAAGGGTTACTGCCTCACGGTGTGATTGAATTGCCTGTTTTGATTATCGCCTGTGCCTTCGGATTGAAGTTTGGAATTAACATAATGTCTACTATAGGTACAAGCATAGGGCTAAAGCGCAAAGGAACTGGCCCATCGTGGAATGTATTTATGAAACAAACGTTGAGGGTGTCCCTATGGTCTGTCATCTTACTGCTTTTAGCAGCTGCTATTGAGAGTGGCATAACTTATCGTTTATTGTCACAATAAAATATTATGGCCAATTATTTATATATTTCCTGAAAATTGAACATAACAAAGGGGAGAGCTTAAAGAGAAGCTGAAGATAAATCGGGGGAAGTTTGAAACCTTAGCAGTTGAGTTTAAAAACAGGTAAAGATTGGAACAATAGTTGAGCAAATATAAGTACTATATAATCTGCTGACAAGGGAGTATGGTCATATGTTGGGAATGCTGTTTAACGAAAAAGAATGCAAGGAACTTGACTACGTTCTTCGTAAGGAGCTAGATGAAATGCTGCTTGATATGAGCGATACTCGATTGGATCAAGATATTCGCTACGCAATCGCACTTCGATATAAAACAGTCTTCCGCATGTATGCCCGTTTTGCACCCGCCAAGGAACTATCAAAATATGCTCGCAGAGGGCGAGTCCCACAAACCAAACAATAGATAGGTTAGAAAACATATCAAAGATATCAGGAAGTAAACTATTTTAAAAAGCTTAAACTTTCTGATATCAAAAAAAGTATTGACTCTACTCAATATTCATGGTAAATTAATTTTCGTTCCTTTTTGAAGGATTTGCTCGAAAAAAGAAATTAAAAAAACTCTTGCAAATTCTAAAAAGAGATGATATATTATAAAGGTCGCCACTGAGACGCGGTGACGAAACAAAGTAAGACATTATGCAAGTTTGATCTTTGAAAACTGAACAACGAGTGAGTGCGGATTTTGTTTACAAAATCCAACGCTGAGATTTTGTACATGCCGTCAGGCTGTATGAAATGGAAGCAAGAATGAGATATTTTTATCTCGTCAGTTTCAAAATGAGCTCATCGCTCTTTCTATAAACCGACTTCGGTTGGGCTTTAATGGAGAGTTTGATCCTGGCTCAGGACGAACGCTGGCGGCGTGCCTAATACATGCAAGTCGAGCGGGGTTGT
>NZ_JANAVI010000020.1:0-73561 GCF_024213325.1 Paenibacillus sp. MZ03-122A | reverse complement strand
TGCCTGCTGATACCGGGAGGAGAAAAAAATCCGGAAGAAATCGTGAAGGCAATCGAAAAAAATAAAGTTACCACAATGCACTTTGTACCATCCATGTTGAGTGTATTTTTAGAGTATGTAGAGGAAAAGGGGATAATAGAGGAAATAGCAAGCTTAAAGCAGGTATTTGCCAGTGGAGAAGCACTGAACCTGAAGCAAGTAGAAAAGTTCAACAAGCTGCTGTACAAAGAAAAAGGAACAAGCCTGCATAACCTGTACGGACCAACAGAAGCAACAGTAGATGTATCCTACTTTGGCTGCTCTACGGAAGAAGAATTGGAGCTTGTACCTATAGGAAAGCCCATAGATAACATTAAGTTATATGTTGTGAGTAAGGAAAAGGGCCTGCAGCCGATAGGAGTAGCGGGAGAACTATGTATAGCAGGGGATGGACTGGCAAGAGGGTACTTGAACAGACCGGAACTTACAGAAGAAAAATTCGCAGCAAACCCATTCGCACCGGGTGAAAGGATGTACAGGACAGGTGACCTGGCAAGGTGGCTGCCTGACGGCAACCTAGAATACCTGGGCAGGATCGACCATCAGGTAAAGATAAGAGGCTACAGGATAGAACTGGGTGAAATAGAGAACCGGTTATTAAAGCATGAAACAATAAAAGAAGCAGTGGTATTGGACAAAGAAGGAGCTGACGGAAATAAGTATCTTTGTGCGTACGTCGTACCGGATCAAGAAATAACCGTACAGGGGATGAGGGAACACTTGTCAAAAGAGCTCCCGGACTACATGATCCCTTCTTACTTTATGCAGATGGAAAAGCTGCCATTGACCCCTAATGGAAAAATAGACAGGAAAGCATTGCCCGAGCCTGACGGAAGTATGAGTACGGGAACAGAATATGTAGCGCCGCGGAATGAAGTGGAAGAGAAACTGGTTGAAATATGGCAGGAAGTGCTTGGAGCAAAACAGGTAGGAATAAGGGACAACTTCTTTAAAATAGGCGGAGATTCTATACGTGCAATATCATTAGTCAGCACAATATGCAAAAAGTTGGATATAAACATCCAAATCAGGGATATATACATGAATCCTGATATTGAGAGATTGTCTGCATTCTTAAAAGTAAAAGATACGGAAGCTTTTAACAGTAAGATGGGTAAAGCAAGGGAAGAACTGGAGTTATTTAAACAGCGAATATTGATGAATGAAACTCTCTCAGAAAAGTTACCTTCGGACATGGAAGATATATATCCGATGAGTCACATAGAGCTGGGTATGATTTATCATTCCAAAAAAGACTATGAAAATGCAGTTTATCATGACCAATTTGCATTTCATCTGAATGACAAAGACTTTGATTTCCCAGCATTTAAAGAAGCGATGCTTCTAATGACGTCAAAACATGATATTTTAAGGACGGTTTTTAATTTAGAGGATTTTGAAACTCCTGTGCAAATTGTTTACAAGGGCAGTAGTCTTGATATTGAGCAGATAGATATCATGAATTTTAGCAGGACAGGGCAGGTTGAGTATATAAACAAATATTTGGAAAATGACAGAGCGAATCCGTTTGATATATCAAAGCCCCTTTGGAGGATAAGAATATTCAAACTTGACGCAAACCATATTTGTCTGGTTCTGATATTCCACCATGCTATCCTGGATGGCTGGAGTGTTGCTTCATTGATTACGGAAGTTTCAAACCTATACTCTAAGCTTAAGCAAGAAAAAGATTATATACCAACACGGCTTAAATGCAGCTATAAAGATTATATAGCAGACCAAATGACAATTAAGGACAACCAGGAAGTAATTAATTATTGGAGAGAGGAATTAAGTGAATATAAAAGGTTGAATATGCCTGCAAATATTCATGGAAAAACAAAAAAATCTTATAAAGTAGACCATGTAACACGCCATTTAAGTCAGGAATTTTTAGGTGATTTAAGAAGTACTGCCAGAAGATATGATGTAAGCTTAAAGACACTTTGCTTTGCTGCATACACTTATATGCTCAATATGCTTTCATACGAGGATGACTTTGTCGTAGGTTTGGTAGAAAATAACAGACCTGTATGCGAAGATGGAGATAAGATGCTGGGGTGCTTCTTAAATACGGTTCCCGTCAAAATGTGTTTTGATAAAATCGATATATGGGAGGAATTGATAAAAGTTGCAGAAAAGAAATTAATAAACTTAAAGCTTTATGGAAGACTGCCTTTATTTGAGATCATAAATATCCTGGGCGGAAAAGAAAACAAAGAGGAAAATCCTTTATTTGATACCATATTCAATTATGTGGATTTTCATATATATAACGAGATAATAAACAAAGAAATCGGTGATGTTAAAGATAGAATTTCAGTTGATGAATATGAAGCAACCAATACAAGTCTTGACTTTACAGTAAGTAATACATTCGATGATCTTAATATAAGCTTGATCTACTCGGACAAAGTATTGGAAAGAAAACAGGCAGAAGAGTGTATAGACTATTTTATTAATATTTTAAATATGTTTATCCATAACCCCAAAGGGTCAGTTGACAAGCTTATTATATTAAGTCATGAAGAAAGAAAGCAGTTGCTGATAGACTTTAATGATACTAAGAAAGACTATCCGCAGGACAAAACCATACATGAGCTGTTTGCTGAGCAGGTGGAAAGGACACCTGACAACATAGCTGTGGTATATGAAGACAAGCACTTGACTTACAGGGAATTGAACGGAAAGGCAAATCATTTGGCCAGAGTATTGAGGAACAAAGGGGTAAAGCCTGACCGTATTGTAGGAATTATGGCCGAACGTTCATTTGAGATGATTGTGGGGATATTTGCCATATTGAAAGCTGGAGGGGCGTATCTGCCGATAGATCCTAATTATCCTGATACAAGGATAAAGTATTTGTTGGACGATAGTGGTTCCCAGATCCTTTTGACCTCCAGGACCTTTATGGAAAATAAGCAGATTGATGCGGATATTATATATCTGGAGGAAGAATATTTAAATGAAGAGAACTCAAAGCTTGAAAATGTAAACAAACCCTCGGACCTTGCGTACGTCATTTATACATCAGGTTCGACAGGGAAGCCCAAAGGTGGAATGATTGAGCATACTAGCGTTGTAAACATAATTACAGCCCTCCAGGCCATGTATCCGCTTAAAGCGGAAGACGCTTTTCTATTTAAAACAACTTATACCTTTGACGTATCCGTAGCTGAGATATTTGGCTGGTTCCTCAACGGAGGAAAGCTTGTAATATCACGCCAAGGTGTGGAAAAGGAAGCTATGGAGTTAGTAGAGGTAATAAACAAGCATAAGATAACCCATGTAAACTTTGTACCATCAATGCTGAATATAATGGTACAGACTTTAAAAGATAATGGTATAAAACTGCCATCAACTCTCAGGTATATTTTTGCTGCTGGAGAAGCGCTGCCCAAAAAGCTTGTCCATGAGCTTTTCGATGTCTCAGAGAACACATCTCTGGAAAATATCTATGGGCCTACAGAGTCCACGATATATGCAGCGGGTTACAGTATAACAAAGAAAATAGCAGAAGAACTTATAACAGTACCTATAGGGAAAGCTTTACAGAATGTATACCTTTATATACTGGACAAGCACAACCAATTAACTCCTGTAGGAGTGGCCGGTGAACTTGTGATAGGTGGAAGCGGTCTTGCAAGGGGCTATTTGAATAGACCTGAACTGACAGCAGAAAAATTTGTACCTAACCCGTTTATTCCCGGCGAAAAAGTGTACCGCACAGGGGACTTAGTAAGGCGGCTTCCTGATGGGAACATCGAATTCATGGGCAGGATCGACCACCAGGTAAAGATAAGAGGCTTTAGAATAGAGCTTGGAGAAATTGAAGCACATCTGGTGAAGCACACTGCTATTAAGGAAGCAGTGGTTATTGCAAAGGAAGAGCAGCAAGGGAAGAAGTACCTGTGTGCATATATTGTAGGGGAAAATGAATTGACCATTTCCGAGCTAAGGGAGCATCTCTTAAACGAACTACCTGACTACATGGTACCAGCATATTTCATGAACCTGGAACAGCTTCCATTTAATGCCAACGGTAAAATTGATCGGAAAGCATTGCCTGAACCACAGGGGAATATTAATACCGGAGTAGAGCATGTAGTTCCTAGAAACGAAAGAGAAGAAATACTGGCCAAAGTATGGGAAGACGTACTAAAAACTGAAAACATCGGGGTAAAAGATAATTTCTTCAGCCTTGGAGGAGACTCAATAAAAGCCATACAGGTAATGTCGCGTCTTAACGTCCATGGGCTAAAGCTTGAAATGCGGGACTTATTCAAACATCCTGTAATTGAGGAACTCGTCGAATATATACAATCTACAAGCCGAAGAATTCATCAAGGCCCGGTAGAAGGCATAGTACCGATAACACCTATACAAAGATGGTTGTATAAACAAGACAGCAAGGATATCCATCATTTTAATCAGGAAATAATGATATATGGGCGTAACGGATTTGAAGAAGCTATTATTCGAAAAGTATTGTCAAAGCTTGTAGAGCACCACGATATTTTTAGAACAGTGGTAAAAATAGAGGATCAAAATATACTCCAATACAACAAAAACCTTGAAGGTGAACATTTTTCATTGGAAATTGTAGACCTTAGGGACAGCTATAATTACCGGGAAAAAATAGAGCTGGAAGCGTCGAGGATTCAGAGGAGCATGGACTTGTATAACGGTCCTTTAGTTAAGGTTGGTCTGTTTAAGACTAAAGAAGGGGACCACCTGCTAATAGCTATTCACCACCTTGTAGTTGATGGGGTATCGTGGAGAATCATACTGGAAGATTTGGACATAGGATACAGACAGGCGCTAAACAATGATGAAATAAAATTCAGCAACAAGACCGACTCTTTCAAAGATTGGGCACAGAGGCTTGATGAGTATGCCAATAGCCCTGAACTATTAAAAGAAATAAATTACTGGACCAATTTGGAAAAAACTGAAACAATACCGCTTCCAAAAGACCGAGAGATTGAAGAAAGAAGGTATATGAATAACAATAGCGTCAAGATCGAGCTGAGTATTGAAGAGACTGAGAAGATGCTAAAGCGGGTAAACCATGCTTATAACACAGAAGTAAACGACATATTGCTTACCGCCTTGGGATTAGCAGTGAGGGAATGGACCGGAAATGATAAGGTTCTGATCAGTCTGGAGGGGCACGGCAGGGAGGAAATCATTAAAGACATTGACATAAGCAGGACCGTGGGATGGTTCACCACCCAGTATCCCGTGGTGTTAGATGTCAGCGGACAACTCGATATTTCCCGCATGATCAAATCGGTAAAAGAAAACATCAGGCAGATACCTAACAAAGGGATAGGTTACGGCATACTAAAATATCTTACCTTGCCGGAAAACAAAGCCGATTTAAACTTTAATCTAAACCCTGAAATAAGCTTCAATTACCTCGGTCAATTCAACCAGGATAATGTAGACAATTTATTTGGAGTGTCTGATATTCCTGCCGGAGAGTCTACAGGACCAAACTATAAAAGTGAGTATTGTATTGATATTAACGGCGGAACTGTAGAAGGCGGGAAGCTGGAATTAAACTTTAGCTACAACCAGGGCGAGTATGAGAAGAGTACTATTGAAGGGGTAGCGGTGAGTTTTAAAAAGCATTTAGTAAACATAATAACCCATTGTGCAGAAATGGACTATTCAGAAGCTACACTCAGTGATTTTACAGTAGACGATCTGAATATGGATGAGTTTGAAGACGTATTGAATAACTTCGAATAAAAAGAGTTTGTATTTAAGGAGGAGTACTTATGAGTGATTTGAAGAAACAAAACATAAAAGATATGTACCGGCTCACTCCTATGCAGCAAGGGATATTGTACCACTATATGATGGATAAAAATTCAGACGCCTACTTTGAGCAGATATCACTTTCTATAAAAGGCATCCTGGACATTGATTGTGTTGAAAAGAGCGTTAATATCATTATTGAAAAGTATGACGCTTTGAGAACAATTTTTTTGTATGAAAATGTAGCCAAGCCCTTACAAGTAGTCATGAAGGAAAGAAAGCTGTCTGTCAGCTATGAGGATATTACCTCCCTTGCCGAAGAACTAAGGGATAGGTATATAGAAGAATACAGGGTTAAAGACAGAAAAAAGGGCTTTGACTTATCAAGGGATATTTTAACAAGATTAAGTGTAATTAAAACAGGCTACCAATCTTATAACATGGTATGGAGCTTTCATCACATCATTATTGATGGGTGGAGTCTCGCAAATATATTTAGAGAATTTATGGAAAACTATGAAGCCCTGATGAATAGCCGGGAGCCGGAGTCAGGAAAGGTATATCCTTACAGCCGCTATATCAAATGGTTGGAAGGCAGAAATCAGAACGAGGCCGCAGATTACTGGGAAACCTATCTTAAAGGTTACGAGCATCAGACAGTCCTTCCCCAAAACGGCAGGTCTGCAAGTGATGATTTCAGGATTGAAGAAACGGAGTTTAAAATATCTGAACAAATAACTAGCGATCTTGAGAAGTTTGCAGCCAAAAACAATACAACCATGAGTACCATTATAAAGACCATATGGGGGATATTATTACAGCGGTATAACAATACCGATGATGTGGTGTTTGGTGAGGTGGTATCGGGAAGGCCTCATGAAATACAGGGAATTGAGAGCATGGTGGGTTTATTTATAAATACCGTTGCAGTAAGGGTGAGTTGTGATGAGGATAAAACTTTTACCGAACTGATCAAAGAGATGCAGCAATCGGTGCTTGAATCTGACCGGTACAGTTTCTATCCTCTGGCGGATGTGCAGTCAAAAACATGCTTGAAAGATGCCTTGATACATCATGTCATGGCTTTTGAAAATTACCCTATGGATGAAGCGGTTAATGCTTCATCCAGTAATGGCATTTTAAATGTAGTTGGAATGGAAATATTCGAGCAGACGAATTATGATTTTGGGATACTCGTTGATGGCGGTAAGGAATTATCTATTAAATTCAGTTACAACTCACTGGTATATGATGGTAATTTCATAGAAAAAATCAAGGGACATTTTCAGTCGGTAATAGAAATTGTAACCGATAATCCCGATATGCATATTAGGAATATTGATATACTCACCGAAGTGGAAAAGAAAGAAATAGTACACTGCTTCAATAATACAACGGAGGAATACCACAGGGAAAAGACCATTCACCAACTATTTGAGGAACAAGCGGTGAAGACACCTGACAATGCGGCAGTGGTGTTTGAGGGTAAGCAGCTAACCTATAGGGAACTCAATGAGAAGTCAAATCAGCTTGCAAGAGTGTTGAGGGATAAGGGAGTTAAACCAGACAGCATAGTGGGTATTATGGTAGAACGCTCACTGGAGATGGTCATAGGTATATTTGGCATACTTAAAGCCGGAGGGGCATATATGCCTATAGATCCTGACTACCCTAAGGCAAGAATCGAATATTTACTCGAGGACAGCGAGATAGGGGTGCTGATTTCCCAAAAGCAATTCCTGGAGAAAGTGGAGTTTTACGGGAAGTATATAGACATAGAAGATGAAAGCCTTTATGCCGGAAACCCTATGAACCTGGAAGTGGTATGTTCACCGCAAAATTTGGCATATATCATTTATACATCTGGGTCTACAGGAAAACCTAAAGGGGTTATGGTAGAACATAAAGGGGTAGCAAATCTGGAGGCGTTTTTCAAGACCCGCTTAAATGTAAGTGAAAGCGATAGGATTATTCAATTTGCATCAATTTCATTCGACGCTGCAGTTTGGGAAATATTTATGGGACTATTGGCAGGAGCAACACTATATATATCTTCAGGCGATATTATCAATGACTATCGAAGATTTGAAGAATACCTAAATGAAAATGAGATAACTATTGCTACTTTACCACCTCCGTATCTGGCAAATCTGGACCCGGAAAAAGTAACTTCCTTAAAGAAGGTAATTGCAGCAGGTTCGGCTTCCACTCTCGAACTTTTAAAGAAATGGAGCAACAGGATTTCATATATAAATGCTTATGGACCTACTGAGACAACCGTATGTGCAACGGTATGGAAAGCAGATGATTGTGAGACGGCCGATAAGTCGGTACCTATTGGTAAACCTATTACCAATACCCGGGTGTTTATAGTTGATGAAAACAATAATCTTAAGCCCATAGGTGTTGAGGGTGAACTCTGTGTTTCCGGGGCAGGATTGGCGAGAGGATACTTGAAAAAACCGGAACTTACCAGGGAAAAGTTTGTACCGAACCCATTTATGCCTGGAGAACTGATGTATAAAACAGGAGATCTTGCAAAGTGGCTTCCTGACGGGAATATTGCATTTGCCGGCAGAAAAGACCACCAGGTTAAAATAAGAGGGTATAGAATCGAGCTTGAGGAAATAGAAGCAGCCCTTTTGAAGCATGCTGATATAAATGAGGCGGTGGTCATTGACCGGGAGGATTCAAGTGTAGGCAGGTATCTTTGCGCTTATATAGTGTCTGACCGAGAAGTGACAGTGACCGAAATAAGGGAGCTTATATCTAAAGAGCTGCCCGATTATATGATTCCATCCTATTTTATGAGGATAGCAAAAGTACCGTTAACCATAAATGGAAAATTGGACAGAAAGGCGCTGCCGCTGCCTGATGGAAGAATAAATACAGGAACAGAGTATGCAGCGCCTTCAGGTGAAGTGGAGGAAAGGCTTGCGCTGCTGTGGCAGGACATCCTTGGAATAGAGAAGGTAGGAAGAAATGATAACTTCTTTATGCTCGGAGGACACTCGTTAAAGGCAACAAGCCTTGTAGCAAGAATTCACAAAGAGTTCAATGTAGACATACCTCTTAAGGAAATATTCAAGACACCAACCATCTTAGAAATTGCCAGCTACATTGAAGACTCAAAGGAGAGCCTATATCAGTCCATTCAACGTGCTGGGGATATGGAATATTATCCCATGTCATCCGCCCAGAAAAGACTATATATATTAAACCAGCTTGAAGGAGCTGGAATCGCCTACAATATACCTGGCATAATATTGCTGGAAGGTACTGTTGATAAAGCACGTTTTGAGCAGGCTTTTCATAGTCTGATAGAAAGGCATGAGAGCTTTCGAACCTCCTTCCATATGATCGAGGAAGAGCTGTCTCAGAAAGTCCATGACAAGGCGGACCTAAGTATCATGTACCTGGAAACCAGTGAAGAGAAGGTTCCCGAAATAGTGGAGAAATTCATAAGGCCCTTTGACCTTGGAAAGGCTCCACTATTAAGAGTTGGACTTGTAAAGATTGGAGAAGCCAGACATATTATGGTGTTTGACATGCATCATATCATATCGGATGGAGTGTCCAACGACATACTGGTAAGAGAGTTTATAAGCTTATATGAAGGGAAAATACTTCCTCCACTGCGTATACAGTACAAGGACTACTCAGTTTGGCAGAGGGAATTGTTTGCAGGAGCTGCCATAAGTAAGCAGGAGGAATTCTGGCTCCAGACCTTTCAGGGAGAGATCCCTGTGCTGGATTTATCCACCGACTACCCAAGACCCGCAGTACAAAGCTTTGAAGGAGACTACATCAGCTTTGAAGCTGATAGCGAGCTTGCGGTTAGACTTAACAAGCTTGGATCAGACAATGGAGCTACATTATATATGACGCTTCTTGCTGCATACAATGTGCTGTTATCTAGATACACTGGACAGGAAGATATTATTGTGGGAAGTCCTATAGCTGGAAGGCCTCATGCTGACCTTCAAGACATCATAGGTATGTTTGTAAACACTCTGGCCATGAGAAACCACCCGCAAGGAGAAAAGACTTTTATTGAATTCTTGAAAGAAGTTAAAGAAAATGCTTTGAAAGCATACGACAATCAGGACTATCAGTTTGAAGAATTAGTGGATAAGCTGGACATAAGGAGGGATATGAGCAGGAATCCCCTCTTTGATACCATGTTTGCCATATACAATGTTGGAAAAGCAGAGCTCATAACGTCTGATCTAAGCTTCAAGCCGTACAACAAAGGGATAGAAGGCAGAATATCAAAATTTGACATCACCTTAAATGCATTTGAGACTGAGGATGGTATAGCCTTTGAACTCGAATACTGTACAAGACTGTTTAAGAAAGAAACAGTTGAAAGACTTGGGGCTCATTACATCAATTTGCTGGAAGAAATTGCAGCATACCCCGAAAAAAGGCTTTATGAAATCGAAATGTTATCACAGGAAGAAAAACAGCAAGTATTATACAGCTTTAACGATACTGCTCTCGAATATCCCCTGGATAAAACCATACACCAAATGTTTGAGGAGCAAGTGAAAAAGACTCCTGATCATATTGCAGTGGTTTTTGAAGGTAAACAATTAACCTACCGAGAACTGAATCAAAAGGCAAACCAATTGGCCAGGGCATTAAGAGAAAAGGGAGTAAAGCCTGATGATATTGTAGGCATAATGGTGGACCGCTCGCCTGAAATGGTTATAGGTATAATGTCAGTAATCAAGGCTGGGGGGGCGTACCTTCCTGTAGATCCTAATTATCCATTGGAAAGAAAAAGGTATATGATGGAGGACAGCAAGGCCAAAATTTTACTCACCCAAAATCATCTTATGGATCGTGATGATTTCGATGGTGAGATTATTGATTTATCTGATTATGATTATAATTTTATAAACGATGTGAATATAAAATGTATAAATAAGCCTGGTGATACAGCGTACATCATCTATACCTCTGGCTCAACGGGAAACCCTAAAGGTGTTTGCATTGATAATAAGAGTGTATTAAACCTGGTAGAGGGTCTGTTCCAGAGAATATATAGCAAATATGAATCACCGTTGAATGTTTGCCTCATTGCCCCTTATGTTTTTGATGCTTCGGTGCAGCAGATTTTCGCAGCACTGCTAATGGGGCATGCATTGTACATTGTACCGGAGGAAGCAAGGAAAGACGGTAAAAAGCTGCTGGACTTCTATAGTGAAAATAGGATTGATATTTCGGATGGAACGCCCATACACGTAAATATGATGTTAAATTCTCCTCCTATAGATAATAACCTAAAAGTGAGACATTTTATTATAGGCGGAGATGTTCTTCCATTTGATGCAGTAAAAGACTTCCTAAGCAGATTTGAGGATGTGCAACCTTGCATCACAAATGTTTATGGTCCTACCGAATGCTGTGTGGATTCTACGGAATATTTGATTACTGCGGCGGGGCTTAGTAGATTGGATAATATCCCCATAGGCCGTCCTTTGCCAAACACCAGAGCATATATACTTGGTAAGAAATTAGAAGTAAATCCTATAGGTATCGCTGGGGAATTATATATATCTGGGGATGGTCTTGCCAAAGGCTATTTAAACAAGACGGGGCTTACTGCAGAAAGATTTGTATCTAACCCGTTTATAAAGGGAGAAAGAATGTATCGTACTGGGGACTTGGCAAGATGGCTGCCTGACGGGAATATAGAATTTTTAGGCAGGATGGACCACCAGGTAAAGATAAGGGGATTTAGAATAGAACTTGGAGAAATAGAGGCTCAGCTATTAAGACATGCTTCAATAAAAGAAGCTGTGGTTATTGTAAAGGAAGACCAACAGAAGAACAAGGATCTGTGTGCATATTTCGTTGGGGAAAATGAACTGACAATAACTGAACTAAGGGAATGCCTTTCAAAAGAATTGCCCGAGTATATGATCCCGGCATACTTCATGCAGCTGGATGAAATGCCTTTGACAGCCAATGGTAAGATAGACCGGAAGAACTTGCCCCACCCTGCTGCTCATTTAAATACTGGAGTAGAGTATGAAGCACCTTCAGGTGAAGTGGAAGAGAAGCTTGTACAATTGTGGCAGGATATCCTGGGGGTTGAGAAAATAGGGAGAAATGATAATTTCTTTGTGCTTGGGGGGCACTCATTAAAAGCAATAAACTTTGCAGCCAAAATTCACAAAGAGTTCAATGTAAATATATCTCTTAAGGAGATATTCAAGCTGCCGACAATTGCAGAAATTGCCAAGTACATCCAGGAAGCCCAAGAGAGTATTTATCAATCTATCCAGCCCACTGGAGAAATGGAATACTATCCTATGTCGTCTTCCCAAAGAAGGCTGTATATATTAAATCAGCTTGAAGGAGCAAGGGTGGCATACAATATGCCAGAGTTTATGTTGTTAGAAGGCAGTATTGATATAGAACGTTTTGAGAAAGCCTTAGATCAGCTGGTAAAAAGGCATGAGGCTTTCCGGACCTCCTTCCATATGGTAGATGGTGAACCGGTGCAGAAGGTCCATGATGAGGTGGAATTTAGTATCATGTACATGGAAACCGGCGAAGAAAAAGCCTCAGAAGCAGCAAATGAATTCATAAGGCCATTTGACCTTGGCAAGGCTCCTTTACTAAGAGCAGGGCTCGTAAAAATTAGAGAAGACAGGCATGTCATGATGCTTGATAAACACCATATCATATCTGACGGGGTGTCGGATGAAATACTGGTAAGAGAATTCATAAGCTTGTATGAAGGAATGAATCTTCCAGCACTTCAGATTCAGTACAAGGACTATTCCGTATGGCAGAATAAATTGTTTGCTGACGGCACAATCAGTAAACAAGAAGAATACTGGCTCCAGGCATTTAGGGGAGAAATACCAGTACTTGATATGCCGGTAGACTACCCAAGGCCGGCTATACAGAGTTTTGAAGGCGATATGGTCAGTTTTGAAACAGGCCGGGAACTTGCACATAAACTGAACAAGCTTGCCGTGGATCATGGAGCAACACTGTATATGGTGCTTCTAGCTTCATACAATGTGCTTCTTTTCAAATACACCGGACAGGAAGATGTCGTAATTGGAAGCCCTATAGCAGGAAGGCCAGATACAGATTTGCAGGACATCATAGGCATGTTTGTCAATACCCTAGCTATGAGGAATTACCCTCAAGGTAAAAAGAATTTCAGCGAGTTTTTGATGGTAGTAAAAGAAAATGCTCTAAGGGCTTATGAAAACCAGGATTACCCATTTGAGGAACTTGTGGAGAAGCTTAGCATTAAGCGGGATTTGAGCAGAAATCCGCTGTTTGATACTGTGTTTGTCTTGCAAAATAAAGAGGCATCAGAATTTAAGATGAATGGGCTAAGGTTCATGCCCTATGATAATGAGTTCAGGGCGTCCAAATTTGATTTGACCCTAAACGCCCAAGAGACCCAGAATAATATTGTATTTGGGTTAAAGTATGCTACTCGTCTGTTTAAGAAAGAGACAATAGAAAAACTTGGGGTCCATTTCATCAATGTACTGGAAGAGATCACAGCTTACCCCGAAAAGATGCTGTCCGAAATAAATATACTATCTCAGGATGAAAAACAGCAAATACTAAATAGTTTTAATGATACAAAGGCAGAATACCCTAGGGATAAGACTCTACATGAGCTGTTCCAAGACCAAGTGGAAAGGACACCTGATAATGTAGCTGTAGTGTTTGAGGACAAGCAATTAACCTACAGGCAGCTCAATGAAAAGGCAAATCAGCTTGCCAGAGCACTTAGAAGTAATGGTGTAAAGCAAAACAGCATAGTTGGAATAATGGTAGAAAGATCCGTAGATATGCAGGTTGGAATACTGGGAATTTTAAAAGCAGGAGGTGTCTATTTACCAATTTCAACCAAACTTCCTGGACTAAGAATAAAAAAATTACTGGAAGATAGTAATGCAACTATGCTGTTGACGCAATCACATTTAGCGGATAAAGCAGAGTTTTACGGTAATATATTACTGCTTGATTCCCCTGAAATATACATTGGAAGTGCTGAAAACCTTGATAAAATAAATAAACCAGAGGACTTAGCTTATATCATTTATACATCGGGATCTACTGGAGTTCCGAAGGGTTCAATGATAGAGCATCGAAGTGTAGTTAACTTGGTTTATGGACTAAGAAAGCTTGTCTATGAAAATTATGATAATTATTTAAATGTTGCCCTTGTGTCCCCTTACTTTTTTGACGCATCTGTAAAACAAATATTTGCGGCTTCTCTCCTTGGCCATACGCTGTTTATAGTTCCTGAGGATACAAGGCTAGATGGTGAGGGCCTTCTAAAGTACTATAACAGGAATTCAATTGCTGTTTCAGACGGAACACCAGCACATATAAAGCTTTTAACAGATACTGCCAGGCCTGGCGAAAGTCTTTCAGTTATGCAGTTTATTATCGGAGGGGAAGAACTTTCATGTAAAGGTATACAAGGTTTCTATGATCGGTTTAAAGATAATAACCCTACTATAACAAACGTTTATGGTCCAACAGAATGCTGCGTAGATTCAACTTATTACCATTTAAGCCGTGAGAAGGTGAGAAATCTAACAAGTATACCTATAGGTATGCCATTGCAGAATTATAAGATATATATACTTAATGAAGACATGAATATCTTACCGGTTAATACAACTGGTGAAATATATATATCTGGAGATGGGCTGGCAAAAGGCTATTTGAACAAACTTGAATTGACTACGGAAAAATTTATAGCTAATCCTTTCAGCTCTGGAGAAAGAATGTATCGTACCGGTGATCTTGGAAGGTGGCTTCCTGACGGAAACATCGAATTTATAGGCAGAGTAGACCATCAGGTAAAGATTAGGGGCTTTAGGATAGAGCTTGGGGAAATAGAAGTGCAGCTATTAAAGCATCCTTCAATAAAAGAAGCTGCGGTAATTGCAAAGACAGACCAGGAGGGCAACAAGTATTTGTGTGCTTATATAGCAGGGGAAAGTGAATTTACAATATCAGATTTAAGGGCGCTTCTCTTAAAAGAACTTCCCGATTACATGATACCACAATACTTTGTTCAGCTGGAAAAGCTGCCTTTGACAGCCAATGGCAAAATAGATCGGAATAATTTACCCCAAAATGACGGTACTTTAGCTACATCAGTAGAGTATGTAGAGCCTTGCGGTGAAGTTGAGGAGAAGCTTGCACTGCTGTGGCATGATGCCCTTGGAGTACAAAAAATTGGTGTGAATGATAACTTCTTTGAACTGGGAGGATACTCACTGAAGGCAATATCCCTTATAAGCAGAATTTATGAACAGTTAAATGTTGAGGTACCACTAAAAGACTTTTATATGGCCCCAACCATAAAGGAAATTGCCCGTTTTATACACAATACGTACGCCAATGATTATATTACACCAAGTCCGGCAATTCATTTTAATTCAGCAATGGAGAGTCTTATGTTTGCATTCCCTCCAGGAGGAGGAAATGGAATAGCTTATGGTAGTTTATCAAAACAAATGAATGCTTATTCCATATATTCCTTTGACTTTATAGAAAATGAGAGCAGGATGGAGGAGTATGTGAAGGCAATTACTTCTGTCAAACCCGAGGGCCCATATATTCTATTTGGTTACTCGGCAGGAGGTAATCTGGCATTTGAAGTTGCTAAAGTATTAATTGAAACTGGACATCATGTATCCGATATAATCTTTCTGGATTCGGCTAAATCATTTGTCCTTATTGAGGAAGAAAGCGAAGATGCTAAGAAACTTGCTGAGCAACAGGATAAAGAATTTATAGAAGAAAATGAGAAACTTATAAAAGGCATGTTTGGAGATAACCAGGCAGTTATTGAAAAGGCCATTGAAAGAATGAGAAATTATCATAAATACACTAGAAGTGTTATAAACTCGGGACAGATAAACTCCAATATCCATCTTATTATATCACAGCAGCAAGACAATGAAGGTGAAGCTGATTTATGTGAAGGATGGAGAGAGGCAACAACGGGAGAGTTCAAAGTATATAACGGATTTGGCAGTCATTTTGATATGTTAAGTACAGGATATATAGATAAAAATGCGGCTATTATTAAAGAAATATTGGAAGAGATCAACCAATAGTTCAGATATAAGGGGTAGATATAATGGATAAGATTAAATTGTTTTGTCTGCCGTATGCAGGAGGTTCTGCAGCAGTATATAAATATTGGGAACAATACTTGCATGATAGGATTGAGCTTTTCCCGATTGAGCTTGCGGGAAGAGGCAGCAGGATTGGTGAACCGTTTTACGGAAGTGTTGAGGAAGCGCTTGAAGATATACACCGTATTATCATAAGCAACCTTGAAGAACAACCTTATGCGTTGTTTGGCCACAGTATGGGCAGTGTACTTGTATATGAACTTGCCTATAGAATAAAGGAGCTCGGACATCCATATCCTGTCCATATGTTTATTTCCGGCAGATATCCTCCGGGTTTTGTAAGTAAGAAGAAGGTACTCTATGATTTGCCGGATAAGGAGTTTGTGGATGAGGTATTTAAGCTGGGAGGCACGCCCAAAGAGGTTCTGAAAAGCAATGAATTAATGGAGTTGTTTTTACCGATACTCAGAGCGGATTTTAGAATTACTGACACATACAGGCACATTGAAAAAAACGCTAAGCTTGACTGCGATATAAGTGTATTGTGGGGAAAAAGAGAAAAGGGAGCCACTATTTTTGACGTTGCAAAATGGCATGATTATACGTCCAAAAGTTGTAAAATTCATATGTTTGACGGGGATCATTTTTTTATACACGATTACAAAAAGGATGTAGCAGCAATAATAAATAGTAGTCTCATCGACTTTGCAGACAATGTTATGTGAAGACTGAAGTTTATTTAAAATTTAATATGAAATCAAGAGGCTAAGTTTTTAGGTTGACTTTAATGACCTGTAGACTTAGCCTCTTTCCAGTCTAATCAAAAATTTCAAGAAAGTAGAACCTACGTCCTATTGGAATTATTTTCATGTTTCTGTATTATCAGAATTGTAATCATTTGTTTAATCGCTTTAATTATGGAATGAACTTGAAGTATTTGTGAAAACAAAGGGGGGGGAAATAGTGCTGATAAATGTTGAAAATGAGCAACACAGGAAAATATCAGAAGAAAAATACAAGGAGGTTTGAAAATGACTAGCAAAAAGTTTTCTTTTAAAGCCACATCACTTTTGGTAGTTTTAGCAGTATTCTTATCCACCTTTTGCGCAGTCTTGCCGGTGAGCGCAGCCGCTAGGGGAGCATGGGCACCAAATACTGCCTATGCAGTAAATGATACAGTAACATATAGTGGAAGTACTTATACCTGTCGTCAGGCACATACTTCCCTCGTAGGTTGGGAACCACCTATTGTTCCTGCTTTATGGGAGAAAGGCGGCAGCGGAACTACGCCACCTACAACACCGCCAACAACGCCACCAACAGGTCCTTCAGTAACAAAGCCTTCCGAAGTTCCAAGCCACATATGGACATACACAATGAATGCGGGCGATAAATTCGGTAAAGGCGGAGATTTTGCTTTATTGCTGAGTGCTGTGATCAAAAAGGAAAGCAGCTTTGGAGCAGGCTTACCAGGCAGTCCATCAGCCGGCGACGGATTGATGCAGGTAGAACCAAACACACGTAATGCTTATTTATCTCAATTCAGTTCAAAATTTGGCCGTGCTTATAATCACGGCAGTGAACAAGATCAGGTATGCTTGGGCGGACTGATTTTAAATGAAAAGATTACTAGATTCGGCAACATATATAATGGCTTATTACACTATAACGGAGGAGATAACTGGTATCCGGGAGCTACAGACTCTTATGGCCGTCCTATTCTGGCCAATCAATATGCAGATGCAGTTTACGCTACTTATAAGGGCTATGGCGGTAAGAACTAAGGTGGATTTTAAAAAAAGATAAGCAAAATCGGGCTGAAAAATGCGTTTTTTCAGCCCGATTTTTTTATCAGTTTTTAAATGGATAGAACAAGGGAAGAGAGATGATTCAAATCGGTTTCTATTTACACCACAGGTTAGTTCAATTCAACATTTTACTCTGGAACCTAGAGTTAAATCCAAGTATTTTTTTAATGTGAAAGTTGCCTTAAGGCAAGATTACTTGTATAGAGATGAATTTAAGAATGATTTATATAATGAAAATAGTAGATGTTTCAAAGCTATAGACCAATATATTAGAAAGAAATTCATCAAAAAACATCTAAAATGTATACTAATGCTTCAGGAACTTAGAAAAAATGAAAATGAAGAGTTCCCTCCCATTTGTCCATATGCTTATGCTTATGTATTTTGGAAGCAAACTTTATTAGGGAGAGAGCATTTTTACAATAATCTAGTTATTTCTAGAAGAAGGCCCGGTATAACTGTTGTAACTGAACTTATAGAGAGCATCATAGATGACTACAAAACTAAGCTCTTTGCCCATACCAATCTTTCTATATACGACAACAGAGAAATGTTTAGGTAGTGGAAAACGAATATCATCTTACAACCGGATTCGTTGGAACTCCATACCTGTGTCAAGTATTATCGAACAACGGGTTTCACGATACAGCGGTCAAGTTATTGCTACAGCAATCGTATCCATCCTGGTTATATTCTATAAATCAAGGAGCGACGACTATCTGGGAGCACTGGGATGGCATCAAGCCTGACGGCTCGTTCTGGAGTGACGATATGAATTCTTTTAATCATTATGCTTACGGTGCCATTGGAGAGTGGTTGTATCAAACTGTTGCAGGACTTGATTTAGACGAGGAGGTGCCGGCATACAAGCGAATTCGGATAGCACCACGATTTGCATGTGGGGAACTAACGTTTGCTCGTGCAGCTCTTAATACACCATATGGACGAGCGAATCACACTGGCACCTCGAGAAAGAAGGAACGAGACTATATGTGCAAGTACCCGCAAATGCGACTGCGGAAGTATTGCTGCAGGCTGCTGAACTAAGTAACGTATTTGAAAATGGAGAGACTTTGTCCTCTTCAGAAGGAGTAATCAGTTATGATCAAACAGAAAAAGGGATAGTTCTGACGATCGGTTCAGGTGCTTATAATTTTTACTGGTGATATTATGGCCTGACGGTAACTACAGGCTATTTTTCTAAGCTGGGGCAGAAAGGTTATGGGTTATGGGTTTAGCCATCTACGTGCAACTGTATACGATGCTCTATCGTACGAGCATTGCGTAGAATAACATTGGCTGAATCTCTTTGATTTTCAGAGGCGAAACGTTTGAACGTAGCAAAGGAGAGAAGAGTATGTTGGGTGTTCAAAAAGCCAGATCCGAGCATATCCCAGTGATGTGTGATTTGTTAACAGAATTGTTTCAAATGGAAAAAGATTTTACAGCCGGTAGCCAAGTCGAAAAAATGAGAGCCGGACTGAATATGATTATAAGTAATCCCGATTCTGGACAACTGCTATTATTGCTTGAGAATAATCAAATTATTGGAATGGCGAATTTATTATATTCTATTAGTACCGCTGAAGGCGGGAAGGTCATTGTACTTGAAGATTTTATTTTGTCATCAACGGAACGTGGTAAAGGATATGGCAAATTCTTTATGAAAGAAATCATTCGTTTTGCTAAGGAACATGGATTTTTAAGGATTACATTGTTAGTTGATGCAGATAATCCCACAGCACAGAGATTTTATGAGGGTGTTGGGTATGAATACTCCAATATGAAATGTATGCGGGTAAATGTCAATGAGACATCTACTTAAAGAATAGACCTATGTTATTTCGAAATTCTGAGGCAAAGCTGTTACTTTGTGAAAAAAGGATGGTGTGTTAAAAAGTTGGCTAAAAATCGAAATAAGCGGTTGGAAAATTGAAATGAGCGTGTGAACGGTGATATAAAATAGAAAACATCTGCAATCCTAATGAACCTGACCTCGCTTGAACGAAGCTCTGCCTGATCTAATAATAAGGAAAGAAATTGCAGATGAATGTTTGACGCGGTGTCGATGGGCGAGCTACTGATCAATTTAACGCCATCGGGAAGCAGAACAGGGATAGCCGCTGTTCGAATGCAATCCCGGCGCTTTCGGATAATACGGTTATCTGCGGTTCTTTCGGGAATTGAAATAATTGCTAACTCATTTGTTGGTTATTTAGAATTATCCAGAAATGTCCCTCCAAACTCCTAGTTAGATCTGGTTTACTCAGATCTTCTAGGCTATGAAGGGATTTTTTCAGTTTCCGATAAACCGCATACTTGGTAACGTTTCCGTACTGAAGTGGTCTGGGATATTGAAAAATTGATGCAATTATTATATTTTGATGCTCTTGAGACAAACCTAGATCATGTTCAATATCAAATATCAATAGAAACCGGAGTTATTGTTATAATTAAGGCCTTTTCATCTACAGAAGTTTGACATACACTAACGAAACAAAATGCTGTCTGGCATTGTATCGTCAGTACCGAGCTTTTTGAAAGCGCAAGCATGATTGGAACACAAAGCACTCCACTAGGTAAAAAAGATGAATTTTCATGGAGGGGATTTAGGAAAATTTCCATGGGTTTATGAAAATGCTGTATTTAAGCAGGATCAAAATGAATCGAAGAGGTGACTATGATTCGTGAGAAAACTTAGCAAAGTATTTGTATTAAGTATAATCATGCTCTTTTTGTTCAACTCAATATGGAATTTTGAGTTTCTGCGAGTAGATACTTCGTTAAAATCAAGTGATCTTAAGCTAAAAGATGAGGATATTGTGGACCGGAAAGTACAAATGATTAATATGGGAGTACCTGGAGACACCGCTCTAGGGAGGATTAATAAGGCTGGATTGGGAAACATCTTTTGTTAATGCAAATAAAGCGATCATTATGTTTAGAATGAATGATTTAAACGATGAGGAATACGAGGTTGACCAATATATCGAAGATATGAAATCTCTAATTGAAGCTGTTAAGTCAAAAGATATCCAAGATATTACTCTCTTTGCATCATCTCCATATGATGAGACCGTAAGTGTTGATGTAGCACCAATACCTGGGAAACTTCAAAGAATGCTGATTGCAGCTAAAAAACTTAAGCAAATAGCTAAAATCGAGGGATACCATTTTGTTGATTTTACATCTCCTATAACTAAAATCAATTAGGAACTCCAAAAAAATGATTCAAAAGCAACTATTATAGGCAGCGACCGTACGCATCCAAGGGATGTGGGAACATATATAATGATGTATCTCTATGCAAAAGAGCAAGGCTTTGCTCCTTTGATTGCAGATGTTGAGATAAATGCGAAGCGAGCCCAAATTAGGGAAGAACAGAATTGTGAAGTCGCGGATCTAAATATTAGTCAAGGTGTAGTATCATTTGCTTATAAACCCAAGTCCTTCCCTCTAGCAGTGAATAAAGCTTATCAGGATGCAGACAAGTTTGTTTCTCTGACAGAAGATTAAGCATCATTTTGTTTGTATTATTCGGCCAACCAGAAAACTCTGGCTGGCCATTTATGTTCGCTATATGAAGTGGTGACCGTGTTTCTTTTCTCATCGGTTCTGATTTCGTTTATCTAAAGACTTTCGTGCCTCTCACCATGAATCCGGGAATGGATATATCGTACTGATAGCAAAGAAAAAAGACGATATATAAAAGGTAATATTATCAGAAATTCGAGATATTATGTTGGGGATACAGACATCTTGAAACTCCAGTTGCCAATTGTTTTTCCATTCCGTTCAATTGTTGTAAAATCAAACTCGGTAAATCCATTCTTAGTATAGAATTTTCTATTGATATCATTATTCGTAAAAGTAACAAACGATTCTGACTTGCTCCCTTTACTTTGTTCTTTAATGTAGGGGATGACACAGTCCTTAAGCATTTTACTTCCCAATTGCTGACCCCTGCATGAGTTGTCAACTGCCAGGGATTCTAAGAACCAGGAACGTTTTTTAAGATCCTTACTGGGTTCATGACCTTCATTGAGAATCTTTAAAAATTTAAACACTTTGGTGATGCTGACTGTTCTAAATAATTTGAATACACCAGCACGGAAATAGTCAAATAAACCGATACCCTTACTATAAGGGCGGTCTAAAATAGCAAAACTTTTTATCTGATTTTCTACTTCGCCCACAAAAACGACACTTTTCTTATAATATGCTCCGATGTAAACCTGAAAGATTTCTGTCATAAAATCAACAAAGCTATCCTCATCTGTAAATTCACTCCTGATCTCACTGCATAATGGATAATCTGCAAATGACACGGCATTCAATCGTGCTACCTCTTTCAATTCTTCCAGCCTTGGTCTTCTGTAATTAATCATGCTCGATTCCTCCTAATTTCATTTATTAATTGTTGTTCTAAAGTAAGTAATATTAGACAAATCAAGTTGTTATTACTGCCATTGAAATAGCTCATTCAGTATTTATTAAATTTTAACCTTAATAAGGGGCTTATAGTAAGACACAGTTATAATCAAAATATCCGCTAACGAACACTTTGCTCCACAATGTTCGTTAGCGGATATTTTAGTTTACTTTGATTATTGTTAGTTTAATCACGCATAAGATAAAATGGAAAATATAGAGCATGGCGTTCTATTCCCATAGGTATCCTAATAGATTTGACAGGCATAAGGTGACTTCTTCGGCAGGCATGGAAAAATCCGTCTCAGTCCACCACATTATAATACCGACAACACCAGTTGTATAATAAGCTACTAAAGGCGGCAGGGTCTCACAGGCCAACTGTACACCCTCCGTCTTGCAGACATTGAGTATATTGGTAAAGAAGCTGCTAAATGTCCCTTGAAGCAGTCGCTGTAATTCATCTGACATTTCTGCCACAAAGAGATTATAGTACAGCTTTTTATTGTCGCGAATATCAAGGAGAACATGTAGTATTACTTCCTCTGGTGGCGAGTTCAGTATTATATCTTCCAGCCCTTTCTGCTCTTGATGCAAAATATAAGAGATAAGCTTATATTTTGCATCAAAATGAGCATAGAACGTGGTACGTCCTATAATAGCCGTCTTGCAAATATCATTAACGGTAATTTTTCGGAAAGGCTTTTGTTCGAGTAAAGTATCCATTGCTTGTACAATAGCTTCTCTACTTTTCGTTATTCTAATGTCCTCTTCAAGCACGTATTAGCTCTCCTTGCTATTTGAGTAAACGTTTATATACTACAGGCGGGATGGAAGTATATCAAGGGTCGACTTGTAAACAATTATATGATCTGTCCAGTCGAAGATGAGCTGCAGCTATATCGATGGTGTGTCAAAATTCTGCAGATGGGTAACAGGCATCCGTAGAACCGAAGGTGACTGCCAGCGTTATTCTAATTAATCTTATCTTTGTGAAAGGTATTGTTTACCCAAGATATAGCCTTGTCTGTGTACTTCCATCTGGTTGATGGTGTCGTCACCGTTAGCGAAGATCAGCGGTTTTGGCGATTATTCAGGTAATGTTGGTTGATTGCGAATCCACCTAAATTAAAATATCAGATAGTCGATCAATGCCTTCCTTAATGGCTGCTTCACTTACATTAGCGAAGCCCAGTACCCATCCTTTTCGATTACTCTCCAAACAATATGTGCTAAGAGGGTAAATGCGCACCCCCTTTTCAAGTGCCTTATTTGTTATTGTTCCTTCATCTGATGAAGATTCAGCTTCGAGAAGCATGTGCAAGCCTGTTTCTACGCCGCTTAATCGGAAATGCTTGTTTAAATCTGCCGCGAGGATAGCTTTCGTCATGGCTGCGTGTCTACGCCGATATACATTTCGCACCCTCCTCATATGACGCATGAAATGGCCATGCTCAATAAAATGAGCAAGTGTTAACTGTTCCATAATGGGAAGATGGCGGTAGATCAATTCATGTATGTGTGCAAGCTGACGAATGGCATCTTTAGAACCGATAATTGCTGATGTGCGAATACCGGGGGCGACCATTTTTGAAAAGCTTATCATATACAATGTATTTTGAGGTTGCTGGTTGTATAACGATGGGAGGGGGTCACCACGATAGCGAAATTCGCTGTCATAATCGTCCTCAACAATCCAGAATGAATGTTGTGCGGCCATTTGTAATAACTGCTGTCTTCGAGGTTCTGACATGATGACCCCAACTGCACATTGATGTCCTGGTGTTACAAAAACAAGTTTGGATTGAGGGTCAACACGATCAACTTGCAGCCCGTAATCATCTACAGGAACTGGAACAACTTTCATCCGTCGATAGTTCATTGCCAACCAAGAAGCAGGGAATCCGGGGTCTTCTACCGATACAGTATCCCCTTCTTTTAGAAGGCCTTGGGCAATCAAATCGAGAGTATGTTGTGCGCCTGAAGTTAAAAGGATTTGATCGAGATCTACTTGGATGCCCCTTTCAACTGACAAATAATGTTGAATTTGTTCGCGTAATGATACAAGTCCATAAGCATCACCATATGCCCAATCCTGCAATTCTGTTACTGAAGAGGCTTTTAGAAAAGATTGCCTCCAATTTTTTTGAAACTGATCATCCAAATATGGCTCATGAGGGTTGAAGTTGATCACTACCTTTTGATTGTTCTCTCCTCTGATCCAGTTGTGTAAATAGCCTGCATTTATATTTAATTTTGGCAATTCAGGAATTATTGGTTCTCGGAAGGATGCTTCTTCTGGTAAAAGAGACCCACATGCCCAATTACTTACTCTTGTACCGTTTCGGCGAGATGTTACTGTGTAACCGCGACTGAATAACTCCTCATAAACTATCTGAATCGTTGAACGCGAAACCCCAACTAATTGGGCCAGTTCACGAGAAGGAAGCAGTAGTTCACCAGGAGGCCACTTCCCCGTTGTAATATTATGAATCATTTGATCAAGTAATTGCTGCCAAATTGGTTGTTTATCATCTCGATTTACTTTCAACATCGGTTTCACCTCGGATCCCGTCAAGTAATGAAGTATGGACTGTGTAAAATATATAATCATTGTGTATCATTAACAGTCCATTAGAAAATATACTAACATGGACAATGTTATTTTAGCAAAATTTCTAGAATTGATAGGCGTAGGCTAGAGCGTTCCAATCCACTTCAAATAGGTATTAAGATCATATCTGATTTGTGTTAGGTTCCGAAAAAATAATGAGATGGGATATGAAATGGATTGTTCAAAAAATAATAGTATGGAAGTTTCTATTGGCTAAATAACTGTTATAATTTTAAGAAATTTAAAGATAGTTCTATAGAATAAGGTTCATGATTTAGATGAATCAAAGTATAGAAAATTAATTACAAAAAAGGAGTTTTTTGTATGCATATTCATTTTCTTGTTCATGAAGTTTTCGAAGGGCCGGGTGCTTTTCTTACATGGGCCGAAGCAAATAAACATAGCGTTGGATATTCAAGGGTTTATAATGGTGAACAGCTTCCTCAATCGATCGAGGAAATTGATTTATTAATTGTATTGGGTGGACCTCAATCTCCAAGTACAACCGTAAAAATGTGCCCACACTTTGATTCGGCCTCAGAAGTGGCGCTGATTAAAAGGTGCGTGGAATCAAACAAGGCTGTATTAGGAGTTTGTTTGGGAGCTCAACTCATTGGGGAAGCTCTTGGGGCAAGATATGAGCATAGTCCAGAAAAAGAAGTTGGTTGTTTTCCGATAACATTTACGGATGAAGGGAAGAAGATAGAACTTTTTTCTCATTTCGATAATACCAGTGTTGTAGGTCATTGGCATAATGATATGCCTGGATTATCAGCAGGAAGCCAAGTGGTGGCATACAGCGAAGGTTGTCCAAGACAAATTGTAAGGTACCAAGAATTTGTGTATGGGTTTCAATGTCACATGGAGTTCAATCCGGAGTTGATTGAGCTTTTGATTGCACATTCAGAAGAAGAGTTGATTCGAGATAAAAACAAACGTTTTGTACAGCAAGCTGATGAATTAAGGAAAAATGATTACACTTCAATGAATAATCAATTATTTTCCTTCCTGGATAAATTTACTTCTGAATATTTGAAGAAATAGCTCAGGAGATAGGTAAAGTGGAGCAAGATAGATGAGTTTTTTTGTAAACGTAGATTGGCGCATGAGTAATTGGCTATGGTTTTAGTCAATCAGCTTAAATGTTGGCTAGAGCTGGTCACCTGTTTGATTTGTATTGTGATTCGTGTGAAACCATAAGATTTGCTGTAAAATTGATAGTGGATTGTTCAAAAGGTCGCTGCTCTCACATGCGACCTTAATTCTTGAACTTTTGGATATTGGATCTACGCCATAATGTTAATTCCATGATTGTAAGAAAAACCCTAGAGTTATTTAGTATAAACGAGGAACGTGATATCCACTCTGGGTAAACCTATATATTGTTGACTTTTTAAAATCTGTCAAACATTAAAAGTAGATTATCAATGTATAATATATAGATGGAACTATCGCTATTCATCACGACATGGTCGTGATAATGAATCTTACGTATTTTCATAAGACTGTTTCTGCAAGTCGGTATATTCCTTCCTCAATTAATTCCTCGTCTACCTTTGCAAAACCTAATACCCATCCTTTACGTTTGCTCTCCAAGCAGTAAGAATGAAGTTGATGTACATGAACTCCTTTCAGAAATGCACGATGGGTCATCATACTCTCCTCGAAACACTCATTAGCCTCCAGTAATACATGGAGACCAGTTTCAACTCCTTGTAATGTAAATTTCTCGCGAAGACCACTTGCAACAATTGACTTTTGCAGTATCTCGTGTCGACGACGATAGACATTTCTAACTCGTCGCATATGGCGCATAAAATATCCGTGTTCAATGAAGTGCGATAGTGTTACTTGCTCCATGATTGGAAGATGACGATAGGTGAATGCTTGGACGCGAGCCAATTGTTCAATCGCTTTTGTAGGCCCAATAATTGCTGATATTCGAATGCCCGGTGCAGTTAATTTTGAGAAACTCATTAAGTAAAGACAATTTTGTGGTAGCTGACTATATAAAGTCGGCACAGGTTCCCCGCGGTAACGAAACTCACTGTCATAATCATCTTCAATAATCCAAGCTCGCTGTTTCGCTGCCTTATGCAGAAGCTGCTGTCTGCGCGATGCCGACAGCATTACGCCAACAGCACATTGATGAGCAGGGGTTACAAAAATTAGTTTGGCTTCAGGTGCTATGCTTTCCACTACAAGACCGTATTCATCAACAGGAACTGGAGCAACCCTCATATGCCGATACTTCATTGTCATCCATGCTATGGGATAACCAGGATCCTCCACGGACACCGTATCTCCTTCGGTCAAAAGCGCTTGGGCAATGAGATCAATGCTTTGCTGTGCTCCAGATGTTAATAAAATTTGGTTTGTTTGAACGTGAATGCCACGTTCAAGTGATAAATGGCGCTGGATTTGTTCGCGTAAAGGCTCAAATCCATAAGAATCCCCGTAAGACCAACTGGATGCACTTAAATTGGAAGAGGCCTTCAAATAAGACTTACGCCACAAATTTTGAAAGTGCGAATCCAAATAAGGTTGATAGGGACTAAAATCTATAACTGAATTTAGGTGATCTTTGCTTCTGAACCAATGTTGTGACTGATCAACAAAATGAGGCAGATCAGGGAGCTTAGGGGGGGAAGGTGAAATTTTCTCCTTTATTGGCTTTCCAGTAAAGTGCCTCCAATCATTCACGTGTGTTCCCCCACGTCGAGAGGTCACCGTATACCCACGAGTAACTAGCTCTTCATACACAATTTGTACGGTTGAACGAGAAATTTCTAGCTGTTTGGCAAGTTCCCGAGAAGGTGGAAGGAGTTGGCCAGGATTCCAAACACCGCTTACAATATGATTTATAGCCTGATCAAGTAATTGCTGCCATATTGGTCTTTTATCGGTACGATCTATTTTCATGAACTCGTATCCCATCCTTAATAAAATTCATGTGAATTATTAATGTTTTTGGATTGTTAGAATTGTAGTGTTTTGGATATATATAACCAATCCACCTATTGCTATACTAGCATAGGGTTATTTGCTTGTACAACGATTGCGAATTATCACTTACTTATCAAACGAAAATTATAAAAACGGAAGTATCGCGGTAGGTTGTCATTTTCGTTAAATGAACTGGCTGGTGTGGGGAGTTATTATTCCCAAAATAGATGAGAACAAAAAACACGGAATACAGAGAACAAGGAGTGGGAAAATAATGAATCATTTTGTTAAAGAAAATCTTCGAAGCGTCAAAGAGCAAATGAGAGCTGCATGCCAATCATCTGGCCGCAGCATCGACGAAGTGAAATTATTGTTGGCCACTAAAACGGTGCCGATTGAAAAGCTTGAATTAGCAATGCAAGCAGGGGAAATCTTGTTTGGTGAGAATAAAGCGCAAGAGTTGCGCGGGAAATTCCCGCTTATGGAACAATATAATCAAGTCGAATGGCATTTTATTGGACACCTCCAAACGAATAAAGTTAAGGACGTTGTTAAATATGTAACTATGATTCATTCTGTAGATCGCTTGAAGTTAGGACAAGCATTGCACAATCAACTTCTCAAAGAGAATAAGACCATGGATATATTGATGCAAGTCAATACTTCATACGAAGAAAGCAAATTTGGTGTCTCGCCTGAATCGGCACTAGAGTTAGTTGAGCAATTGTCTCATTTCGAAACATTAAATATAAAAGGTTTGATGACAATTGGGAAGTTAAGTGCTACAAACGATGAGACTCGTCACTGTTTTAAATTATTAAAGTCTATTCAGACACAAATCAAGGAAAAAAATATTCCACGTGTAGAGATGGACATCCTTTCAATGGGAATGTCCGGAGATTTTAAGGTAGCTATTGAAGAAGGTGCCACGATTATTCGCGTAGGGACCAGAGTGTTTGGACAGCGCTATTTGCCTGATGAATATTACTGGAACGAGAAAGGGAATTATGATGAATAGATTGATATAGAAAGGAGCGCATGGATCAGATAGAAATTCGGAAACAATTCCAATCTTAATTAAAAAATGAATGATCATGTACTTTTCTATTTATAGACATTTATGTTTATGGACAATCGCCCATGCGAGTTTCTATATCTATGATACAGAAGACGATGTTGAACGCTTTCTAATTGTATTACTTAAAACCAATGGATATTTTATGGAGTGATAAATTTGAACATAGAACAACATAGCGCCTTATTTCAAAATTATGCAAAGTTTCCTATCACTTTAGTGAAAGGAGAGGGGAGCCGATTATGGGATAATGAAGGAAATGAATATTTAGACTTTATGTCTGGATTGGCTGTGTGCAACTTGGGGCATATACCCAATAGGGTAAAGAAACGTGTTCAGGAACAACTAGAGCGTTTATGGCGTGTTTCTAATCTGTTTCATACTTCTAATCAGGAAGAATTGGCACGTTTGCTAGTTGACCATAGCTTTGCTGATCTCGTTTTTTTTGTAATAGTGGGGCCGAAGCAAATGAAGCGGCTATTAAATGCGTAAGACGTCATCATCAAAAGATTTTTAAAAATGGAAAATACGAAATCATCACATTCGAAAAATCATTTCATGGCCATACATTGGCGACATTAACAGCAACAGGTCAAGATAAAGTTAAAGATGGCTTTTTTCCATTACCAGATGGCTTTTTATATGCTAATTATAATGACATTACTTCAATAGAAGAAAAAATGACGGATCGAACAGCCGCGGTAATGCTGGAACTTGTACAAGGTGAAGGTGGAGTTTATCCAGCCGATCCTAAATTTGTTACTCAACTTGCTGATTTATGCAAGGAGAGAGGAGCACTTCTAATTGTTGACGAGGTACAAACAGGAATGGGTCGAACCGGAAAATTATTTGCGTACGAACATTACGGTATTGAACCTGATATTGTAACTCTAGCTAAAGGATTGGCTAGTGGCTTTCCTATTGGAAGCAATGATTGGGAAAAGTTCACTCGGTAATGCTTTCTCTGCCGGAAGCCATGCTTCGACATTTGGAGGATCACCATTAGCCACTTCGGCTGGCATCGCTACTTTAGAAGTATTAATGGAAGAAAGACTCTTTGAGCATGCCGAAAAGATGGGGGAATATCTCATAATTAAGCTATCTGCTTTGCTTGAAAACGATCTTAGGGTGAAGGCTATTCGTGGTATGGGATTGTTAATTGGTATTGAATTTAAAGAATCAGTTTCAGAGATTATAGAACAATTGCATCAGTACGGATTGCTTGTAGTGCCAGGTGGACTCAACGTTATTCGTATCATGCCAAATTTGTATGTGACCCAAGAAGAAATAGAGCGGGCTTGTCATATCATCTCTTCAGTTCTTTTCGCAAGTATGTAACCATCAAGAGCGATGAATACAGCTTTGGAAAAGGGGTGCTTAAGCATCCCTTCTGTATATGTAAGGACATTAATTGAATAGAGGGATGAAATGAAACGCACTGTGCTGAATTTTAACGCTGGTCCAGCCGCCTTGCCTAGTGATGTAATGTCTCAACTTCAAACCGAATTATTAGATTTGCAAGGTAGCGGCCTATCCATTCTGGAAATTTCACATCGAAGTAAGCTATATGAAGATATAAATGAAGAATCCATGCAGTTGTTAAGAAATCTTTTAAATATCCCCTCCGAATATGAAGTATTGTTTTTGCAGGGAGGGGCAAGTACTCAATTTGCTATGGTACCGATAAACTTTCTTACCAAAGGTAGTGTGAGCAATTACATTTATAGTGGCACCTGGTCAGGAAAAGCCATTTCAGAAGCTCGTAAAGTAGGCAAGGTGTTTATAGCGGGAAGTTCGGAATCATGTAATTTCACTAAGATGCCTGATTTAGATAATGTACATTTATCTCCTAATTCTGCTTATATTCACTTGACTTCAAATGAGACTGTCGCTGGCACGCAATATAGTGAATTTCCTGACACGGGGCAAGTTCCACTAATTGCGGATATGTCTAGTGATATTCTTTCTCGGAAAATTGATATTTCTAAATTCTCTCTTATATATGCAGGAGCTCAGAAAAATATAGGTCCCTCTGGAGTTACGGTTGTTATTGTAAAGCGTGATATGCTCTCGCAAATCCCTGAACAAATACCGGATATTATGAATTATCGAGTACATGCAAACAGTGCATCTCTTTATCACACACCTCCAGTATTTGCTGTTTATATCGTAAGGCTTGTTCTTAAATGGATTAAGGATAATGGGGGTGTCGTCTCTATGGAAGAGCAGAATCGCATGAAGGCCGCACTTCTTTATGACACTATAGACCAGAGTGATGGATTTTACAATGGACTGGCCAATATTCATAGCAGATCCATGATGAATGTTACATTCAGAATAGGGAACAAGCAGCTGGAAGGGCTATTCCTTGATGAGGCAAATAATAATGGATTTATTGGCCTTAAAGGACACCGGGATGCCGGACATATGAGAGCATCGATCTACAACGCAGTATCATATAAGCATTGTGAACACCTGGCGGAGTTCATGCGTTATTTCCAAGGACGATTTGGTTAGAACTTTAATTTGGAAAGGAACATATATTTTCATGAATCAGCATCAAACACCTTTGTTTACCGCACTGATTGAACATGCTCAACAAAATCCTATTCCTTTTCATATACCAGGTCATAAGGCAGGATAAGGGATGGAACCCGAATTCAGAAGATTTTTTGGGAGCAAACGTATTGTCCATTGACCTTATTAATATTGCTCCTTTGGATGACTTACATCAACCTACTGGTGTTATTGATAAGGCACAACGTCTCGCGGCCCAAGCATTTGGTGGGGACTATACCTTGTTCTCCGTTCAAGGCACCAGTTGTGCGATTATGACCATGATTATGTCGGTTTGTGGAGCAGGCGATAAAATCATTGTTCCTCGTAACCTGCACAAGTCTACATTGTTCGCGATTATTTTTTCAGGAACGAAACCTGTTTTTGTTGTTCCTGAAAGAGATATTAAATTGGGAATTGGTCATGGAGTCTCCGTTGGTTCGGTCAGGAAAGCCTTAGAAAAACAGGGATGCTAAAGCTGTACTTATAATCAATCCAACGTATTTTGGAATCCGTACTGATTTGAGATTAATTGTAAATCTTGCCCACCAGCATGACATTCCAGTACTTGTAGATGAGGCATGGAGCATTGTTGAATTTCCATGACAAACTTCCTTTATCTGCTATGCAAAGCAGGGGTCGATATGGCTGTTACCAGTATGCATAAGCTTGGCGGTTCTTTAACGCAAAGTTCACTCCTTCATATCAGAGAGTGAATTGTTGATCCCAAAAAAGTACAGGCCATGTTCAGTATGTTGATCACAACATCGACATCATATATATTACTTGCTTCATTAGATATTGCCCGAAAGTATATTGCCGCAAATGGCCACGAAATAGTGGAAAAAACAATACAGCTAGCAGACTATGCTAGGGAGCGTATTAATAAATTACAAGGTCTTTCTTCATTTGGAAGAGAGATTGTTGGAACAGATGCTCTTTTCGTTTTGATCCTACCAAATTGAGTATTCATGTAGGCGAGCTTGAAATGACCGCTTATGCTGTGGAAATTGGCTGCGTGATCATTACAAAATAGAGGTTGAACTAAGTGATATGTATAATATTTTGTGTCTAATAACTGTTGGTGATTCAGTTGAAACGGTTGATTCTCTGATAGGAGCATTGGAAGAGCTTGCTTAATTCGAAGTAGTGGCTCTCATATTTACGAATCAAATGTAGATATTCCTGATGTATCATTGCTTTCATTAAGCCCACGTGAAGCTTTCTATAGTGATACCGAACTTGTACCATTCAGAGAATCTTGTGTACGAATTATTGCAGAATCGATTTATGTGTACCCTCCTGGAATTTCGATCTTATTACCGGGAGAAGTCATTGCAGAAAAGCATATTCAATATATTTTATTTGGAAGTAGGTCTACCAGTTAAAGGGCCGACGGATTTATCTCTTTCTTATGTCAAAGTTGTTGATGAAGTTAAAGCTATTTCCTGAGACCATTCGAGCTTATCATGGAGTAGGCTCATTTATTCAAGTTCATTAGAAGAGAGGTTGAATAAGTATGTTATCGATGCAAGGCAGAAATGACCAGAAGTCAAAACAGATATATGAAGAGGCACTTATTCATATTCCAGGTGGAGTTAATAGCCCTGTAAGAGCGTTCTCAACTGTTGGACTAACACCTGTTGTGCTGGAAAAAGGATATGGATCTCGCGTAATGGATCTCGATGGGAATGAGTTTATTGATTATATAGG
Organism: Paenibacillus sp. MZ03-122A; assembly: GCF_024213325.1. Classification (NCBI taxonomy): domain Bacteria; kingdom Bacillati; phylum Bacillota; class Bacilli; order Caryophanales; family Paenibacillaceae; genus Paenibacillus; species Paenibacillus sp. MZ03-122A. The sequence continues at coordinate 40,462 of NZ_JANAVI010000020.1, read as the reverse complement.
ATCGTGGGGGCCGTTGATTTTGGGCCATGCTCACACTAGTGTCCTTGAAGCGATTCACAGCACATCATTGCAAGGAACCAGTTTTGGTTTAACAACAGAGATTGAAGTTAAAATGGCCAAGATCATATGTGAGAATATCCCATCTATCGAAATGGTTCGTATGGTGAATTCAGGTACAGAAGCTACGATGAGTGCTTTACGACTAGCCAAAGGGTTTACCAAAAGAAATCTAATTGTAAAATTCGACGGTGGATATCATGGACATGCGGACGAATTGCTAGTTAATTCTGGTTCAGGTGTCCTTACGTTAGGAATACAGGATAATTCAAAAATTACTCAAAATGCAGAAAGTCATACATTTTCTTTGTCGTACAATAATTTAGATGAAGTTTTTCACATATTTGAAAAACATGGAGATGACATTGCGGCAATTATTGTCGAGCCCGTTGCAGGAAATATGGGAGTTGTCCCCGCTAGACCTGAATTCTTAAAAGGACTGCGTGAGGTAACACATAAATTTGGAAGCTTGCTTATTTTTGATGAGGTAATGACTGGCTTTAGGGTAGGATTACAGGGAGCTCAAGGTTTGTATGGAATTGCACCGGACATTACCTGTCTTGGCAAAATTATTGGCGGTGGACTTCCGGTTGGCGCTTATGGTGGCAGACGTGAAATCATGGAATATGTTGCACCTGTTGGACCTGTATATCAAGCAGGAACACTTTCCGGGAATCCCCTTGCTATGGCAGCAGGTTATACTACTTTGAAACTTTTAACACAGCCAGGTGTATATGAAGATCTGGAAAGAAAAGCATCTATGCTGGGGCAAGGTTTTTTGCAAAATGCTGAGAAAACCGGGATACCACTGAAAGTGAACCGAGTAGGATCTATGATGTGCCCATATTTTTCTGATTGTGAAGTGTTAGATTTTGAAACCGTCAATTCATCAAATATTAAATTATTCAAATCCTATTATGCTGCTTTGCTGAATCATGGAATTCTGGTAGCTCCTAGTCCATATGAAGCTCTTTTTATTTCTACTGCACACTCTGATATAGATATTGAATATACAATCAACAGTCATTATAAGGCATTAAAACAAATTTACGAAGAGATTTGAGAAGGTACAAAATGAATCGTTAATTTAAGTAATACCTATATTTATTGTTTCTTATAGACAGTTATATGGACATAAAGAGGAATAGAGAAACCAATATGGGCTGTATTAATTCTGAGCTCCGCTAATTCAAGTAATTAACTAACGATATATCTCTATATTTGTATTTCATTAAGATGATTCAGCGCTCAAAAGCGGAAGGAACAAAGAAGTCATAAAAGTAACTCATTTGTAAATCAAAAGGAGATAAGCAGGTTGGATATCACTTATACAAATCATAAAGATGTGAGCGTTAAGGATGTGATTCGGGTATTCAGAACAAGTGGAATTGTTCGTCCGATTGATCAACCCGAAAGAATCCAGATGATGATAAGTAATTCAGATATTCTCCTCTCGGCATGGCATGGGAATAAGATGATTGGGATAGCTCGTGCATTAACAGATTGGAGCTTTTGCTGCTATCTGTCAGACTTAGCTGTCGATCAAACCTTTCAAAAATCTGGAGTGGGTAGAAATCTAATTTCCATGGTACAAGAAGAAATAGGAGAAGGTGTTGCTTTAATCTTATTAGCTGCACCGAGCGCAATAACATATTATCCTAAAATCGGCTTCGACCTAATTAATAATGGTTTTATGATCAAACGTAAGAAATAACAAATGCCGAATCGTTCAAATTATATATACTTAGACTTTTTTATATCTTATTACAATATTGATGATATAAATTGAGAGGAAGATGTTCATGAATAAGCTGGGTCGTCAAGATAAATTGGTAGCCGATGCTATCAATCAAGAGCTTGTAAGGCAGCAAAATAAAATAGAATTGATTGCTTCTGAAAATTTTGTTAGTCAAGCAGTTATGGAGGCGACGGGGACCGTCTTGACCAATAAATACGCGGAAGGATACCCAGGGGTAAGATATTATGGTGGATGTGAATACGTCGATCTGGTTGAGAAACTTGCTATTCATCGCGCTAAGGAGCTTTTTGGTGCAGAGCATGTCAATGTACAGCCTCATTCTGGCGCACAGGCAAATATGGCTGTCTATTTCGCTTCAGTGAAACCAGGTGACACAATTCTAGGCATGAATTTATCTCATGGTGGACATCTTACACATGGGAGTCCAGTAAATTTTTCTGGAGAAATCTATAATTTTGTTTCTTATGGTGTTGATCAAAAAACGGAACGTATCGACTTTGATCAAGTGCGAAAACTCGCACATAAGCATCGGCCACGTATGATTGTAGTAGGAGCAAGTGCCTATCCAAGAGTGATTGAATTTGAGATATTCGCTCAGATCGCCAATGAAGTTGGAGCTCTTGTTTTAGTAGATATGGCACATATCGCTGGAATTGTTGCAGCAGGCTTACATCCTAACCCAGTACCCAATGCCCACTTCGTAACAACAACTACGCACAAAACCTTGAGAGGACCAAGAGGGGGGATGATTATGTGTAGGGAACCTTGGGCTCAGGTGATTGATAAAGCCATATTTCCTGGAACACAAGGTGGTCCATTTATGCATGTCATTGCAGCAAAAGCAGTTGTACTGGGAGAAGCTATGCAGCAGGATTTTGTAACTTATATAGAAAAGGTTCTTGACAATGCCAAAGTATTGGCAGATTCGTTAATTAACGAGGGGTTATCTGTTGTTACAGGAGGAACGGATAATCATATTGTCTTAGTTGATTTGCGTACTATTGGAATGACAGGGCAAGAAGCACAAACCATACTTGATAATTTAGGAATCACTGCGAATAAAAACTCCATTCCTTATGATACTGTCAGCCCGCTAGTAACGAGCGGCATTCGTTTTGGAACTCCTGCTATGACATCTAGGGGACTAGGACGTATAGAAATGAAAGAAATTGCGCGGCTTATTGGGCTTGCTTTAAAAAATCCCAAGGACTCAACGATTAAAGGACAAATTGTAGGGCAAATTCGAGAAATCACTTCTCAATTTCCTTTATACAGTGGCCTTTAAAGTGTTGAAGCTTTGAAAGAAAGAACTGCCGTATCTGTATCGGCAGTTCTTTTTCAATTTGAAATAAATATAAAAAATATGCAACGGTTATGTCGAATTTATGGATTGAGCAGATTATTAGTTTTTGGATGTTTCACTTCCACCCATTAATAGATATATTATAACATAGCAAGTGATCAAATATCATGAGAAGTGAGGGCAGTATCTTTAAATATTTTTATTGATGGCGCCATAGCCAAGTGGTAAGGCTGAGCTCTGCAAAGGCTTGATCCCTAGTTCGAATCTGGGTGGCGCCTCCATCATAATTTCTAGTTCAAACAAAATAGTTCTTTAGCTATAACTAACAACCTTAAATATATAATGGTTTTATGATTTAGCGTAAAAACAAACGGCTATGTTGATACTTTGAGCCGTTTGTTTTTATTTTTATACAATATTTAAAATGAATTTTCGAACTAAAATCAAGGTATATCCCTTTACAACTAAAATAAATTCGAGCAATCTTGGTGATTTTTTTGGTTATTTATGGAGTGCTTGAATATATCGATTTTGGATATATCTATACAAACCATACCTTGCTAAACTATCGTTATGTTTCTTAACAAGTGGTTTACAAACTACAAGACCGCATTTATATCTTGCAGTTTTCGGATAGAGAGGGAGGCGAAGATCATGTATAAAGTTCTTGTATCAATCCAATAAGCGATTTTGGATTGCAGCAGTTGAAGCATGCTGAAGACGTGGAGGTCGTCGAAATAACGGGGATGAGCGAAAAGGAGCTCATTTCTATCATTCATTCCTATGATGCACTGCTCGTTCGTTCTCAAACAAAAGTGACCAAGCGCACTATAGAGGCAGGCGTTCGTTTGAAAGTCATAGGTAGAGCTGGAGTTGGGGTGGATAACATTGATCTGGATGCCGCGACAAACCAAGGTATTGTCGTAGTCAATGCACCTGACGGTAATACAATCACGACGTGCGAGCATACTTTTGCGATGATGATGTCACTCGCGCGGCATATTCCGCAAGCCTATACCAAAACCGTTGCTGGACAATGGGACCGCAAATCATTTCTTGGTGTTGAATTGCGAAATAAGACACTTGGCGTGCTTGGACTTGGGCGCATCGGGATTGAAGTAGCTAAACGCGCTGCGGCGTTTGGCATGACAGTTATCGGCTACGATCCCTTTTTAACGGATGAAAGGGCGAGTAAGCTGGGGATCGAGCCGGCGACTGTAGACGCAATTATCCGTATTGCCGATTTTATTACTGTGCATACGCCAATGACAAAAGAGACGCATCATATGATTGCATGGACACAGTTCGAAGTCATGAAGCGGGGAGTGCAAATCATCAACTGCGCGCGCGGGGGAATTATTGACGAGGCGGCTCTTGTTAAAGCAATCGATGAAGGGATTGTGGCAGGCGCTGCTTTCGATGTATTTGAACATGAACCTCCGGCACCGGATCACCCATTCTTAAGGCATCCCAAAATCATCGTTACTCCGCACTTGGGTGCGTCTACTTTGGAAGCGCAAGAAAACGTAGCTGTTGATGTCTCTGAACAAGTAATTCATATCCTGCGACAGGAACCCTATAAAAATGTAATATACCGACCGTTTCATCCGACCTGCTAAACCAATTACAGCCTTGGTTCAGATTGTGCGAACAACTGGGGAAATCGCTTGTTCAGATGACGGACGGAGCGATAAGAGAAGTCACGGTGGAATGTGCAGGCGAACTTGCGAATCTAGACACATCTCCGCTTATCCCTTATGTGCTCAAGGGGATACTATCTCATCATCTCGGCGCGGAACAGGTCAATATCGTCAATGCTATTCATTTGGCGAAGCTTCGTGATATTCGCCTTACAGTAGGAAAATCGTTGTTCGTCCAGAACGCATCCTGTGAGATAACCATTCGACTTAAAACGACTATCGAGGAAAGATGGGTGACAGGAACATCACTGTCCGGTGTTGGGGAACGTCTTGTCCGAATTGGTCCGTATCCAGTTGAGCTTCTACCTGAAGGACATGTTTTATTGATTTCACAGCAAGATATGCCAGGAATCATTGGACAGGTGGGAACATTGCTTGGAGATAGCGGTATAAATATTGCCACAATGCAAGTGGGGAGAAATAAAGTTGGCGGTTCAGCAGTCATGATCTTAAAAATCGATAAAAAAGCATCAAAGAACGTGATAGAGTCTTTACTCGCGATACGGGAAATCAAGCGCGTAAGAGAAATCTCCTTTGACGAGCGTGGCGAGGAAGAAGAGGAGCGTACTGGAGTTGATAGAACAACAGCCCCAGTTTGAAACTTTAAACTTTAAATATAATTGGTTTAATGATGATTGACAATCTGAATGCGACTAATGAGGAGTCCCGACACTGCCATAAAATACGCAGTTCTTTAAGGCATATATACAGGTGTGCTGAAGTTTGGTAATTTACTGCCCCTACATTATACGAAATGAGTTTCGTTTTGGCAGTTCATTACGACGGGGATATCAAAAGGACGATCAGAGCTCATTATCTTGTATTAACCAAAACCAGCTATAAAGGATGATGATTTTGGATACTTCTAGCATAAGAAAACTTTTTCCTATATTGAGTCAAACAGTTAATGGTTATCCGCTTGTCTACCTGGATAGCGCAGCATCAGCACAAAAACCGACTGAGGTGATAGAAACCTTAAAACGCTATTATGAACAAGATAATGCGAATGTTCATCGTGGTGTTCATACGTTAGGATCACGTGCAACAGAAGCTTATGAAGGAGCGCGAGCTAAAATAGCCCGTTTTATCCATTCAGAACGGGTTGAAGAAATTATTTTCACACGTGGGACAACTTCATCCATTAACCTCGTCGCCAGCAGCTACATACGAGCGATATGCAAAGAAGGTGATGAGATAGTTGTCTCTGCTATGGAGCATCATAGCAATCTCCTTCCTTGGCAGCAAGCGGCAAAGGCAACAGGTGCAGAGTTGAAATATATCCCATTACAAGCTGATGGAACATTTTCAATAGAAGATCTAGAGAACGTGATTACGGATCGTACGAAAATGGTGTCTGTTTCACACATTTCTAATGTACTGGGTGTTACCAATCCAGTGAAGCAAATCGCAACAATCGCTCATAAGCACGGGGCAGTTGTCATGGTAGATGGAGCCCAGAGCATCTCGCATATCAAGGTGGATGTCCAAGAGTTGGATTGTGACTTTTATGCCTTCTCGGGACATAAAATGTGTGGGCCAACGGGCATAGGAGTGTTGTATGGTAAAAAGGCTTATCTTGATCAAATGGAGCCGATTGAATTTGGCGGAGAGATGATCGCGGATGTAGGTCTGTACGATTCGTATTGGAAGGAACTGCCATGGAAATTTGAAGGGGGGACCCCTATTATCGCAAGCGCAATTGGCTTGGGTGCCGCCATTGATTTTCTTGAGCAAATCGGATTGGATGTCATCGAAGCACATGACAAACAACTGACCAGCTATGCGGTACAACGAATGAAGCAAATTGAAAATTTGAAGATCTATGGCCCTGAGGAAGGACGGCTTGGCTTGGTGACGTTTAACCTGGGCAAAATTCATCCGCATGATCTGGCTACGGTTCTAGACACGTATGGCGTAGCGATTCGTGCTGGGCATCATTGCTGCCAACCATTGATGAGACATTTTGGAGCTAGTCCTACAGCTCGTGCCAGCTTCTATTTATATAATACAGAAGCGGAGGTAGAGAAGTTTCTTTTTGCCTTGAACAAAACGAAAGACTACTTTAAGGAAATGGAATAAGACGAGAATTCGTTACTTACTATATATTCCGTTATTGGGTTGTGAATAAGGAATCCATATAAGGAGGATTGACTGGCATTCTGTAAAGATAACGGAAGAGTCCGAGTAATCTGTATTTTTCAAACATTATCCATAAGTGACATATACCTCACTATATTGGTTACAAAGAGAGTCTCTTCCTTAAAGTTGTCGTTTATAAACATTTTTACTAGATTGTAATAGAGGGGAGAGAAATCGCAATGGGTGAAAAAGTATTTGAGTCCGGGCATCTAGCCATGCCGGAGGATAATGGGAAGACAGCGCATCTTTGTGGCTTACAGATCCCCAATATTACTTTGGCTGCAACTGATGGTCCGCAGTCCTGCGCATTTCGCGATCATTTCGCCGAACTGAAGGAAGTGGGTACTGAGAGGTTGTTTGGTCTTTCTACTCAAGCTACAGACTACCAAAAAGAGGTCGTTGAGCGGCTTCATTTGCCTTTTCCTCTACTATCAGACAGTTCGTTCTCCTTTTCACGAGCTCTTGTACTACCACTATTTGTAGTGGGAGGGATGATCTTAATCAAAAGACTGACTCTAATTATCAATAACGGGAAAATTGAACATGTGTTCTATCGAGTCCTTCAACCTGAACGAAATGCATCGGATGTAATAGCGTGGCTTTCATCGCGATATATCTAGAATCTGTTATTAAGCTTTGCAGTTCATGATTACTGTGCGTGCCTGTGAGAGTTCATGAAACATATTATAGCAATAATGTAGTAAAGCTCGCCCTACTTCGGTAAGAATTTTCGAAACGATTAAAGGAGACATACCGACCTCGTGTTCAAGTAAACGAATTTGCTGACTGTGTAGTTTCTCCAATTTCTCCAGCTATCAGTTCTATAGTAATCTCAACTTTACGTCAAGAATTGCATAAATAATGTTCGGATTTTGGTGCGAAAGAACTATCAAAATTAAGTAACAATTCTTTTTATTGGAGGTAGTTGTCTCTAAATATTTTGAGTTATAGAAAGTATAAAGGGACAACACTACAATATTTATGGATTGGATAAAAGTATCGTTTATGGATATTTAAATGAATCCAATTAATAGGTATCATATTTATTAAAATAATCATTATCTGTGTAACTAAAAAAGTTACCTTATTGATGGCGCTATAGCCAAGTGGTAAGGCCAAGCTCTGCAAAAGCTTGATCCCTAAGTTCGAATCTAGGTAGCGCCTCTTAATCAAGTACCTTTATCTCGGAAGACGAAAAGCTATCTTACAAATTCAGTGGTTCACTTCATATATTGAAGTGCTTTTTTAATTCAACACATAGACAGAAAGAAGACTTAAAAGCACCTTCTATCAATAGCCTCGATAATGATGATCTTTGTACAGAGAATATCGAATATTATAAAAATCTAGGTTGCTTCGTAAATATCCTGGAAACAGAAGGAGTGATATTTTGAATTCAATAATAAATGTATTGAAAATGGCCAAATTAGGGGAGAAACTCAAAACAGAGCTTCGTCATAGTTGGTTGTCGAATGGACGTAGAGAGAGTGTCGCAGAACACACTTGGCTAACTACCTTGATGGCTATGACAATTGAGCCTTACCTGCCTAAGAAGGTGAATGGAGAGAAACTTATAAAAATGTTAATTATTCATGACTTAGTGGAAATCTATGCAACGGACATTCCTGCATTTAAAACGATGAATAGCCCTGAAATGAGGTCAAATAAAAAACAAAATGAAATCCAAGCTATTGAAAAAATACGTGAGATCTTAAGTGATAAAAATGGACAGCAATTTTATGATTTATGGTTTGAATTTGAGGGGAAAGAGACGTACGAAGCAAAGGTTGCAAATGCTTTGGATAAACTGGAAGCTCAATTACAACATAATGCAGCACCTATTGAAACATGGCTGCCCATTGAGTATAAAATGACGTTTATGCTAGGAAGGCATACTGATTTTGACCCTGTTCTATCTCAACTGAAAGAATTTATTGAAGATGAAGGTGAAAGAAAAATGAAAGAAGCTGGTATAAATATAGATGAAATCAAATATTAGGATTTCTTGTTTGTCAAGGGATGTCTTGCTTACATCTTCAAATGATAAATCTCTTATCGATACTATGATTTTTTGGAACTGTTCATCAAGATGAACTATTCGCTCATGACTGAAGACCATTTTCTAGCTTTAACAAAAATGATCAATTCCTAGGCTTCTTCTCTTCAAGTTCAATGCTGACTTCATGGACAATCTCCGTGACACACAGGTTCGAATATGGACGAGTGATTACTGGAGGGAGGGAGTTTAGCTTCAGTTTGAGGACCATATAGGTTATCAAACGGTACTATTAATTAATAAAATATGGATGTAAATATTATCATTAAAAGTATAGTAGGAGTGTTTGATTTTGGAAAAATACAAAGTTTTGACTATAGCAGGTTCGGATAGTAGTGGAGGTGCCGGTATTCAAGCCGATTTAAAAACATTTCAAGAGCTCGATGTATATGGAATGACTGCACTAACGACAATTGTTACGATGGATCCAAATGAACATTGGAAACATAATATACTCCCATTAGGAATCATGACTGTAAAAGAACAATTAAGAACAATTTTAGAAGGAATTGGTGTAGAGGCATTAAAAACCGGAATGCTTGGGTCAGTCCAATTAATTGAACTTGTTTCCGATGTAATAGAACAATATCAACTGGATAATGTTATTGTAGATCCTGTTCTAATTTGTAAAGGTGTAACTGAAGTGATATATCCTGAAACAATAGTTAGTTTACGTGAATCACTCATACCAAAAGCTACAATTGTTACACCCAATCTACTTGAAGCAGCACATTTAAGTATGATGGAACCGATTAAATCTATTGAGGGGATGAAAAAGGCCGCAAAGATTATTTACGATTTAGGCCCAAAATATGTTTTAGTTAAAGGTGGAAGCCGCTTAGAGCATGAGACAGCCTTAGACTTATTATATGATGGGGAAAATTTTGAATTTATACAGTCAGAAAGATTTCAAACCAGTCATATACATGGGGCAGGTTGTACTTACTCTGCAGCAATTACTGCAGAGCTGGCAAAAGGGAAGTCTGTTATAGAAGCGGTAAGGACCGCAAAGTTGTTTATAACTGAAGCAATACGTGGTTCATTCGCGCTTAATCAATTTGTAGGATCAACAAATCATAGTGCATACAAATATTCGTGAGGGTGAGAGTTCATTTAATGAAAAAATTAAGGAGATGAAGATTTACCAAGTTACTGAGGCGGTTAGTTATGAATTACATTATCACAAGCAAGATTGGAATTCGTCTAGCACAGACAATGAAGAGAAATGAACATTGTTTGAGAACGCCATGTCCAAATTGTTCAGTTGAAGTTCCTTGAGGCCTTATCAGGTATGATGGAACCTTCACTCTGTGATAACGGTATCAATATTTCTACGTTGTTTTAAAATGCTTAAAGATAAAATCCCCACCCATTCATTGAAACATAAAATAGATACAGTTTGCCTCGGTGAGAGGGATTCTCGCCAGTGCAGCTTGTTAGAGGTGTAATATGACAAAGATAGATTTTAATAACACTCAGATGCCTTCACCAAGTTACATCGTTGACGAGAGACTGCTGAAGCGTAATTTGGAAGTACTGGATTCAGTACAAAAACGTACGGGAGCCAGTATCCTACTCGCTCTTAAAGGATTCTCAATGTGGTCCACATTCCCTCTCGTAGGAGAATATCTTAAAGGGGTAACATCCAGTTCTCTGTTTGAGGCTCGTCTCGGCTTTGAGAAAATGGGAAAGGAAGTTCACGCATACCAACCAGCTTACAGCGATCATGAAATTGATGAGATGCTTAGTTATGTAGATCATATAGTCTTTAACTCCTTTGACCAATTGAAGAAGTTCAAAGACAAAGTGAAGAATGTGAAAGATAAAAACATCGAGATAGGTCTGCGGGTAAACCCTGAATATTCAGAGACAGAGACCGCTCTATATGATCCTTGTTATGCTCATTCCCGTCTTGGCATCACACTGGCTAACTTCAAGCCGGATGAACTGGATGGTGTAGACGGTATTCACTTTCACAGTATGTGTGAACAGAATTCTGATACATTGGAGCGTACAATCGAGGTCGTAGAAGATAAATTCGGCGAGTATATTCATAAGATGAAGTGGCTGAACCTAGGTGGCGGTCATCATATCACAAGACCGGATTATGATATTGAAGCTCTCATTCGTATTATTAACCATTTGAAGGAAACGTACAAGGTTGAAGTCTACCTGGAGCCAGGTGAAGCAATCGCCCTGAACACGGGTTACCTGGTAGCAACTGTTCTTGATATCGTCACCAATGGTATAGAAATCGCCATTTTGGATACTTCTGCGGAATGCCATATGCCGGATGTCCTTGCGATGCCTTATCGTCCGCAAATTATGGGCGCTGGACAGCCTGAAGAGAAGGCATACACTTACCGTTTGGGTGGTATGACTTGTCTGGCTGGTGACGTGATCGGCGATTATTCTTTTGAGAAACCGCTGCAAGTGGGTGATAGATTGGTCTTTTTGGATATGGCCCACTATACAATGGTTAAAAATCATATGTTTAATGGTATGAATCTTCCTTCGATTGTAACATATAATGAAGAGCAAGGTATCAATGTAATACGTCAATTCAAATATGAAGATTACAGCAATCGTTTGTCTTAATCCTTACCTCTTATATAGTAATGGAGAACCTCTGCCGTTGAAAGCAGAGTCAGAGTCCAGACAAACCCCTTTGTTTCGAATAAAACTTAGGAGTTTGTCTTGTTTTTTAGCAAGGACGAGCAAAAATATGCCTAATTTGTGTTTTGAACCACCTGACCCCCATAGCCAGGTGACCATTTTTTGAGATTCATACATGCATAAACGAGCATGGCATGCGATGGACACCTTTCTTAGCCCTCGTAAGGTCGTCCATCGCATGCCATGCTTTTCCTATAGAGCTGCAAATATGCGTTCAATCGTTTCCTTGCATTTGGCATAGATTTTTTTGTTCTGCTCGGTATGGCGAAGGTCTTCAGTGAATGGCAATCTGAAAGCGGCCTTCGTAACCGTTTTCACTCAGAATTTTTTACACCTCAATTCACAAGTTTTCTTTACCTATTCGACAAAAAAATTGTGCAACTATTTTATTTTAATTATGGACTGATCTAATTAGTAGCTTATGGATGTTTGAATCCCCTCCAATAATAGATAAACTAACTATCATTGATTCCTAGTTTTAATCGGGGTAGCGCTTCTAAAATCGAGAAGTATTAATTTAACTAAATAGGTATATATTTATTTTTTAAAACAGTTTGGAAAATTTAAATTTGGTATGGTTTTGGAATTTATATCATCTGTTTATAAGTATCATAGTTTTTGCTTATAAAGGTTTGAGATATACTTTCACCTTTCAAATATTCTTTGGCGGTATTGTTCTCCTTATTATCGATTCTAGCTTTGAAAACTTTATTCATTATCCTGATAGAGTTAGTTTTTCTTTTTAAGTATGTTATTAGTTTCGTTTTTTTTAATGCTTTTTCGGGAAGGTATAGCAGTCGATTTAATCGGCTCTGATTTGTGACCATTGAAGAATGTGAAGGTTTTCTAGCCCGAAGAAGCATCAAACATAAAAATCACAAAATTAAGGAGGTTACTGGATTGGCTATTTTGTTAATGTTATTTGCAATATTGGCTGGGATGGCTCTTCCTACCCAATTTAGCGTTAATTCGCAATTACGAACTGTAGTGGGCTCGCCTATTATAGCTTCTGCCATTTCTTTCGTGGTTGGAGCCGTAGTTTTAATTATCGTGTCGTTATTTGGAAAGGGAATTTATATTAAAAAAGAATGGTTTGAAGCACCTTGGTGGATGTGGACGGGGGGATTGCTGGGGGCTTCTTATGTGTTGGCAACCACTATTCTTATGCCTAAAATAGGTGCGGCTTCCACAGTTGGCTATATTTTGGCAGGGCAGGTGATTGCCTCTATTTTAATTGATCACTTTGGCTTGATTGGTGCAAATACGCACACTCTTAGCTTTCCTCGATTAGTAGGATCACTTTTAGTGGTTGGAGGAGTCATTCTAATTCAAAAATTTTAATTATAAATTGGATAGGTCTAAAGTTCTTATTTGGAGCGTTTATAACTATCCATGAGCTGTTATACTCGTGCTCAATTCAAATTCTATAAATACCTATATTGTTACGGGTTTGATCTTTAATAAACTGTTGTGATAGGGATGGCTGGGAATAAAACCAAAAACTAATATTTTGCATTTGCCAGTAGTTGTTCAGTGAAATAAAGCATAAAAACTATGAGACAAATTTTCCCTCACTGAGCAAGATAAACAGGTCGAATGGCATTTTATTGGTCACTTACAAATGAACAAAGTAAAAGATGTTGTGAAAAATGTAATACTTATCCATTCTATAGTTCGCCTGAAGTTGGGACAAGCGTTGCATCATCAGCTCACTAAAGAGAAGAAAACCATGGATATTTTGGTTCAAATTAATTTTTCTCACTAGGAAAGTAAATTTGGAGCCCCTCCGGAAACGGCGCTGGAGTTGGTAAAGCAACTGTCCTAATTCGAAACGCTACACATAAAAGACCTAATGACAATTGGAAAGCTAAACGCTATAAACGAAGAAACAAGACATTGTTTTCGATTGTTAAAGAATATCTAAGCACAAATAAAGAGAAAAACTATCCCATGTGGTACGGACACTCTTTCAATGGGGATGTCTGGCGATTACAAAGTAGCTATTGAAAAAGGTGCTACGCTCGAGTAGGAACAAATGTTCGGGACAAAGCTATTTATCAGATGGGTATTATTAGAAAGAAAACATGCATGGGAATGATTAAGAGAGAGGTAGGAGAACACAAATGAACGAGAAATCCCATTCACTTCGTGGCCGAGATTTCATATCGCCCACCATAGCCGCTTTAATTTCAGTTATTGTCAACTACGGGGGTACTTTTATTCTGGTATTCCAGGCAGCGAAAGTTGCCGGTTTAAGCCCCGAAATGACGGCGTCGTGGATTTGGTCCATTTCTATAGGCGTTGGTGTAACCGGGATTTGGCTGAGTTATCGGTATCGAGAGCCCATCATTACAGCTTGGTCGACACCAGGTGTTGCATTTCTTGTTTCGGCGTTGGCGGTCACACCTTATCCTGAGGCTATCGGTGCTTACATGATTTCTGCAGCAGGTTTTATTGTTTTAGGGCTCTCTGGTATGTTTGAACGTTTTGTCCGGATTATTCCTCCAGGTATCGCTTCAGGTTTATTGGCAGGCATTCTATTGCAGTTTGGCATTTCAGCCTTTGAAGGAGCAAAAATAGATCCTCTGCTTGTTGTTACATTGTTTGTCGCCTACATCTTGTTAAGGCGCTTTACGTCCCGGTATGCAATTGTAGGTATTTTGGTCATCGGACTCATTTATTTAGTTAGTTTGGGAAAAGTAGATTTCAGCTCCGTTAGCTTAGCAGTTGCATCACCTGTTTTTGTCTTTCCGGAGTTTTCGCTACATGCAGTATTGGGTGTAGCACTGCCTTTGTTTATTATTACCTTGACTGGGCAATATATGCCCGGCATGCTTGTCTTGCGAAATGACGGATTTAAAACGAGCGCAAATCCCATTTTGACAGTAACGGGATTGGGTTCTCTCATAACAGCACCATTTGGTTCACATGCTTTCAATGTAGCAGCCATTACAGCAGCAATTTGTACAGGGAAAGATGCACATGAGGATTCTTCAAAGCGTTATATTGCAGGCATTGCCTGTGGTGTTTTTTACATTATTGTTGGTATTTTCGGGGTGACATTGGCAGCTTTGTTTTTGATTCTTCCCGCTAGCTTTATTGCAACGCTAGCCGGCTTGGCTCTAATCGGAACAATTGGCGGTAGCCTTGCTAATGCGTTGACCGATCCCAAGGGTCGTGAGACTGCCTTGATTACTTTTTTGGCAACAGCAGCAAATGTAACTTTACTTGGTGTAGGCGGAGCATTTTGGGGACTTATTGCAGGCTTGGTAGCTCATCTACTGATACATGGTAAATTAAAAAAAAGAAGTATCAACTGACTGAAGCGGAACAAGCTAAAATTGCGGAAGCTGCTGAGGCAACGGCTGGTATGGCGCTTAAACGCGCGTACTTTCTGATTTCGAGTCGCTGGTGGTGTAGCTCGAATGGCTGACCCAACAATTGTAGAAGAAGTGATGAGGGTATATCCATTCCGGTAATGGTCCAAATTTGTATCGGACATTACGTCGAGGCCAAAGTACTGGAATCATGGGGGGGGGGGCGATTATATTGATGAAAGCGAAGTGTTAACCCCCGCAGATGAAGTTTATCATATCAGTATAGATGAGTTTACTGTGCCATTCGTTTGCGGTGCGAAAGACCTCGGCGTAGCTAACCTTAAAATAATAATTATACGGAAGGAACATAAATTATGGCAAGAGAATAGACTATTACAACATTGCGCCTGAAGCATTTAATATAATAATGAGATGGAAGCTTATATCAAGCAGACAGAAATCAGTGCAAAACTTATTGAGTTAATTAAAACCAGAACATCGCAAATCAACGGCTGCGCATTCTGCTGAAATATGCATGCCGCCGACGCCAAAAAAATAGGTGAATCGGAACAGCGCATTTATTGTGTAGGTACTTGGGAGGAATGTATATTTTATTCTGAAGAAGAAAAAGTGGTATTAGAGCTTACGGAACATGTCACGCTTGTTTCACATAAACGTGTTCCGGATCAAGTTTACGATCGTGTGCGGCAACACTACGGGGAAAAAGGATATACGGACTTAATTTTCATCATTAATCAAATTAATGTTGGAATCGGCTTTCTATTGGCTATGAGGCCGAGTAAATTAGCTGACCCGTGTACAGCTCCTAATGGGAACCATTGATAGAACAAATGAAACGTGCCTCCAAAAAGCAGAATCCGTTCGATCATTAAGAAAAGGGGTGCTACTGCGTGAATGAGCCACGTTCTTTTTCTGGGATGTGGTTTTTAATATTTTTTTAGGAGAATCACATGATGAGAAATATTTTGGAGAAACTGACGGGTCAACAACTTGCCGAAGTAAAGCGACAACTGGATATTCGGGAATTAATGTGCAGTTGAGCGGTAACGTCGGCGCCGCGAAAGGGGGGAATCAAAGAAGTAAGTTACACAATTGGTTATTTCCACTTATGGAGCAGTTCAAACAGGTAGAATGGCATTTTATCGGGCATCTGCAAACGAATAAAATAAAGGATGTTGTCAAATATGTCACGTTCATTCATTCTGTGGACCGTTTGAAGTTGGGACAAGCGTTGCATAACTATCTCGTCAAAGAGAACAAGACCATGAATATACTGGTACAAATCAATACCTCCTACGAGGAAAGCAAATTTGGTGCTCCGCCTGAATTGGCATTGGAATTGGTGGAACAATTGTCTCAGTTCGAAACATTAAACATAAAAGGCTTAATGACGATTGGTAAACTAAATGCCACAAACGATGAAACCCGGCACTAATTTCCAATTATTAAAATCTATTCAAACACAAATAAAGGAGAAAAAGTTTCCGCGTGTAGAAATGGATATCCTTTCAATGGGAATGTCCGGAGATTTCAAAGTGTCTATTGAAGAAGGAGCTACTATTATCCGTGTAGGGACAAGTGTATTCGGTCCGCGTTATTTGCCGGACGAATATTATTGGAACGAGAATATGCGCCAGGAAGATTAGAAGAGAGATCATGGAAATAATTAATCACTATTGATGTGGATGTAACCCCTAGCAGATTGACTCTACTGTTAGTTCAGGGGAATCTCTTCAAAATCTTAAAGCGAGTCGAATACAAAAATTCAGAAAAATTTGGAGACAAAAAATGAAGACAGCTACAAAGCGGGTTAAAAGAGGGATGGCAGAAATGCAAAAAGGTGGTGTCTATGAAGGTTGTTTCCATTCCAGTTATGGCAAAGGCTCGCATAGGCCATTACCTTGAGGCGAAAATTCTTGAATCAATGGGCGTTGACTACAGTAATGATGAATCTATTCACGTAGAGGCATAAATCCGTAGACGTCACTATAAGCCCAGATAGATGATCAATCACCGTCTCTACGAGATTCGAAGAAACTATCTTCTCCAATTATTAAAAGAGAATATGGGTTAAAGGGATTATCCTATTCTTTCTTTTAGCACCAATTGCAGTTAATTGTCCCTAGCTTTTAGGGTGTAGAAATACTAATTTGCTATTCCGTTAACTAAAACCCAATGAGGAGAGGCTGTTTGAGTTGCCGACTCCCTTATCATATTGCTAACCTGATTCAAAATTCGTGTGCATGATAATCTCGACATCGTCATTCTAAAAGGGGATTTCCTAGACATATTTTCGATAATGAATTGAAGAAGCTTTATAACCGTTTTTTTGCGCTGCCATAACCGTTCATTTCGGGCGGTCGCACGTGCTATGTGACTTTAAATAAGGAGGAATTTTGGGTGGAATTTACTGAACTGGTTCATGAGTTGAGAGGCGAAGTAATTGAGAATGTACACTACGGAGCGATTTGTGTAGTGGATGAGAGAGGGAAAGTTGTCCATCGGGCGGGCGATCCTGAACATATGACCTTTCTCCGCTCGGCGGCCAAGCCTTTTCAAGCTATCCCTGTGTTGAAGCGGCGGATTCCGGAAATCTATGAACTGACCGGGGGAGAGACAGCTTTGTTTGCTGGGTCTCATCGTGGGGAGGAGTACCATATCGCTGCGCTCGAGTCAATGTACAAGAAAATCGGTATCGACGAAAATACGCTTCACTGCTGCGCTACCTATCCGTTGAACGAGCACGCCAAAGAAGCTCGTCACCGGGCGCGCGAGCCAAAACGGCGTATCTTTCACAACTGTTCGGGCAAGCATGCCGGCTTGATCGCGCTGAATGTATACAAATTCCACTTACAGCTGCTAGAGATTTATGAAATGTCGGGAGATAAGAACATTATCTCATTAATTGCTGCGAAAATCGCGGCTTTTTTATTTTATGGGATAAAGTTCTTGTCAAAATCAAATGACAAGAACTTTATCCCATTACCGATTTTGACAAGAATATTATCCCATTTCCAACGAACCAATCATGAAGGTTTATATTTTGGCTCAATCTCAAAATCAGTGCTTGACTATCAGCCCAACATCCGATGGCGGTTACATTCAATGAGAATGCCTGCTTTATAGCGGCTACGATTTCGCGTAAAGTAATGGCGACGCTGAAAGGCCTTAATGCGATTGTGACGACCTTCTACCGTTGCGTTTGTCCACCGACATTGATGGTAGTTTACGATTTCTATATTCCAATTGCGCATCGTTTTTAAGGTATACAAACAGCAGGGTGGTCCATCTTTTCGCCTTGCTCACACCAACGCTCAAATCCCAGTTTGGCAGCACTAAAGTTAGGCGAGCAGTCATACCAGGTCGTGAATGCTTCCTTTCATTCCCATACGCTGCGAAGCAGCGGAGAGAAGGTTAGCAGCGTCTCCAGTCGGGTACGGCTCTCCTCTACCAGCGATTCCGCAGGCGGATTGAGTAAGCGATGGTGGGTTTTTAGGTAAGTCCTTGCCCGTGGCAATAGCATAGACTGAACGGTTTTCCGAACCTCCTGTACGCTGTTGATCACATAACCGTGAACATGAAACCGATCTGCAATGCAAATCGCGCGAGGAAAGCACTCGCTGATCCAGGTATGATACGCCTGTGCTAAATCCATGACGACCGCTTTGGGGTTCCGCAGAAGTAAGTCTGGATGAGTGCGTGCATACACCCGCAAGTCCCTCAGTTTTCGACCCGGAAGCAGATCCAGCATGGTCTCGCTTTTGAGATTATGGATACCGGTATTGTACGTATGACCTTTTCGGATAGCAAAATCATCGACACCTTAAACCAGATTGGACATTACTTTGGCTTTGGCCCACACGTCCTTCTCGATGCGCTGGCACTCCACCGGAACTGCCTCGTTATGCATGCGCTGTACGGTACTGGCAGGTAGTTGCTGGATGTGAGCGCTATGTGCAGCAGTTGATCCCAGCGCTTGCTCGACGGTATGGGAACGAAAAAGCCAACTGTAGCGCTGCTTGGGTCCAACAAATACATAGAACCATCCAAATCCGACTTCGCAAGTGGTGCACGACAAACGGATGGAAGGCACATGCAAAAAAGTTTTTTCGCAAACACGGGCAAATGTCTTACCGTCCGCATACCATTACTTCCCTTACGAATGACGTTTTGGTCGGTCTTGCACAAGGGGCAGCATTGCTTCTAGCTGCGTGGAATGGCTTCGATATGAAGCTCGTCGGTCACCATGCAACGAATGTGAAGGACTTGTAGCTCTGATATGTCGAGTATTTCATTGATATACTGGATATGCATCTGTTTATTTTCCTTTTTTGTTTTTTGGTGAGACTTACAACAATACAGGAATAACAGATGTTCTTCCATTTTCATCCTCCATCCACTACGTCAAGCACTGATTACGGCTTTGAGCCTAATTTGTAAATGAAAAGAGCCGATAGTAGCCCCATGCCACTTTAAGGAGCCTTTTAATTTCCAAGGCGAGGTCTAAACCACCGTCTTTAGACGGAATCCGCTTTTAGCGCGGCTACCACTTGTACATACTTTCTGCAGCGGACAGTCCATACGAAAGCCGAAAGGCACAGATCGGAAGCTTCATCGCCGCAAGTGGAGATGTTCGCCCGAATGCGGCTGTTTACCAAAACGCCGCGTGATTCGGGAAAGTGGAAGCCGGTTTACAAGCATTGAGCGTTCCAACAAGCGGGAGAAAGTCATTACAACTTGATCTGGTCGGCATCGCTCAACGATTATGTGCTACATCCGCATCTACAGCATTATGATCTGCCAGCATATGGATGGTTTATACGTCAGCCAGAAGGACGAATGGGACAAACTGAAATCCGCGATTTGCCCAACAGCCGCCTAATTTTTAAAAAATACAGTTTGACAAATGGGTGGAGTCTGTCCTTTTTTTGAAACTGGTTCCATTGCCTATAATTCCCAATCCATTTATTTCCTACGTCATATCCCCTTTAATACCTGTATAATTCCGAGAGGCTATTATATATTTGAAAATATAATCTAAAGTAAAAGTTAATATTTATATTTTAAAATTATAAAAGTGTTTACAATAACTAATTTGTTAAATATAATATAAAAAAGTTATCCTCTATTTAAAGTAATTAATTTTCAAGTAAAGTAATTGGATTTAGATTATTGGATTTGAGTATTTTCTCCACTTGAAGTGATTTAATTAAGAGGGCGGAGGCGAATGGTGAATAAAAAATCTTTTCAGACAAACCAACCGCTACTTTATATCCATCCCATGCAAATCTTCTTTCTGTTATTCAGGGCTGTGATGATTATAAAAGGGCTTTCCCTTGAATACTTGATAATTTTGTCTCGCTAAATATTAATTATCGCTCTCACAATATGACACCAAATTTTTGGGTCAAAAGCGAAATTAGCGGTTCAGCACTTATGGCTTGCTGGAGGCTTTGAGGGGTAAAGTAATCGTCCCCGCCTTAACGTGGGTTATAACCGCAACAGCTGCATTGAATGTAAACGATTTACCAGTATTTGTGGATGCCGAAGAGGATACTTTTTGCCTCGATCCAGTAAAGGTCAGAGTGGCGATCACGGCTCGAACGAAAGCTATAATTCCCGTCCATTTATTCTGCTACATGACAAATATGGACGAAATCATGGACATGGAGTACGGACTATATGTTGTTGAAGATGCCGCCCAGAGTCAGATCGGTCTGGCTGGGTAAGCGGGCAGGTACAATCGGTCATGTTGGCGCATTTAAATGCCAGCAAGGAAAGGTGCCGACAGCTGGCGAAAGTGGGATTGCGGTAACCGTTGATGAAGGCGTGTACATCAAGCTGCAGCAGCTGAGGGCGGACACCAGAGTATTTACAAATGCGGGCATTTCCTATGGAGATATGGAACTTGTCACTAGTGGCAGATTCCAGGGAAGCAATCACTGCATATCCGAGTTTCAGGCTGCAATATTGTTTGACTAGTTGCAGAGGCTAGATGATCTGGACGCCGTTCGTGAGGCGAACACCCAGTATTAGAATGAGGGATTGAGCCTGATTGAACATAGAACAAGTGACTAACATGCGGAAAAAGCTTATGACCGCGATGAAGACAACAAGTGGGGAATGAACGGATATCGCCGTTGGTGGAGGAACCGTCTTCTATGCTAGTGTATCTTTCAGATGCCGTGAATTGACTTTGATGCACAAAGCTACGTCGCTCCGGATGCCATGGACCCCAAGTGGCCGATTACATATGCCGACCTGGATCCTTATCACAATCGGGTAGAGGAATGGCTTGGGGTCTCTGGTGATTTAAAAGCCGATTCGATGATGAGTTCTAATAGCACAAGCCTATAGCCGGCAGGCAGCCGAACTAGGAGTATTCTGGAACAGATGGAGGCACATTTTATCTAAAGAAATCCGTCCTATTATTACCTAGGAATCGCGCCTTTTCATGGCACTTGCCGAGCAGGGACAAATAAGAATACATCTGTTGTGGTAAATTTAGAAGATTTCACACCATTGATAATCTGAATGCAGTGGATGGCTCATTCATGCCTTTTGCAAGCAGTGTCAATCCTACGTTGATAATCCAAGCGAATTCATTAAGAAGCGCGGAGCATATTCGGTTGTAGCATATAAAACTTGTGTTCGGGAGGATCCCAAAATAGAAGTAGGGCTAATTCCTATCTAAAAAAGGAGAAGGAAAATGGGGAAATTAGACATTCCAATCAATAGAATTATTCCCAAAAATAATAATAGGTACCCTACATGTTTTGATGATGTTATTTCATCACTTACTTTGTGGAAAAACAGAAGTCACCAGTTTATGTATTTAGACTGCTGGAGTTTTAATTATAAAAGCGTAGAAAATTTTGAAAGCGTATCCGAGTTGTTTCATAGCATCATAGTAGAAGATTACTCTTTGGATAATCTTTATAAATATCATAAAATCTATATTGAATTTATAGATAGAGAGCCAGGAATGGATTTTTATAAAAAAATAGAAGAAACTATTAGAGAAGGAAAACCCGTATTCATTAAATTTGATAGTTATTACAATGAATGGGATCCATTGTATAACAAAAAGCATAATAATCATGTTTGCATTGTCACTAATGTAAATCTAAAACAGAGTATTCTTCAAATAACTGATCCTTATTTTCATGTGAAAGATAGGTATGTACCTTTTGAAACTTTAGACAAAGCAAGTGATTTCTTAGGGATAGTTCATTTTGAAAGTGCTATTGATAACTTCTTGGGGATACAAAAAAATAAAATATTCAGTAAATATAAACTGACTATGAAAAAGTCGAATATTGCTAAAATTAACTCTTTTGCTGATCAATTATATAATATAGCTTCAAGAACAGATAGTATACGACCGGGTGATCTGCCTATAATCTATAGTAAAATTAATGATATCATCCTAGGGAGATTAAGATTCGGTATCACGCTAGATTTTTATAGTTCAATTAGTTATTCAAATGAGCTGCATTATTTTTCTAAAAAAATGATAGAGATATCTTTGCAATGGGAAGTAGTATTAAATTTGATAGCTAAATCAGTTTTAATGAATCAATTAGAAAACAGAATCACTATTATTGTGGAAAAAATAAAATCTATTTCTTCTTTAGAAGAATCCACGTTAGATGAATTTTGTGAATTTGTGTTTGAGAATATAAAAGCAACAGCAAAGAAACAACCGTCGAGAGTATTCGACGATATAAAGTATACAACACTTGATATTTCTAAACATTTCAATAATAAAGGATTTATAAAGAAGAGTATAAAAAATAATGTTGAAATAAATGCAAATCTTACTGGTTTAGGTGAATTTTTTATTTTGGATCAAGAAATCTCAAACTGCGAATTAATTGTTAACAATATATCTTTTATTATTCCAGATTTTAGTGAGCACTTGGATAATATTTCATGTGATGGTCAAAAAATATCGATAGATAATAAAGTAAAGAAAATCAAAATCCTTGGTTGTGCTGAATGGGGAAGTATCTTAGCTTTATTCAAAGTTAATTATGATGATGATTCTACTGAAAATATAGAAATTATGTTTACTGACCTATCATGTGAACCAATGTATGGTGAAGAAATTGCATTGATTGGTTCAACAGGGGAAATTATCAATAATGAAATCATAAATGTACAAGATAGAGCCTTTATTAACATAGCTTCCTTAACTCTAAATGGAGAGAAAACGGTTGAAAGTATAATTATTCCAAAAAACAAAAACTTCCACATACTTTCTATAACTGTAGGAATATAAGGCTGTATAAAGATTTATAAGGTCCAATGATGTTTTATAAACAGAATAATTCCTTTTAAATGAATAAGCGCTTACTGGGGTCCTACCAACATTTTAAAGTAAACATACTTTAACCTAAATTTCGAAAGTGAATTGAACAAATCCAGATAGAACAAGAGATGAACCCTCTTTTTCCTTCACCCATTTGGTGCATGCTGTTTTTAGCAAGAAATCCCTTAATGTAGAGCCCTTTAGATGATTTGTGGATGCTTACTTTCGAAATTCGGGTACAAAAAGGACGGGAGCTTTTAGAAAAATCCGATCTGACGAATAGCGAAATTACCAGATACGTCGGATACATCTCGAGCTCTCAATTTTCGGGCTACTATAAAAAATATTACGGCTTCTCTCCAAGTGAATTTCGCAAACATCTGTGCATGAAACGAGGGGAGGACAAGGGTAATGAAACAAGTATCCGGTGAACAAGATTATTCAAATTATTCAAGGTATTCATAGACATAATTTGGAGATTTAGCCTTGCGATAGATTGGTTTATATTGGATTAAATTCAATAAAACTCAATAAAATTCATTTCTTGATCGTTGCATTGGAGGAAGAATTTGAAATCACATTCGATGACGAAGAGCTGTTATATGAATGTTTCGCCACCGTTGAGCTAATTGAATGGAGAATATCAAGTCGGGCGTATCATGATCCTAAATAAACATGAGCAGTGATTTTTTTACCAAGGCTGCACGCTTTGATCATTCTTTTTTAAACAAGAGGGAGTCAATATTACATAGCGCGTAGTTAAATCATCTAGATAATTGTTAATTACTGGAATGAGCGTCTGAATTGAAACGATTATGTGATGTGCTAGAAAAACCGGTGCAAAAATATCAGCACAAAGCAGCTTTAATTACAGACGAAGGCTGCTTTACTTACAGTCAGCTAACCCAAGAGAGGAACAGTATATCCACATATATGCAGTCCTGCGGCGTTCGTGTAGGCGACCGAATAATAATGCTTTTGCCCCATTGTAGGTTTCTCGTCTCATCGAACTTTGCCGCCTCGAAGCTGGGAGCAACCTATACCCTCCTGCATGAGAGCACAACGAGGTATCAGTTGGACTATATTATTAAAGATTCACAAGCTTCCTATTTGCTAACGACAGATACCTTTAATGTGAAATTGGAGTTGGCATCCAACATAGGAACCAAGGTGATTTTGGATCAAGCCGTGACCACAGACGAAATGGAGCAACGTATCTTATATTAATTTGGGACTTGATCCTGAAGAAGCAGTAGCTATGGGGCTTCAGGCTGAAAGCTTTAAGCGGAGTAACCGTCATCGACCTACGGCCAGTTATATCAATTATTAATGGGAAGACTGGCTACAGGAAAACCGTGTAGAGCTGAATGCTATGACTACACCGCAATTCATCCAATGGCTTGAGAGCAAGATGGAGGAGTATGGTCACTGGACAGCTCCTGTACAGAATCGTGCAGAGGATATTGTAAAGAGAATTTGTTAAGGCATACAAGATAAAAAGCCTTCTTAGACAAGCTCCAGTCAATTTGGCTGGAGCTTTGCATAGTCGTAAGAGCATGCTGAAGCAGAGAAAATTGGAGTCAAACAGCCATGTTGGAACGTCGTATTCGTGAACAGGGCTGGCTGGATGAAGGAACGAGCGTGCGATGACACCACCACCACGTGCCCTAATCGGATCATCTATCCGCAGAGATACTATCGGCTTTTCACATTTACAGATTTTCAAGTGATTATTGGCTAGTATAGTTACTTATTATGGATAATCAACAGGCG
Organism: Paenibacillus sp. MZ03-122A; assembly: GCF_024213325.1. NCBI lineage: Bacteria > Bacillati > Bacillota > Bacilli > Caryophanales > Paenibacillaceae > Paenibacillus > Paenibacillus sp. MZ03-122A. Next base: position 15,347 of record NZ_JANAVI010000020.1, on the reverse strand, counting down.
TATCGGACAACTAAATTTATCCAAAGATCAAACTATATGCTGTACATGGAAGAAATGAAATAAAAGCATCATATAGTATGCTATACAGGATAGAGTTAAGGCAAGCTTGGAGGTACGATCTAATGTATTAATATACGTTCCTGACGGGATCTCCACTAAGAAAATAAATGTAAATTTCCTTTACATACATTTTAATGTATGTAAAGGAAATTTACATTTATTTCGACTAAACTTATCAAGGAGGAATTTCTTATTATCGCAAACAACTTTAATGATGTTTTGCTGACTCACACTTTAGAGGCGACGTAAACGATCATTCGCAACTGCGTGAGACGCCGATGAGAGTTGTTGCCTTTCGGTTTTGTTTGCAGGGGTACTAACATTTTCCAAACTGAAGGCACTGTTTTTTTACTATTTAATGGTTATATAATTGTCGTTTTATTCCAAACAAGATTTAGGGAAGTAGTAAATTTAAAAGCGGAGGTAAAAATGAAGAGTATTTTACCAGTTTATAATCCTCCATTACTAGGATTTTTGAGATGGCCATACACGTTATCTATAACCATGGGATATAACGAAACCCTTCCGTGGTTTTATACCAATTTCATTCAAGTTAAAGTAAATAAAAATTTTCACGAGAAAAAATCAGAGTTTAATTTCAATTTCTATCGTGGAGAAAGAAATGAATTTACGAATAATCCATTTATATCTACAACTTCTATAGATGTTGATTTTTTAAATGGTCTGAATCATGATATATTATCATTTTTGAAATACTCAATTGATAGTGGATATTATGTTGTAATGTTAGTCGATGAGTTTTTCATACCAGGGAAAGATAGTTATTTAAAAGAAAATTATCCTCATCATATTTTTATTTATGGATATGATTTTGAGAAGAAAGTTCTTTTTTTGACTGGATTTAGCCATGGGGTATATGGACATAACGAAATTAACTTCTATGATTTCATCAACTCATATAAATCTATAATTAATATGTATAATAATAACTTAACTCCTAAAGATAATATTTATTTAATGAAATTTAATTCAAATCACAGTTACAATTTTAGTGAAGAAGTTTTTAAGGACGAAATTCTATCTTATTATTACTCTAAAAGTCATACTGATAGCTTGAATTACATTAATGCCGATAATGAATATGGACTAAAAACTTATAAACACTTAATTTATTATTACTCTTTGCTAAGTGAAGAAGTGGAAATTAATGATTTTGGAAAAATTAGGAGTTTGCATATATTATGGGAACATAAAAATATGATGGTTAAGCGACTTGAATATTTATCTGAAAATGGTCATCTCAATAATGTAGAATTAACTATCATGAATTACAAGAAAATGGCTAACAAGGCAATTATTTTAAGGAATTTGATATTGAAAAGCAATGTGCATGTTGAGAAAAGCGTTTATATTAAAGTCATCAATGGATTAAGAGATCTAGAATTGATTGAAAGTGAAGCTCTTGGGAAAGTACTGGAACTATTTAGAAAGAATTGATGTTTACCAGGTTTGTTGATTCACTAATTATTTGAATTCAAGAATGGATATCCTTCATATTAAAGGTATATTCAAAAAATTATAGAATTAACGCTAACTGGATACAAAGAGGGATTTAAAGAATAGAATGAGGTGAAGAAAAAATGTCAAGATATGTTGATGTTGAACTAATTGATAAAGTCACACATAAATTCAAATTATTCTTGAAATAAATGAGAACATTTTAATTGAACCCGAATTTCGAAAGCATAGCTCTATGAAAAATGTAAAAATGCTCCTGAATCTTTGGTAGAGTAGAATAGCTGTTTATCGAGAACACATCACCTAAAGAGAGGAGCACCTTTAAGGTGAAGTCTATCAAATCTACCGCAAAAATCAAGTGCGAGTTTTCGCTACAAAACGGAATCCCTCTGGTCGGAAGCAAAGTCTGGCTGGATTTCCTGGAGCGCATCCAACTCAGTCAATCGTTTTCAACCTGTCCTGCGTCAAAGCGGCTCATTCTCTGTTTTCCCTTCAACAGGTCTTACTGTATCTCATCACGGGCTGGTTGGGTGTCAGCGGCTGTTTCATTTTCGGACTATCCAACAGGATCCTCTCCTGCAACGCTTTCTCGGAGGAAGATGGCGTCACCATTCCTTGCTGTACAAGGAGCTAACCCGGATCTGAGACGTGAAATCGCTGGTTCTTCCCGAGCTGCAACACCTGAATATCCAGCTCCTCTCCCCATGCTTGCCCGAGCGGTCCATTCTGGATCTGGACTCCACAGTGGAAACCGTCTACGGGAACCAGGAAGGCGCAGCAGTGGGGGGCAATGCCCATAAGCGGGGGCGCAAAAGCTACTATCCCCTACTCGTTTTCGAAGAACAGTCCATATCGTACTCCCAGTACAGCTCCGGCTGATCCAATAGCAGCTGATCTCCGGCAAAACGCTTGGCTTTGCGGATCACACATACCCGACGATGCTTGTCCCAGGAGGTCGCTTTGTACAGCAGCAGTGTGATGCCTTCGATGATCCAATCGTCTTCGGCGTACCGCTTCCAATCCCGGCATTCGCGCACTCGCTCTTGCAGCCGTTTTGAGCTTACCCACATAGCCGATACCCCTAGATTCGAAAAGCGAGTAGAAGACTTCTTCGCCAAACCCTTTGTCAAACGGGTGTAAGCACCTTGCGTGATTCCAAAAGCGACAGAGTCCGTTCCACAAACGCCGTTGCATCGGTAGACGAGTGGGTGTTGCCGGGACGAAGCGCGGCATGAAGGGCCAAGCGAGCTCTATTAGCCTATTTAGAATCACTGATGTTAAGTGATAAGAATCTTTCACTATTACCCTTCCACGTCTTGTTTGAACATAAACAATGCATGCTATTGCTTGCAAGATTTCTCAAGGGACAATATTAAGTTAATGAAGAGCTTTCATTAGAGATTATGAATACTGCGAAGGCCATTCGAAATATGATCATTAAATATTATATAACAAGGGACAAAGAGATCTTAACGAAGATCATGTTAAAAATACCTGGATTAATTGAAAATGAATCTAGGTATGTTCAATCTATATTAAATGCGATTCGTTGGAATGGAAGGATTGCTGCATATTCAAATCTTAGCGAATGGCGTCGCATTCTTGAAAGTGATTACGAGGAAAGAGGATGGAGAGGGTAGTTATTCCGTATAATATGCGCTTAAGGAGAATGCGAATATGTTGATAGCTAAAGGCGATATAGGGACCATTAAGAGAAAACAGATTTTAAATGGTTATAAGGCATCGAGGTTTAATATTTTTTCAGAGGGAAAGGAGGGACAATTAATATTATTCAATACCTATACAAAGAAACTTGTTCAGTTTCCGTCCCATGCTAATGGGTCAGTAAGAGATGTTCTCAAAAATCCAGACGCAACTGAGCAAGAGAGTGATTTGTTTGGCTTTCTATTCGAACGAGAATTTTTTGTATCCAATTCATCAGACGAATTTCGTAGAGCAGATATGGTACACCAAGAGACGATTCCTCAAGAGGGGACTCTGTCTCTAATCATTTTACCAAATGAAGACTGCAATTTCAGGTGTACGTATTGCTATGAATCATTCAGCAAAAACTTTATGAAAGAGTCTGTACAGAATGGAATTAATAACTACATAAGAAAAAATATTAAGAAATATGCACGCCTGCACGTTGAATGGTTTGGTGGTGAGCCGCTTACAGCAGTACCTATTGTAGAGAGACTCTCTAAGGAAAATGGTTAGAATATGTCATGAAAATAAAGTACAGTATGCTGCCACAATGACTACAAACGGGGTATAACTTTCACTTGATACCTTTAAAAAGATGCAAGCCTGTTATGGTATTTGGATATCAAATTTCATTAGATGGACTTGCTGAAACGCACAATTTAACAAGAGTAGGTCTTGACGGTAATAATACCTTTGATCATATTCTTTCAAATTTAAAAACCATTCGGGATAATGTAAAGCTTAATACGTTCTCAATAGTTACTCGTACAAACGTTACCCGTCAAATCTATGATGGCCTAGAGCAGTATTTTGAATTTTTCAAGGATGAGTTTGGGAAGGATCAACGTTTTGTATGTAAGATCCACAAAACAGGTGATTGGGGTGGGGGTGCTGTTCGTAGTCTTGATAACCAGTTTTGTTCAAGTATAGATATTGTAACTGTTTTGAAATATGCAGTCGAGAATAGTGTTCCAGTGTGGCGTACCTATGAAAGTCAATTGCATTGGTTTAATAAACATCATATTCACGGAACTTTAGGCTAAATGACGTCTGCCCAGTATCGCTATGAAGCCCTTAAAAAATTTTGTTTTTATGTGACAATCCAAGTTATCTTTAATTCTTGACCATTATCGGCTCCGCCGAGTCGATTCCACGGGACTTATGAGAGTTTACAGATTTCTATAGGAGGTTCGTAAAGTTGGAGAAATCCTATGACAATATTGATCAATTGAAAAGATACTATACGTTGACACATGCTCAAAAGCGTGTATGGAACACAGAGCGAATATTTCCAGAACAGCCGCTCCACAATATTGGTGGATCAATTCTTATTTCAGGACAAGTCCAATTTGATTTGTTGGAAAAGGCAATCCATGCCTTCATTGCTAGGAACGATGCCTTATGTTTATCTTTTATTGAAACTGAGGGAGAGGTCCGCCAATATAAAAAGGAATATCGGTTTGAACCATTGCCACTAATAGACTTTACTGCTTTTTCAAACCCTCAGGAACAATACGAATTATGGGTCATGCAACAAAAGCAGCGTTTCTTTAAACTTGAACACGAACATCTATTTCGGTTTTTTCTCGTTAAATTGAATGAACTAAAAATGGGGTATTTCGTTATTTTTCATCATCTCATTGCGGATGGCTGGTCGATCCAGATCATGACAGAACAAATTCGAGAGGCATATGAGCAATTGTTGTTGGATGGTAGTATCCAATTAATTGAATCTCCCTCTTATCTAGATTATCTCTATTCCGAAAAAATGTATTTGGAATCTGACAGATTTGTTAAAAATAAATCTTACTGGTTGGACTTGTTCGGCGAAACTACTGACCGTGAACATACTTGTAATTTAGAATCGTTTGCAGCTGCAAGAAAAACTTTTGGACTTGACCGCGATCTCTCAATTAGGATTAAAGACTTTCTGAATCAAAAAAACTGGACAATCAATACCTTCTTTATTGCAGTAATGGCATTATATTTATATAAAACCACCCAACGGAAAAGAATTGTTTTAGGCAATCCTACTTTGAATAGAAGTGGCAAAACAGAACGCAGGATGTTCGGGATGTTTACGAGCACAATGCCTATACTGATAAACTTTGACGAAGTTTATACGGCCTCTCAATTGATGGATTTGGTTCATTATCAAGTTAAAAAAGGATTACTCCATCAAAAATTTCCTTATAACTTGCTATTGAAAGAGTTAAGTAGTAATCAAAATCCCATTGACGGATTGTTTCAAATTGTTGTGAACTATTATAATACGAAGCTTCCGACCGAATTTGCCGGGATGAAAGTTGAAAATATTGAGTTTAATTGCGGTAGTCAGACGTACCCTTTGCAAATGGTGGTTAAGGAGTGGGGGGATACGCAACAAATTCAACTTGATTTCGATTATAGATTAGACGTTTACGATGAGGCATTCATAGATAGGATTTTTGGCGGTTTATGTCTGATCGTCAAACAGTTGCTAATATCCACAGATGTTCAATTGTTCGACATTCGTATAATGGAGGATTTGGAAATTCACCGTGCCATCTTTGAATTTAATAATTCGCAAACATCTTATCCCAATAATCAATCGATTACGGAACTGTTTGAGCTTCAGGTCAATCGTATACCGGAAAAACCAGCTATTATTTGCAGTGACAGAGTTATTTCCTATCGCGAGTTGAATGAAAAAGCTAACCAATTAGCACGATCTTTACGAAGTACGGGTATGACTGAACGTCAATCCGTGGTCATAATTATTAACCATTCGGAATATGCAGTCATTGCTATTTTGGCGGTATTAAAAGCAGGAGGCGCGTATATTCCAATCGATCCAGTATACCCAGAGGAACGAATTGCTGATATATTGCAAGATTCCAGTGCAAAATGGCTGATTACGGATGATCCTGCTCGTTTCATTGGACGGTTAGATTGTGAAATCTTGGACACCAACGACGAAGCCAACTATTTGCAAGAAAATTACAATTTAAACATTCCTGTTCAACCGGATGAATTGGCATACATGATTTATACTTCAGGTTCGACGGGTAAACCAAAGGGTGTTATGGTAGAGCACAAAGGCTTGGTCAACTACATTTGGTGGGCAGGCAAGGCTTATATTCGAGACGAGCATGAAGCATTTGCGCTTTATTCCTCACTTGCCTTTGACTTGACAGTAACTTCCCTATTCACACCTTTGGTACATGGAAACAAAATGATTATTTTTCGTGATTCCGGCAGAGACAATCTATTTTACGAGATTCTGAGCGATACACGTGTAACGATTCTAAAAATGACTCCTTCTCATTTTGCGTTAATCAAGGAACTTGAACCAAGCCTACTGCAAGCGTCGAAGATCTCAACCTTTATCCTCGGTGGAGAGGACTTAAAGGTTGGTATATGCAAAGAAATGATAGGGTTATTCGGACAAAGTATATCGATTTATAACGAATATGGACCGACAGAAACGGTTGTCGGCTGCATGATTTATCAATTTGATCCTAAACAGGATACAACAGGTTCTGTACCTATTGGTTTGCCGATTGATAATATGAAAATTTATATTCTTGATGAATATCTGCAACCGCTTCCTGTGGGGACAGTCGGAGAACTTTATATTGCAGGAGACGGAGTGGCAGGAGGATACTGGAAACGCGAAGAGATGACAAAGGAGCGATTTCTGTCGAATCCATTCATCACTGGGGGGAGGATGTATAAATCGGGAGACCTTGCCAGACGAAGGGAACACGGGATAATTGAATACCTAGGGCGGGTAGACCATCAAGTGAAGGTACGCGGGTATCGGATTGAATTGGGCGAGATTGAGAATATGATCTTAAGGATACAGGGAATCTCAGAAGCAGTAGTGGTTATTGGCAGAGATGAATCAGAAGCCTCTGTAATTTACGCTTATGTGACGATCAGAGAAAGTAGATATCTACTAGATGAACAAGAAATTCGCGTAGAATTAGCAAAGAGGCTACCTGCGTATATGGTTCCGCAACGCATAATCATCATGAGTAAGCTGCCACTAACACATAACGGAAAGGTTGACCGCAAGGCATTGCCGATACTAGTCCATCACGCTCCTACGATCTTGGGTTCGCCTAGTAATGAGAAAGAAATCGAACTGATAAAAATAATTAGTGAAATCATGGAGAAAGAGGATATAGGAACTCTCGACAATTTTTATCATCTTGGTGGAGATTCAATCGTTGCCATTCAAATTGCAACAAGATTAAAAAAGAAAGGCCTTCTGATCAAAGTCAAGCATATACTTGAATTTCCTGTAATCAAGGAGATGGCTGCAACGATCGAATATTTGAAGATAAATGAAGAAATTCATATTCCTCAGGGGATATACGAAGGAGATATTCCGTTGTCTCCTACGATGAAATGGTTTCTGTTTCATTATTCTACTGAACCGCATTATTATCATCAATCCTGTCTGATAACTTTGAAAAGAAATATACCTATAGAAATTCTTCAAATGGCGATACAGAAGTTGCTAATTCATCATGACGGTCTTCGGATAAATTATGATCTGAGTCGTAATTCAATGTTTTATAACAATCAAATAATAGACAAGAATTTACCCATCAAACTTGTCGATTTGTCGTCTTGCAATCCATTAAGTAATGAGAAAATCATATATAAACATAGCTGCGAGTTGAAGTCAAGCATTAAGATTACAGAAGATATACCGATCCGGGTTTGCATGTTCAACGGAGGGATGCAGACTGACTCTAAACTATTGTTGATCGCTCATCATATGTTGGTGGATGCCGTATCTTGGCGAATACTATTAGAAGATTTGGATCAGTTGATAACATCAATAGAGGAGAATCTTGAAATATCGCTACCTCAAAAAACAACCTCAGTTAAAGAGTTTGTAAAAGTTTTGCAAACCATTGTGCAAGAAAAGGAAATTATTTTAGAAGAGGACTATTGGAGGCCGTTGTTACATTTGCCAGGCTGGACGAGCAAATGTACGACTAGTATGAATGCGGATTTAATTATCAATCATGATTACTTGAATATGGAGCGTTTTGAACAAGCCAATTTTATATATGGAACGGATGCAATGGATTTGATTTTAGCAGCGTTTGGTGTAACGGTTTGTAACTGGTTGAACAGCGAGAAGGCAGTAATAGAAATAGAAGGCCACGGACGGGAAGCATGGCCAAATGGAATAGATCTAACAAGGTCAGTTGGGTGGTTCACCGTTATGTTTCCATTCGAGGTTCACTCAATCAACGCTTTTGAGTCCTTAGGAAAACTTGTTCAATATGTGAAGGAGACAAGGAGGGGAATTCCCCAAAAAGGAACGAGGTTTGGGGTGCTAAAATATTTAAGGTTAACAGAGGATAACGGCCAGGCTTTTGGAAGTAAGGAAACTCCATTATTTCGAGTGAATTATTTAGGGAATTTCGATTTAGGCATGACATTCAGCAATTTTGAGTTGGATCTCGACTCGGATACCGGACCGGATCAGTCGATTGATCATCCGTTGAGCGCTGGCATGGAGGTAAATATCTTTTTCCTAAAGGGTAGGCTTGTCACTCGGATTCGGCGGTCAGATGATATATTTCCAGGAGAGGAAGCAGCCGCATTCATAGCAAAGTTCGAGCAGACATTAGATGAGATTGTGGCATACTGTATTCAAAAAAATGAACGAGTATTCACGCCGTCTGATTTTGATTCAGCTGATCTGTCACAAGAAGATCTTTTTGAAATATTTGGGGAATAAGCTAGTGAGACATATGAGAAGGAAGCTGATACTGTACAAAGGATTAGACTGTTTTGTATTCCATATGCTGGAGGATCGGCATCGATTTATTTAGGATGGAGAGTACCGTTGGCTGATATCGCAGAGGTAATTCCTATAGAGCTTGCAGGAAGAGGAAGACGACTAAAGGACCCCTATTATAATTCGTTTGATGAGACAGTCCAAGAAGTTTGCAAAACGATTTTATCGCAAGTCGGCAGCGAGCCTTATGCATTGTTTGGTCATAGTATGGGTTGCATGATTGTATATGAAGTTATCCATCGTCTGCTTGCCAAAGGAAGCAGTACACCAGTCGTGACGTTTTTGTCCGGAAGGTCGGCGCCGCATCGAAGAAAAGAGCGTGAAACTCCAATTCATCTTCTTCCAGATGATGAATTTCGCGATGTGATCATGGATCTAGGAGGTACCCCGGTTACGGTTTTCGAGCATAAAGAGATGTATGACATTTCGTTCCTTTACTAAGGAATGACCACCGTATTATCGAGACATTTGAAAATGAAAAAAAGATACTCTACTTCCAGATAAAGTCTTCATTCTTTAACGAGTATTGAAGAAGATCCATATTTGGTACAACCTAAGCTCCGACTGGTCGGTGAAATTAACTCGGATTTAATTGAAGAAGCATGGCAGCAATTGGCTAAAACACATGAGTCGCTTTGCTCCGTATTTCGGTATATAGGGATAGAAAAGCCTAACCGTTATTCGTGTACGGAAGTGATATCCATACCTCACGACGATCAAACAAAGATTCGATTTGTGATTTGGAGTGGAGCGGACAACAGCCGGATTTGTTATCACATGCAGTTATATCACCATTAACTGTAGAGGGAATTTGCAGAGGAATTGTTTAATAGTTCTGCCGATTTATTAGAGAAAGTGACGTTGAGATATTATTTAAGAAATCATAATAAGGAGAACTAGTCATGAATCAAATTGCAGTTGTTTTCCCAGGTCAAGGCTCGCAATATTCTGGCATGGGCAAAAAATGGCTGGAACGGACGCCTCACGCATCGAGATTATTTGAGGAAGCGAATGAAGCAATCGGGTTTGATTTGAAGAAACTCTGCATCGATGGAAGCATGGCTGACCTGACGAGAACCGTATATACGCAACCGACCATTTTAACGATCGAAATGATTATGTACAGTGCTTTAATCGAACAAACCGGAATAAAACCGACTCTGCTTGCCGGTCATAGTTTGGGAGAAATAACTGCACTGTGTGCAGCAGAGTCCATTGCGTTTAGCGATGCTGTCCGTTTGGCTTACTTCCGAGGAAAATACATGCAAGAAGCGGTTCCGCAAGGAATCGGAGGAATGTCCGCGGTAAAGAATCTTTCCAAAAATGAAATAGAAAAGATTTGTGCGGACGTATCATCCGAAATGGACACCGTTGTCCCGTCGAATTATAACGCAAAAGATCAAATTGTGATTTCCGGCAAACGGAGTGCTTTGAACGAAGCAGGAAATCGAATACTTCAATTAGGAGGCCAGATTATACCGTTGCAGGTTAGTGCACCATTTCACAGTCCGCTCATGAAACCTGCCGCAGTCATGTTATCTGAACTTATGAAAGGATTTTCTTTTAAAGCTCCTAAGCACCCTGTTCTTTCCAATGTTACCGGGCGTTATTATGGGGAACAAAGCGATATAGTGAACATGCTCCAATTGCAGCTGACTTCTCCAGTGTTATGGATAGAATGTATGGTCAGAATGAAGGAAGCCGGCATTTCAACCGTAATTGAAGCGGGGCCGTTAAACGTTCTTAGCACGCTGCTTGCTCTAACATATCCGGAAATGAATGTCTTCTCTATGGACCAAATAGAGATAGACGCTCTTCGCGATAAATTGAAAACAGGTGAAGCAGGAAACATAAATATCTTACCGCAGTATCCCTCGGGTATTAACACCGTTAAATCCATGACGAACATTGTATCCAAGTGCATTGCAATCGCTGTTTGTACAAGAAATCGAAATTGGAATAACGATGAATACCAGAGGGGAGTTATTGAGCCCTATCGCAAAGTCCTGAAAATTCAAAATGAGCTAGATCGGACGGGTTTGGAACCGAACATGGAACAGATGAAAGAAGCTCTTACCATGCTTCAATCCGTATTTGAGACCAAGATGGTACCAACGGGAGAAAGAATCGAGAGATACAATCAATTGTTTGCGGAGACGGGGACACGTCAGTTGTTCCCGGACATCGAATTCAAATGAAATCAATAGCGTTGCATAAAAGTTCTTGTTCAAAAAAATCACGAATAATTCCTAAAATGTAAAATAACCGCTCCAAGGGTCGCCAAAAAGTCCTCAAGAACTAAGATGGCCTAACCGCTCTCTATATTACAATATGAACTAAATGGATCTGATTACTTGCTTTTATAAAAATGATTTGTTGATTGTGTTAAGTTAATGCAACGCTATGAAATGAAGTGGGAGGTGAATATAGCTTGTTGGACTTCAGCAAGTTTCAATCGAGAGAAGTCACAAAAGTTCGCCATCTTGAAATCCTAGAATCTGCTTTTCAAGTTAAGGATAACGCGATTATCGGTGTTTTACTCAATATTGCGGATTCGGACGCCCTAGGACTATTTTGAAGAAGATTTGTGACAAGAACGATTTCATTCGAAAGATGCCTGCTGAGTGGTATGACGATGCCGTTCAAACCCTTCACTCATTGCGTTTTCCTATGGACAACATCGCTAATATTGAAGCTGCATTTCTGCAGGAAGTAGACAAATTTGATTCCGCTTTCTTTCGTTAACTCCGAAAGAAAGCGGAATTGTTGGATCCCAATCAACATCTCTTCAGGCAGACGGTTTGGAAATCAATCGAAGATGCAGGTTATGGAGGAAAGAAACATACAGCAGCAAAACAGGCAAGGAAGAATTGGAGGGCTTTGGATTTATGATTAATAAGCTGGATAAGATGAATGTGGATGATATCTGGTCGCTCAGCCCCACTCAAGAGGGAATTCTATATCATTCTTTAATGAGTAATGAAGAAGATCCATATTTGGTACAACTTAAGCTTCGACTGGTCGGTGAAATTAACTCTGATTTAATTGAACAAGCATGGCAGCAATTGCCTCAAAAACATGAGGCGCTCCGTTCCGTATTTCGTTATAAAGGGATAGAAAAGCCTGTTCAGATAGTTTTGAAAAATAAAACTATCCCCATTCGAAAGTATAACTTTGCGAATCTTGAAGATGAGCAATCGAGGAGTGAAATGATAGATATCGTAATGTCGCAGGACTCCGTTGAAAAAATCGATATTACGTGCGATCCGGTGCGGGTCACGCTATGCACTTTCGGGACTAATGCTTGTGAAATGATCATCACCCATCATCATATTTTGTATGACGGATGGAGTAGTGGAATAGTAATTGGTTCATTTCTTGAACAATATGAAGCGCTTTTGATGGGAACCTCTATCCCCATATCTAATCATATGGGGTATAAATCGTTCATTCGATGGACGAAATCGCTAGATAGGCAGGAACAATCCGATTATTGGAAAAAAAACCTAGATGCGCTCGACAGTCGGAGCATGCTGAAAATTCCCAAGGACATATCAAGCGTGTACAAAAAGGGTTCAGGTGAATGGATATTAACGTTGGATAGCGAGTACTATGCGGAAGTGCAAAGTTTCATTCGAGCTCACGAAATGACGCTCGCTTCATTCCTATATTCTGCTTGGGGAATACTACTTCATAAATATACCAGGAGTTGTGATCTTGTCTTCGGCACAACGGTCTCAGGCAGAAATTTGGATATAGACGGAATCGAAAACACAATTGGATTATTCATCAATACCTTGCCCCTAAGGCTCAAATGGGATGGAAATCAAAACATCATTCATTGGATCCGCACAGTGGAGGAATTGTTGCGAAGTCGAATGGAATACGAGCAAACTCCACTTATCAATATTCACGAGTATAGTGGGTTAGGCACGGGTGAACCTTTATTTAACACAATCTTTGTCGTGGAAAATTATCCGCTTGACGAACGATTGCGCCAGCATACTGGCAGAGTAAAGATTATCAGTTATGAATCTATTGAGAGAACGCATTATGATTTGACGTTAACTGCTTTCTTAGATGAATCGCTTCGATTGCGATTCACATATCTCCAGGATAAAATCACTTTGGAGCAAATACAGGGGTTGGGCAAGCATCTATTTAAAATAATGAAACATATGATGAGAAATCCCGGCTTAGCATTAAACGACGTCCAAATGTTAGATCTCAACGAAGTGGAACACCTAATGGAGCTAAGTGTTTCCACCCCAACGAAATATCCGTCCGAGCTCGGTATTCATACTAGGTTTGAAAACCGGTTTTGTCATGCGGATAATCCACATGACAAAACCATTGTCAGCTGGTTTGAAGAACAAGTTGCGAGAACGCCGGAAGCAGTAGCGGTGGTGTGCGGGAATGAACATCTGACGTACCGGGAGCTGAACGCGAAGGCGAACCAACTGGCGCGAGTATTGCGAGAACGAGGTATAGGAGCCGACAGTCTCGTGGGGATCATGGCAGAGCGTTCGGTAGAGATGGTCGTGGGAATACTTGCTATTTTGAAGGCGGGCGGGGCGTACTTGCCGATCGAACCATCGTACCCGACGGAGCGGATCGCGTACATGCTGGAAGACAGCGGCGCCGATCTTTTGCTTGTATACGGGGAACCGAAAGTACCGCAAGTTTACGAAGGAACTGTGCTGAACCTAGCGGATGCTTCGCTGTATGCGGGAGAAACGTCGAACCTGCCTGCGGCAAGCGGGCCTGAGAATCTAGCGTATGTGATCTATACATCTGGATCGACGGGACAGCCGAAGGGTGTAGCCGTCGTCCATCGTGGTGTAGTGCGGTTAGTGAAGGAAACGGACTATGTACGCATCACGGAAAGTGATGTCTTTTTACAGGCATCGACGGTTTCCTTCGATGCGGCGACATTTGAAATTTGGGGGAGCTTGCTTAACGGTGCCCGGTTGGTACTGATGCCGCCGGTGCTTACGACACTGGAAGAACTGTCCGAACAAATCGGAACATACGGCATCACCATTCTGTGGTTAACGTCAGGATTGTTTAACGTCATGGTGGAGCATCGTCTGCATGGGTTAAAAGGAGTGCGCCAACTGCTCGTAGGCGGCGATGTCGTCTCTGTACCGCATGCGAAAAAAGCGATGCAAATCGAAGGATTGCAATTGATCAACGGTTATGGCCCGACGGAAAGTACAACCTTCGCATGCTGTTATCCGATTGGAGAAGCGGACGTTAACCGCGGAACGATTCCGATAGGGCGCCCGATTGCCAATACTCGCGCTTACATCGTAGACCGGGAGAACATGCTACTGCCGATCGGTGTGCCGGGCGAGCTGTGCATCGCGGGGGATGGCTTGGCAAGGGGTTACTTGAACCGTCCGGAACTGACGGCGGAGAAATTCGTGTCCAATCCGTTTGAACCCGGAGAGCGGATGTACCGGACCGGGGATCTGGCACGCTGGCTGCCGGACGGGAATATCGAGTACCTGGGCCGGATCGACCACCAAGTCAAAATTCGGGGGTACCGGATCGAGTGCGGGGAAGTGGAAGTGCGGCTTTTGGAACACGAAGCGGTGCGGGAAGCGGTGGTCATGGCGAAGCGTGACGAAAGCGGACAGGCCTACTTGTGTGCGTATTACGTGAGTAGCGAAGCCCGGTCTGTCGCCGAACTGCGGGCCCATCTGGCCGCGTTGTTGCCAGAGTACATGATCCCGGCGTACTTCGTGCACCTGCACCAGATGCAGCTCACCCCTAACGGCAAGATCGACCGTAACGCATTACCGGAACCGGACGTACAGTTGGCCGCAGGTGCGGCGTACGAAGCGCCGCGAAGCGACATCGAATCCCAATTGGTCGAGATTTGGCAGGGCGTGCTGAGCGTCGAGCACATCGGCATTCATGACCATTTCTTTGCGCTGGGTGGCGATTCTATCAAAGCGATTCAGGTGGCCTCCCGTCTGCATAAGTACGATCTTCAGCTGGAGATGCGGGATTTGTTCCGCTATCCGACGATCCATGACCTTGCGCCTCATGTGCAATCCGTAGCGCGTCACGCCGACCAAGGGCTCGTGGCAGGGGAAGTGCCGCTTCTACCTGTTCAGCACTGTTTCTTTGAGCAGCAGATGGAGCATCCGCACCGGTTTAACCAGTCGATGATGCTCTATCGGAAAGAGGGATTCGATGAAGCGATTGTGCAGCGCGTGTTCGATCGGATGGTGCAGCACCATGATGCGCTTCGCATGCACTTTTCCGTGAGCGAATCGGGCAT